>URZM01000140.1 GCA_900552315.1 uncultured Bacteroidales bacterium | reverse complement strand
GCCGACTCGGACGGGCGTTCCACAGTGCTTGACATATCCACTAAAACCCAGGCCAGGGGCGAGAAGGCGGGCATGGTCACCTACTCAGGCACCACCTTCTGCTCTCGCCTGAAAATCGGCAACACGCTGATCATACGGGACAATTTCCTGTCCAAGGACTTGCCGGGCGTTGTGAGTGACGTGGACCAGGACGAGATACTGATTACGGAGCTTGTGCATGTATTCGGGGCTGACGAGACTTATTACAACCGCTTCGAGGGAATCCCGGCGGCATGCGACTATCCGCCTTACACCGGGAGCGACATATACCCGGAGGCTCCGTCGTGCCGCGCCAAGGTCACTGACAACGAGGATCCTAACCATCTGGGTAGGGTCAGGGTGCAGTTCGACTGGCAGGCGCAGCAGTCGGCCGAGATGAAGACCCCTTGGCTGCGGCTCTCGCAGCCGTACGCCGGCAGGGAGAAGGGTTTCAGCTTCATACCCGAGGTAGGCGAGGAGGTGATGGTGGACTTCGAGGGAGGCAACGCCGAGCGACCTTTCGTGAAGGGCACCCTGTACAACGGCGTGGCGGATCCCGACGGGGCTTGGCTCCCCGCAGACAATCAGGTGAAAGCCATCCGCACCCGCAACGGACATACCATAGAGATCTGGGACCGGGGGGAGGGCGGATATATACGCATATATGACAACAAGAAGGAGAATTACATACTGACGTTCTCCACGGACGAGAAGCTCATAAAGCTGGAGTCCACCGGCAACATAGAGCTGTACGCCAAGAAGGACATAATCATGCATGCGGGCCATGACATAGACATGAGCGCCGACAATGACATCTTCATCTCGGCCTCGCATGACATGCAGCGTGTGGCCGACAATGACATACGGGAGAACGCGAGCAATGACCGCACGGCCAACATAGGCCGCAACGATTCGCTGACCGTGACCAAGAACCAGTTCGTGCGGGTGGAGGAGAATAAGGACGAGGAGGTGACGCACAAGCTCCAGCTCACGGCAGAGAACATACGCGCCGAGGCCAAGGATAAATATCTTGAGTATTCGACCACCCACAACATAAAGGCGTCATCGGATGTGGCTATAAACGCCTCGGAGCGCATCGACATCAAGGCCTCGCAGGTCAAGACAAACTGACCCTTTTAATTTCATCATATCATGGCTGACTCTTACGTATGCTCCAAGGCCCGTATCAGGTGCTCGTGCGGGGACAGAATCGCTACGCTGACCGTATTCCCTGACCGCACCGTCTGGCTCACAGGGCAGCCGCAGGGCAATATAAGCGACCATGTGCCGATGCGCAACATCGCGCCTTTCGGGAGATGCCACACGGTGGCGTTTCCGGCCACCGGCTCGGCCACGGCGGCGAACCACGGGCATCTGACCCCCATGCCCTGTGTGCCCAACACCCCGTTCCCCTGGATGGGCGGCAAGAACGACGTGCTGATAAAGGGACAGCCCGCTTTGCTGAAATCCAGCACCTGCCGCTGCGTCTACGGCGGTGTCATCTCGTTCACCTCAGATGGGCAAAGCCCCGGCACTTATCAGGATATCGAGAAACAACAACCGGACACCCAACAGGAACTTGAGTCGGATGCCGAGGTTGAATTGTCTATAGAGGAAGTGTTTGATGGCATTCAGATGGCACTTGACGTTGCTGGTTTGGCACCAGGGGTTGGCGCGATACCGGATCTCTTGAATGCCTGTGTCTCCGCATGTCGAGGTAATTGGGCAGATGCTGCTTTTTCTCTTGTTGCGGCGATACCGGGCATAGGAGATACTGCCGGTGCTGCCAAGATAGCAAGGAATGGCGTTAAGCTTGCCAAGCAAAGCAAGAAGTCCAAGATAGTAAAATTAAACAAGGGGAAAGCTCATAAGCTTGATAAGCAATTGATAGACAAGCCTAAAGATGAGCTTGCGGCAAAACGTGCGGAAAAGGCCCGTAAGGATGCTATTGAGAAAGGAAAAGTTGTTGAACTCAACCGAGAACGTAATAAAATAATTTTGAAGAATGGAACTAATGACCAGGTTAGTGTAATTTCAAAGAATCAGACGACAGGAATAACCCGCACCAATAATGTGGCCTCAGTAGAACCTGTAAAGCCGGTTGGAGGCAGTGGTGGTAGTACTGGCGGTTATGCTGGTGGTTATGGTGGTGGTTCTGGTAGAGGCGATGGTTTTAATGGGAGTGGTAGCAAAGGTCGTCCTAGAGAACCACAGACAGGTCAAAAGCCCAATACTATATTTAAAAAGAATGACCCTAATAATCGTAGTTCGACAAAACCCGACGGCGTTGGTGAAAAAATCGATTATGATGCTTGATTTTTAAATATTCAATAAAGTCATCTTCATGTTTAAGTCATTTAAATCCGAATAAAACTCTCGGATGATTGAAAGTTGTGGGAAGCCCTAATGAGATATTGGCCAAGGATGCGGAGTTGCAGTCGCTTGTATACAAGCAGCTGCAATCCATCATGCTGCAGGTTCTCGTCATTTTCGACACCGATATCAAGGATGTCGATTTCGGGGATGGGAAGACGCGTGTAGGTGCGTTTGAGCCGAAAATGGATTATTCGGGTGTGCTTGAGGAGCTGAAAGCTATTACAGAGTTCAACGGAGTGGTGGAAAGCGTACAGTTGAATATCAGAGAGGGGGATGGACGAGGAGTGGAAATGGCGGCCCGTAAAATAAAGGAGCTTGCCGAGAGTTATGCCGCCATGACCGTGTCGGATGTAGTGATAGAGGTGTTTGTGCCTTCTACCTCGTTCCGAAGCTTGAACACATGGCTGTTGGGCATAAAACTTGACAAGGACAATAAGTACAGCACAGCGGAATTGCGCGGAGTCGGGGAGTCCGCAATTTCCTTCACGGACAAGAGAATAAGAATCTCGGCCATACATGAACTGCCGATATTTGACAGTGTGCCGGAAAGTAGCCCTGCTCCGCGAGATGCCGATTCGCCGACGGATATGGACGCCAAGGTCGCAGCGGTGTTGTGCGAGTACACATACTATCTGTGCCGCACCCATGAATATAATGCCAAGGAGGCAAAGAAAGGTTCCTTCTCCGATATGGTGGGTAAACTCGTGCCATGTTATAATGTGGTGAAAGGTTTGCGAGAAAGCTCGATAGACTCGAGGAAAGACAGTACCCAAAAGGAAATAGAGGAGCTGGAGATAATACCCAAGAGATGGAAACTGATTGAGAGCTATGAAACCGGGGTACTGGATACGACAGGCCGTCTCCGAAAAGAGTATGGCAAGGAGACGGAAATCTCCACAGGAGGAGTCGCCAAAGCATTGGCGAAATGGGACGCAGTAAATTTGCAGCAAAGCAGCTGGGTGGGAATGTGTGACCATCAGGGAGGATGGGACAACAGCCTGTCCAGCAGGATTATACATCAGCTTAAGAACGACAAGGACAAACGGTTTTCGCTTGTAGGCAACAAAGGCTTTCTCAACAAGTGGACTTTCTTTTGCGCTAACTCAGGACTCGCTTCCGTACTGTATGTCAACGAGGAAGACTACGAGGTGATGTATTGTGTGGCAGGCAGCGATTTCGGCAAGGACCTGTTGTTCAATGGAGACTGGGTCACTACAAATATCTCTCAATTCCTTACAGGGCTGTCGCCACAATATCAGCAGTCAGTCACGAATGCGTTGATACTCGACCGGGCTGTGAGCGCTGTGGAAAAAGAGTGCGGAAGAAAGGTGAAACTGACCTTTATTGGACATTCATTAGGCGGCGGACTTGCGAGCAACAACGCCATAGTCACCTCACGCCGCCATGCCATAACGTTCAATGCCGCCGGCCTGAACTGGATGAGGGTCGCCACCGGACTCCTGCTGCATAATAGGTCGGAGCTGAAGAATCCGCTGAGAGGGAGGGAGAGGGTGCATCTTTTTATTTTGAAAGGTGAAATACTTGATTCGGGACAGTCTTTTGCGGAGGATATGGCCTTGTCGTTTATGCGTGTGGTCAACCCCTTGGCCAACAGACCTGACTTGCAGGCATATTCCGCACCTTTTACACGAAAGGAAATAGATGCGGCGCAGTCAGGAACAGAAGAGTCAGGAATGAATCCGGTTGAGGCCCTGGGTTCGGCGCTGGAACGTGCAGTAAATCCGTTGGCTGCCGTAGCCGATGGCGCCGGGGAGGTAGTGGAAAGGTTAAAGCAGTCGGCAGCCAAACATTCCATGGTGAATTTTCTGCAACCACCCAGCCAGTTGGACAAGTTGACTTTGTGAGCATGATAGCTGTATCCTTCATTTCAAGATGTGGAAGAATGTGGGTGCCCGAGTTCGAGATAGCGGATGGCGAGGGAAGGTCCACTGATTTGTCTTACTGCAATGTCAAAGGTTGGGGAGAAAAGGCTGTCGAGTACCTTTGTGACTTGCCGGGGGAATCTGTTGGTCGGTGTCGGTTCAGCCTTAAGTGGATAAATGGTCTCACCGGATGCTTCAAGGCAGTGAACGTCACGTTGAATCCCGACAATTTGGTTGAGCAGCCACATTCCATACGCTTCATATTCGACAACACTTCGGATGTTTATGTGCTTTTGGGCAATGACATGAAATCGGTTATAAACGAGATTCTAACCGGGGAGGTGGTCGTAGATGAGCTTGATGGATTATATAACGAGGCATTGGACAACGTCAAAGACGAGTCTAATGGCATAGGTGAAATCTTTGTGAAGCGCTCTAAGCGCCGGTTCATGTATAGATATATGCCTATGTTCATGAAAAATGGCAGTGCTTTTTCTGAGAGTATCAATGAGGTGACGGTTCGGGAGGTGCTTTGGGACGGGACTTTTGACAAGACAGGTGACGGGAGGTTGCTGCGGTATCACCGGGCCGGGGTGCCTCGTAAGGTCGCTGTGCGCTGGATGCAGGGGAAGACGGAGTTTTCGGCTTATTTCTGGTTGGACATTGACATGGCCGGGGATGTGATTGAGAAATTCTATGGAGCGCATCGCGATACAAAGGCGGACCTTATCATCGGCCTGGACCCGGACAACGGCAAGTATTCCCTTTCTTTGTATCGTCAGGGGCTCAGAGAGCCTGTGCGCTTCCCGGAGGAGGCTTATCAGCTGATTGTTTTTAAGAACAAGTTTGAGGATTATCGCTCCAAGAATTATGACCGGCCGCGTGGGGCTTGGCTCTGGTGATTCGGTTAAATAGCTTTAGTATAACATCTTAAAACATATATAGAAATGGCAAACGAGGAAACTTATGAGGATGAGTTTATCATCAATCTGACTATTGACGGCTCTTCTTTCGAGGAGGTGGAGGTGAAGGTCACTGACCCAAACAAGACGATTCGCGACCAGATTTCGAGCATCGTCTCAGTGTTCGAGCTTCCCAAGCTTGACAACGGGGGCAACCCTATCCAGTATCTGCTAGGGCAGGTGATGGAGGACGGCGAGGAGCCGGAGATCCTTGAGTTCGAGGACGAGGATGGCCGTGAGCAGGCTTTGGTGGATTACAATATAATGCCCGGTGACCATCTGCATTTGATTCAGGTGCCTATAGCAGGCTGACCGTCTTTCCTTTAGAGCATGTTGAAATGAACGAGGCAATCAACAATTTCAATCAGAAGGAGCTGTCCGGGCGCGACGCGCGTCTGTGGAAAGAGTGGAAAGATCCGCCCCTTTGCCACAACATCTTGTTCCAGTTTTCCCCGGAAGGCCCCTTTTTCTCCCATATTTGGTGGTTTGCCGCCTGAAATAGTATGACTTTTGCAG
>URZM01000139.1 GCA_900552315.1 uncultured Bacteroidales bacterium | reverse complement strand
CCAGCAACCAAAAAAGGTCCCGGCTCTTCCGAGAGCCTCCCACCTGCGGTTACTGGCTTTTTCATGTCCGGCCTCACGCCGCTCACCAGGAGCCGGTGGAGCCCCCGCCGCCGAAACTGCCGCCGCCGAAGCCCCCGCCGGTCGGCCCGTTGAAACCGCCGCCACCGCGACCGCCACCGATGCCCCCGATGATTACCGGGGCGGCGCCTGCCGCTATCGGCAGCTCGTACGGACGCGAGAGCCGCTTGCCGCAATGCCTGCACTCATACACCTTCACCCCAAGTCCCTTGCGCGTGGCAGTGGCCGGGCGCTGCACGGTGTTGTAGAGCAGATGCATGGCCTTGGTGTGGCAATACGGGCAGTCGCTGTAGCCCGTGTTCAGCTCCGGGAACGGGAAGACCTCCGTGGCGCCGCATTTAGGGCACAGCCACACGTCATAGTCCACGGACCTGAGCTTCTCCTCCATGTCCTGAGCCTCGCTCAGGTACTTGTTGTCCTCATCCTCCGGCAGCTTCTCCATGCGCGTGCCGCACACGTCGCACTTGCGCGCCTTGTCCCTGTAATGTCTGGCGGCCCACATGCGTATGAGTACCGCCGGAACGCCCAGGCCAAGCGTCAGCACGCACAGCACCACGTCCATCACCGTGGAGGTGCCGTCATGCAGCTCGCGGGCCTTCTCATAGTCCGATTTGCCCCTCAGGTGCCACATGCGCTTGCACAGGGCCGTATAGAGCGCCCCCGTGGCTATGATGGGCACAAGCATCAGGTACCACAGGTTGATAGGCGAGCGGGGACCCTCGTTCCCTTTGGGAGACCGTATCTCGGCAGCCGCCTCCGGGTCCGTCATCACCTGGTAGAGCTTGTCCGAGAGGTCAAGCACCGCGTCGTTGATGTCTCCGGTCTTCAGCGGAGGCACTATCACCTCGTTTATCAGGCGCCGGCAGGCCACGTCGGTGAATATCCCCTCCAGTCCCTGGCCCGGGTGCACGCGCACCTGATGCCCGTCCATGTCGAAGAGCACGAGCATGCCGTTGTCCTTGTCGGCCTTGCCTATGCCCCATTTCGTGGCCAGCTGTTGCGCGAAATTGAATATGTCCGCGTCTCCTATGCTCGGGAGTATGACCACGGCCACCTCGGCCGTGGTGCTGTCCCGCAGCTCGCACAGCTTGGAGTTCGCCTTGGCGCGAGCGTCGTCGCTCATAAAGTGCGCCGGGTCACTCACAAACTGCGTTATGTCCTCTTTCTGTACATTCGGCACATCGGCCGGGGTGTAGATCTTCACCGCATCCGCCAGGGCGATGCCCATGGTCAGGATTACGAGAAGCAGCGTGGTCACGTATCTCTTCATATCATGTCGTGTTCGCGTGTCTTGCGCCCCGGGGCAGGCCGGGACTTTACATTTTTATTGTTAAACGGCGGGGAGGCTCGAACCGTTCAGCTTGCGGAACAGGTCCAGGGCATACACGTCCGTCATGGCACTCACATGGTCCAGCACGCTCTGTATGCGTCCGTATGGCGTAGGCGCCTTCGTGTCATACTGCACAGGCACCTTGTGCAGCAGCAGGCGCGAGGCATAGTCCTCAGGTCTCATCACCGCCTCTATCAGCCTCTGGAGCAGATAGTTGATTATGCGGTGTCCGGCCAGTTCCACCTCCACCACCTCCGGAGCCGCATATATATGGGCATAAGCTGCCTTCGAGCACTCGGCGTAGGCCTGGCACACGTGCCGGTCTGCCATGTTCGATATGAGCGACCCCTTCAGCTCCCCGCGCAATATGTCGCGCTCATGCTCCAGGAACGTGCGGGCGCACCCCTCGGTCAGCACCCCTATGGCCGACGAGCGCAGATAGGCCACCTGCTCGTTGGGGTCGGAGACACGGCTCAAGGTGGCATGCACGCGCGGAGCCTGCGCCGGGTCCACGAAACCCATGAGCAGCTCCACCGTGTCGGCATGGCCCAGGATCTTGAGCTTGTGCGCGTCCTCTATGTCCATGATCTGGTAACAGATGTCGTCCGCCGCCTCCACTATATATACCAACGGATGGCGCATGAAGCGCGTGCCCTCCCCGTCCAGGGCAGGGATGCCCAGCTCCCGGGCTATCTTGCGGTAAGTCTCAAGCTCCGACATGAAAAATCCGAACTTGCCCCCCGGGCCCGCCTGTACCGAATTGTACGGATACTTGACTATGGAGGCCAGGGCCGAGTATGTCATGGCGAAACCTCCCGGCCGGCGCCCCGCGAACTGGTGGGTGAGCAGGCGCAGCGAGTTGGCGTTCCCCTCGAAATGGGTGAAATCGCTCCACTCCGCAGGGGAGAGCATCTCCTTCAGGCCCCTCCCCTCCCTCTCGCTGAAGAAGGTGGAGATGGCCTTCTCGCCCGAGTGCCCGAAAGGGGGGTTGCCCATGTCATGGCACAGGCACGCCGTGGCCGTGATGTCCCCCATGTGGTGGAACAGGGGCGCCCAAGGCTCTTCCTTGTACTTGTGGCGCAAGGAGTCAGCCACGGCGTTGGCCATACTCCTGCCCACCGAACTCACCTCAAGGCTGTGGGTCAGACGGTTGTGCACGAAGATGTGGCCCGGCAGCGGGAACACCTGCGTCTTGTTCTGCAGCCGGCGGAACGGCGAGGAGAAAATCATGCGGTCATAGTCGCGCTGAAAATCCGAGCGCGACCTGCTCTTGGGGTCGTGGTACTCCTCAAGCCCCAGACGCATGCTGGATATGAGCCTCTCCCACTGCATGGCGCGCGGGCGCGGCGACGTCTCTGTAACTGTACGGTCCATAATCACCGCAAAAATAATCAAAAAATCCCAATCCCCGAAATCCCGTCCCTCCCCTGCGATGCCCGGGGTGTGCCTGCAGTGGCGCCTCACGCGCCGCATACAATATTTGCAGCCCAAGGGCGTTTTCTTATTGATGACGCTTTGTTCCCATTCATATTTCCTCTCCCGATGCCCTCGCGGCTCACGGCTTTCCCTCCGCCTCACGGCGCGGGTGCTCGCACTCGTGCTCCTGGCTCTGTGCGCGCTCGGGGCCTCCGCCCAGCGAAATGACTTCGTGGGCAACCGCCTGTATGCCGACCAGAAGCGCTGGCACCTGGGCTTCTCGGTCGGGATGCACTTTCAGGACCTGAAGTTCAACCACAACGGCTACACCACCCCCGAGGGCGAGAACTGGTTCGCCGAGGTGCCGTCCTACAGCCCCGGGTTCTGCGTCAACGTGCTCGGAGACCTCCGCCTGCACAAATATTTCAACCTCAGGTTCAGCCCGGGCATGTATTTCGGCAACAAGACCGTGCATTTCCGCGAGGCCGGCTCCGGCACCGTGGAGAAACAGGACGTGAAGAGCGCCTACGTGGTGTTCCCCCTCGACCTCAAGATTTCGGGCGACCGATACAAGAACGCCCGCCCCTACGTCACATGCGGCGTCATGGGCACCCTGGACGTGAGCAAGAAGCGCAGCGACTTCCTTCAGTTCAACAGTACGGACGCGTACCTCACCGTGGGACTCGGATGCGATTTCTACCTCCCTTTCTTCAAGCTCAATCCTGAAATAAAGTTCTGCTTCGGCCTCACCGACGTGCTGAAGCATGACCGCCCGGATCTCGCCGACGACCCCTCCATGATGAAGATGACAGAGTCCCTGAGCAAGGTCAAGAACAACATGATAGTGCTCACCTTCTACTTTGAGTAACCACTGATTATCAATTCCCTAATCGGCAACCGGCTGTTGAAAACGCATATTAAGATATTGATTCCGCTGGCCGCCATGCTCCCGCTGTGGGGCGTGGCCGTCGCCCAGAACGCGGATCCCCTGTTCTCGCACTACTACCAGCTACCCACGCTTTACAACGCGGCGGCCACCGGCAGCACGGACTATCTGCGCATACGCGGAGGCGCGCGCCTGCAATGGCTCGGCGTCCACAACGCCCCCAAGTCCTTCACCGGCACCGCCGACATGCCCGTAAAGATAGGCAAGAAGCGCATAGGCGTGGGCGTGAGCCTCATGCAGGAGAGCCAGGGCCTCTTCTCAAACCTGGACCTGGGCGTGCAGGCCTCCTACAAGCTCCGCCTGTTCAAAGGGGAGCTGAGCATAGGCGTGCAGGCCGCATACGTCAACTCCGCCTTCAAGGGAAGCGAGGTCGAGCTCCCCGACGGCGACGACTACCACGAGAGCGACGAGGCCATACCTACCCAGGACCTCGCGGGCAACACCGTAGACCTGAGCGCCGGTCTGTGGTACACCCACCCCAAATTCTATGTCGGCCTCTCCGGCCGCCATCTGCTCGCCCCGGTGGTGAGGATGAGCATCGAGGGCTCCGAGAGCAACGAGAGCCAGGAGTACGAGATACCGATCGACCGCACGCTATATTTTACGGCAGGCAGCAATATTCCGCTCAAAAACACGTTATTTGAATTGCAGCCCTCTCTGATTGTGATGACCGACCTGACCGACTTCACCGGCCAGGTGGACATGCGGGCCAGATACAACCGCATGTTCAGTTTCGGACTGGGCTACAGGTGGAAATCGGGCGTGAACGTGAGCCTTGGAGCCGAGTTCAAGAATTTCTATCTGGGCTACAGCTACGAGTATCCGCTCTCGGCAATAGCCAAGGTCTCATCCGGCAGCCACGAGATAGTGGCCGGATACTCGCTCAAGCTCGATTTCTCGCAAAAGAACAAGAACCGCCACCGCTCCATACGGCTGATGTGACCCGGAGCCGCACACGGAAACTTTACGCAAAATACACACGCATCAATATGAAACAGACACTGAAGACATATCTGCGCAGTCTCCCGCAAGGGAGTCGCAACCTCACTCTCCTGCTGGGCGGTATGACTCTGGGGGCCTTCGCCCTCTCCTCCTGCATGGCCTCGCGCAGCAGCGCCGCCGGCGGCGAGGTCACCGGCGTGGGAGGCGCATCATACTCCGAGCCCACCCCTTACGGCATGGTGCTCGTGGACCGGGGAGCCTGGAAGATGGGGCCGGCCGCCGACGACAGCGTGTGGGGAATAAAGGCTGACCCCAGGGGGGTGAGCGTGGACGCCTTCTGGATGGACGAGACCGAGGTCACGAACAGCAAATACAAGCAGTTCGTATTCTGGGTGCGTGACTCCATTATCCGCGAACGCCTCGCAGACCCCGCCTACGGAGGCAACGAGGATTTCAAAATCGAGGAGGACAAGGAGGGCAACCCCATAAAGCCCTACCTCAACTGGAACAAGGCCATACCCTGGCGCAACGCCAACGAGGACGAGCAGCGTGCCATAGAGAGCGTATACCGCACCAACCCCATAACAGGCCGCCGCGAGCTTGACCCCACCCAGCTCAACTACCGATACGAGATATACAACCACACGGCGGCCGCCAAGCGCCAGAACAGGCTCGCCCCCACCCGCCGAGACTACAACACGGACCACGCCGTCAGCACCGAGCTGCCCACCATAAGCAAGGACACGGCTTATTTCGACGACGAGGGCCGCATAGTGCGCGAGACCGTGAGCCGTCCCCTTACCGGAGACTACGATTTCCTGAACACCTACATCGTGAACGTCTACCCCGACACCACCTGTTGGATCAACGATTTCGAGAACGCGTACAACGAGCCTTACACCCGCATGTATTTCTCCCACGCAGGCTACAACGACTACCCCGTGGTGGGCGTGAGCTGGGACCAGGCCAACGCCTTCTCCAACTGGCGCACCGACTACCTGCGCCGCTCCCTGGGACGCGAGGGCGTGTACGTGGAGCCTTACCGTCTCCCCACCGAGGCCGAATGGGAGTTCGCCGCCCGTGCCGGAAACTCCGAAAGCTCATACCCTTG
>URZM01000138.1 GCA_900552315.1 uncultured Bacteroidales bacterium | reverse complement strand
ATATCCATAGCCAGGAGGTCGTTCTGGTCTATGTTGCAAAAGAATACAGAACGTGTCAGGGTTTCAAGCTTTTTGTATTCCGTGGACGCGGGCCATGTGAGCACGCTCACACGGCAATTGTCAAGCACCTCGGCGGTGACGCTGCCCAGCAGTTCACGCGAACGTTTGTCGGCGTCGCGCGTGGCCATCACGACAAGTTCGGGCGGTGTCTGGCGTGTGAACGACAGTATCGCCTCTTCCGGCATCCCTTCGTCAAGCAATGTGGAGTACCGCACATGTGGCATGTCACCGGCAGCCATGGCGTCATCTATTTTTTTGCAAAAGCGTTTCATGTCATAGCGCGCAGCGCTCTCCAGATTCTTGCGCACCTCCGCGTCCCTCATGTCAAGAGTGAAATTGTCTGTGCTTGAAAGCGACCCGTCATAATACGGGGTGGCATAGACATGGAGCAGCACCGGATGGAGCCTCAAGACCTCCGCAAACTCGAAAGCCACCCTGCATGCCGTGAAACTCGAATCAGAAAAATCCACCGGCACCAGCATCTTGTTCTCCACTCCGTTGAATTCCATTTCCAAGGCCGAAGGAGAGAGCTGACCTGATTGCTCCACCAGACGCAAAGCCTTGGGGAGAGCATCCTCGGGGATACGCACACGTATGCCGCAAGACGGCTCCGGATTGGCGATATTTACATTCTCAAGCTGCACCGGCACACCATGCTTTTCCAGCATCTGCTTGAGCGCCGTGGCCAACGTATAGGTATGGATGGCAAGTGTGATGTATTTTTTCTCCATGTCTTTTTTACATAAAAAGCGGCAAGACGATGAAAAAGTTCACGCCTTGCCAGCTCTGGTTATTGCCACAGAATCAATCCTTCTTGTTCTGCTCCTCGAGAATGGCGAGAGCCATGTCGTAAATCGTGGTGTCATCGAGCACTACTATACCACCGTCGGGGCCCGGTTCGATGTGTAAGCCGGCGTTCTTGCCGAACTGATAATTGACACCGCCGAAATAATTGCGGACGGTCTGCACCGTGCAATTAAGCTCGTTGGCAATGCGGTGTGTGCTTCCATCAGGCAAAGCGTCTTTGATGCGGCGCAACTCGTTGAATGATATTGTCTTGCTCATGATATAAAATTTTATGAGGGTTATGAATAATTCTTTTGGTTTGCTAATTTACGAATTATTTCGCAAACTTACAAGTTTTTTTGAGATATTTTTCAGTTATTTTTATCGTTCAAGTTTTATACTCCTAATTATTAGACAGATAGCCATCAGGCATCTCACTCCACGAGCTGCGGTACCGATACGATCGCCACATCCGAAACGGGAAGCCAGGTCATCGCATAATTCGGATGCGCGGCCCATACCAGTCCGTTCTCGCGCACCTGCACCCACTCGCCTCCGTCAGAGTCTTTGTCGGTACCCATCACTTTCAGCCTTGTGCCGGCGCTCAGAGGCGTGCCCACCGCCTTGGAACCTGCGCCCGGGTCGAGCATGAGAACGGCTTCATCGGCCATCAGCACACACACGTCTTTTGACAGGGCATGACGCTTTGAGACCACAGCGCCCCAAACACAAGCCGTGCACAGAGCAAGCAACGCGGCTCCGCCGAAAAAGCCGACCTTGCGCACCGTCACATTGGGGATGAACAGGTACGCCGCGCAACAGCCTATCGACAACATGAACATGACGGCGCCCCATATCGCCCACGTATCACTTGCGAGACGCGAGACCAGATTCCCGATATTGTCGAAGAAACCCGGGTCTGCCGGAGTGGGATCCATGTTTTTGCCATCCGTGAGAGACTCGTTGGCTATCTGAACCATATTGTCTGTATAACGCAAATTGGCACGCGCCTGTTTATTCGAGGGGTCCATCCGGAGAGCCTTTTCGTAATTAAGCACCGCCGCGCCTTGGTCTCCGACCTTGGAATAAGCGTTCCCGAGGTTATAAAACAGGCTGGAACTTACCCCTGAGCTGTCCCGTTCCTGTTCCCACACGCGTATGGCGGAGTCATAATCTCCTGCAGCATACGCCTCAGCAGCGGTGCGTGTGGCATACGCAGCCATGCCGGACCACAACAATGCCATGAATATAAACAATATTTTTACGGTATAGGGTTTCATAAGGATAATTCAACTTTACGAATTGGTTTGCGATACCTTTCTCAGCTCCGACTCCAAAGAATCGATAAGCTTCGCGGCATTGTCGTAGGTGCGCTGCATGTCCGCGCCGGCAGAGGAGCCATATTTCGCGAACTCGCAATCGTCAATGACCGAGAGGGCATCCTCCGCTGTCTCAGGGCACACACCTGCATCAAGCAACTCAGTGCTGATATTGCCGCGTGACAAGTCTGAGGTGGGGATTCCGAGCTTGTCACCCAGATAGCCCCACACCGCCCTGAGCATCTCGTCATAGAAACTGTCGGCATCGCCCTTCCTCATGGCGGCCGCAGCAGCCCTGAGACGCTTGCGAGCCACACTGTTGGCCTGCCTATGCTTCAGGAGTTCCGGATCAGAACGCAATGCAAGGCGTCTGCGGTAAAGCATGAGGGTCAACAGCAATGCGGCAAGCGGCAGCATATACCAGAGCCAATAGACGGGACTTGAGATGAAATACGTGTGGCTGACAGCCGCATCGCCTATGTCTTGCAGATCGGCGTCAAACACAAGCGAATCGTCGCCATCGTGGGCCTGCGTCCCCTGGGCCACGGACATCTGCATAGATTCTGTCACACGCGTGTACCACTCACCTTTCGCCGGATCGAAGAATGTAAACGAGAAGGGCGGCAGCTCGTAGTCCCCATCCTTTGAAGGTATTACATAGCAATCAAAATTTATGGTGGCAATCACGCCGGAGGCTGTCACCTCCTTCTTTATCTCAGACTCGCTTTTCAATAACTTGAACCCCTCCGGCAACAAGTCTTCCAGATTGTCCGGAAGAGACACGAAAGCCGGATTTCCTTTGCCCTTTACGGTGAACCGCACCTTTGCGGCCTCGCCGGTGCGTACAGCCTTGCTCAGAAGCTGCATGGAAACGTCATACTCACCGACTCCGTTGACATCCTTATGCTCGGAGATTCCGGGCAGGTCTCGGACATCTATCTCTATGTCGTTGACGTCAATCCTGGCCTTATCGAAAGGAGGGAGGGGCACCACGGCATCTCCACCGGCAAGGACCGCCTTACCTGTCTTTGAAGGGTACACGATCATGGAGTAAAGGTCAAGGGCCATATAATCCTTGCCGTTGAGGGTCACTCGCCTTAAATCATGGGTCTGAGTGTCGGGAACAAGCTCATAGGTGCAGTTTTCGAATTTGGGATAATTGAGTTCTGGCCAATTGACTGCGACACGGGTGTACATGGTTACGTCATAGACGACGCCCTGCTGCACGTACGGGTTCTTGTCCGAGACACTCGCCCTGATAATGACATCCGAGTTTTCGCCAGGGATGTCCACGCTTGAGGGCGTCGGTTTGGCGGGGGCAGAGCCGGATATTTCATATCTCACGGTGTTGGATCTGACACCGCCCGCGCTGACGGGGCCGAAGGTGTATGTGCCGGGCTGAGTGGCCTGCACCACAATCTCCATGGTCTTCGAAGAGGTCATCCTCGCATTGCCGCGCCCGTCACTCGTGACGGAGGTGAAGGACCGGGACTGGTTCACGCCCACGTAAGCGCAACCGGGGATATTCCGGGACACGGAGACATTGCCGTTAACATCCTCCATGGAGACAATGAAGGCAAATTGCTGGCCTACCGCATACCGGCCGCCGCCGGAGCATGAAATGCGGATGCTCGCCCCCCGCAAGGCGGGGAGACATGCCAGAGCCAGAGTCAGTAGGAGTATGTATCTTGTCTTGAATAGCATGGGTCAGGTTATATACAATTAATTGAAAGGAAACATGAACGGGAGGTGAGCGTCACCAGCCACGGGAGCGTTTGTTGGGATTGCCGATTGTGAAATTCTTGCGTGTCTGGTTCTCTTTGTCCGTGCTGCGCTTCAGGATGCGGTCGGCTGCCTGGTTGTTCATGTCCTGTTTCTGTTGGCGAGGCTGCTGCCGCTGGTCCTTTTGGTCTTTCCGGTCCTTATTCTGGTCCTTGTCTTGATTCTTGTCTTGGTCCTTATTGTTATCCCGGTTCTTGTCCTGATTCTTGTCCTTGTCCTTCTCCTTGTCTTGCTTTTTATCCTGGTTCCGGTTCTTGTCCTGGTTCTTGTCTTGGTTCTGCTTGGGCAGATTCTGCTGCGCAATGCGCATATTGCGCCGGGCCTGGTTGTCATTGGGGTTAAGGCGCAGCGCATTTTTATAATAATCGATGGCCTCCTGGTATATCTTGTCCTTGAAACTGATATTGCCGCGATTATAATTGGCGCGAGCCGCAAGAGCGGGATTGTCCGACGTGTGCTTTGCCACTGACTCGAAATCCTTGCTCGCCTGAGCCAACAGCTTTGACTTATCCTCAGCCTGCGCGGCCGGCATGCCCTCGGCTATCATGGCGGTCGCCAGCGCCTTGTTGAAAAGCGCGGTAATATTTCCGGGATTGATCTTCAGGGCCTGTTCATAGTCGGAGAGAGCGGCCTTATAGTCCTTTCCCCTGTAGGCGGCATTGCCGTCCAGTATGGCCTTACGCTCCTTCCGGGCGTTCATGTCCACGGCATACATAGCCGACACCGCGAACAGGCACAAGATGACTGATATGAATCTCCTCATCGCTTGTCCTCCTTCTTGAAAAATGTGACTTTACGCAGCAGACTGTTCTTGCGGTTGACCATGAAGCAGTCGGCCACCAAAGCCAAGAGCGCCAAGGCCGCGAAATAAATGAAAAGCTCGTCGTGAAGGGCAAGCATGTTGCTTGACAATGCGGCACGCTTCACATCCTTCAACTGTTTCTGCAAAGTCGGTAGCGCATTGGCGGAAGATGCGTTGACATATACTCCGCCACCGGCTTTGGCGACACTCTTGCCCAGGTCCTCGTTCAGCTTGGTATAGACCACGTTGCCCTGGTCGTCGGTGAAGATGCCCTCGGGCGTGTTTATGACGGTTCCTTTCGTGGAGCCTACCCCCACCACGTCTATCTGTATATTCTTCTCCCGGGCTTTCTTTACTGCCTCCATGACGGACTCCTCATCCTCCAGCTCCTCCGCGTCGGTAAGTATGATTATAGCCTTGCCTATGTTGTCGTCCTGGGTGAAAGATCCCGTGGCTGTATCGATGGCGTCAGCTATGTTCGTGCCTTGCGCCGTAACCTGGTTAGGGTCAATCATGCCGAGGAACGACTTCACGGAGGCATAGTCGGAGGATACGGGTATGAGCTGATACGCGTCTGCGGCGAACACCACCAGCCCCACACGGTCATTGCCCATAGACTCGACCATGCGTTCCAGCATCAGCTTTGCCGCGTCCATACGCGAGGCGCCGTCAGGATTGTCGGTGGCGGAAGCCAGCATCGAGTTGCTGACGTCCACCACGGCCATCACCTCAATGCCCTCCCTGTTGGCGGACTGCTCCACCAAACCTCCCCACGGGCGGGCAAGAGCCACTATGAGCATGGCGAGCGCAAACAGACGGAGAGCCACGCGTATGCCCGGCTTATACTTGGAGACATCGGGCATCAAGGGGCGGAGCACCTCCGGATGTCCGAATTTCTTAAGGCGTGCCCTGCGTGCCCTGCGCGCGCTCCAATACAGAAGCCAGACCACAGGCACAAGCACCAACAACGTCAGCACTATGGGATATGCAAATGTAAGCATCTTCTTTCGGTTAAGGGAGCTGAGAGACCCGGTCTGTCATGGTATGCGCCGCAACCAGGTGTAACGGCATACGAGGGAAATCA
>URZM01000137.1 GCA_900552315.1 uncultured Bacteroidales bacterium | reverse complement strand
TGCCACCAACGAGCAGATACGGGCACGCGAAGTGCGCCTTGTGGGCGACAACGTGGAGCCGGGCATCTACCCGTTGCAGAAAGCCCTGCGTATAGCACGCGACCATGAACTCGACCTGGTGGAGATTTCCCCCACTGCCGAACCCCCCGTATGCCGTGTGCTCGACTACCAGAAATTCCTCTATCAGCAGAAGAAAAAGCAGAAGGAGCAGAAGGCCAAGGCCACGAAGGTGGTTGTCAAGGAGATTCGTTTCGGACCCCAGACCGATGACCACGACTACAATTTTAAGCTCAAGCACGCGCAGGGATTTCTGAAGGAAGGCTCCAAGGTGAAGGCCTACGTATTCTTCCGTGGCCGCAGCATCCTCTTCAAGGAGCAGGGCGAGCTGCTGTTGCTCCGCTTCGCCAACGACCTGGAGGACCTCGGCAAGGTGGAGATGATGCCTGTGCTCGAAGGCAAGCGCATGACCATCATGCTCAGCCCCGTGAAGCCCAAGGCTCCAAAGAAAGAGGCCGCTCCTGAAAAGGCTCCCGAAGCTCCCGCCAAGGAGAAAACCGAGGCTCCTGTCAAGGAGAAAACAGATACACCCACAGAGAATAAATAACAAAAAGAATAGAGACCGTAGGCACCGGGTGCCGAGGTGATAAACAACAACTAAATTTTTTGATAGAATGCCAAAGGTAAAGACTAATTCCGGCAGTAAGAAGAGATTCGCTCTCACCGGAACAGGAAAAATCAAGAGAAAACACGCTTACCACAGCCACATTCTCACCAAGAAGAGCAAGAAGCGCAAACGCGTGCTCGACCACACAACCATCGTGGAGAGCGCCAACGTGCAGGCTGTACGCGAACTGCTCGCCATGAAGTGACAAGCCGGAGCCTGACCCTTTCCGGAAACTTCAAGTTTTCTTAATTTTTCAACACCTTTTTATTAACCGGACGCCGAGCCGAGCCAAGCGCAAAGTCTGAATTTGCCGCTCACGTCCAAAAAACAAAAAAGAAATGCCAAGATCAGTAAATCACGTAGCATCAAGAGCAAAACGTAAGAAAATCCTGAAACTCACCCGTGGCTATTATGGCAGCCGCAAGAACGTGTGGACCGTCGCCAAAAACACCTGGGAGAAAGGTCTGACCTACGCTTATCGCGACCGCAAGGACAAGAAGCGCAATTTCCGCGCCCTCTGGATCCAGCGCATCAACGCCGCCGCACGTCTCGAGGATCTGTCTTACTCCAAGCTCATGGGCCTCATCCACAAGGCCGGCATCGAGATCAACCGCAAGGTCCTCGCCGACCTCGCTGTCAACGACCCCGCCGCTTTCAAGGCAATCGTGGATCAGGTAAAGAACGCCTGACACAAGAAATACCGGGCTTCTGCCGGGACGGGACGGTACACTCGACCAAGGGTGACCGTCCCTTTTCCATATCCTGACCAGGGCCGCTCCCGGCAAGGTATAACGGGGACGCCGGCTTTCAGGGTTTGCCCTTCCGGCCGGCGTCCTCGACTATATCACTGTATGAGATTTTTCTACGCTTCCGCAATAGGATGCGTTTGGGACCCGTGGAGTCCGTCACTGTACGGGTCAGGCGGCCAGCACAAGCGGAATCACTATGCTTGGCACCGCTATGGCTATCGCCTCCACCACCAGGGCCGTGATCCATACGGCCTTGCTCGCGCCCTTGACCTTGAACAGGACGTTGCAGGCGGCCCACACCATCGCTATGCAGGGCACGAGCATGGCCATGCAGATGCAGATGGCCGTGAAGAAGGCCAGAGTCACCTCCCAGGTGCCCACCAGGTTGTTGAAGGTCTCTATTGAAAGGGTGCTGGCGGGTATGGCCACTCCGCAAAGCACTGCCACAAGCAGGGCGAGAAGCACCACGAGGGCTATGAGCAGCCCGATGCCTATTATCCCTGCCAGCAGGCCGAGGAAACCCATGCAGATGGCTCCGAGCACGCGCAGGAATGTGGCTCCGTTGCCCTGAGGCGGTGTCTGTGTCACCTCGGTACTCACCACCTCGCCTATGTTCTCCACCGTGACGGGACGGCCCTGCTGTTCCAGCTTGCGCACGGGGGTGTTGGCAAGAGGGATGATGGCCCAGGCTATGCAGTAGGCTATGAAGATCGGGAAAAAGCCGAGAGGGAATATCAGCAGTACCGTGATTATGCGCAGCGGCAGCACGCTTACCCCGAACCTCATGCCCAGTCCGCCCATCACGCCTCCCAGCACCTTGTCGCTCTCGGAGCGGAACAATTTGCGTCTCTGCCCCGCCGGCTGTGTCTCGGGAAACGGAGGCGGGCATTGACTCTCGGCACTGCGGTCACTCTCGCCATTGCGGTCGCCCTCGCAAGTATCCTCTACGCCGCTGGCCGCCGCCAGCTGTGCGGCATTGCCGATGGTGGCGATCACGCTCTCGGCGTCCGACAGGGTGAAGACGACCTTGCCGTTGTCCGTCTCTTCCTGGAAAATTTCGCTTATACGGCCCTCGATGTCGGCCACTATCTCGCGCCCGTCGGCGCCTCTGAATACCTGCGAGAGGCTCTCCAGATAATCAAGAAGCAAGGCGTAGGCATCTTCCTCGACCTGGAAGATGCGGCCGGAGATGCTTAATGTGAATGTTTTTTTCATTGTTCCGTGTCGTTGTTTTTAGAAAGGATGGAGACCGAAAGCTCTATCTCCGAGAACAGCTCCCTCAGGGCTTCCAGCGCGGTGCTTCCCTTGTCGGTCAGCTCATAATATTTGCGAGGGGGGCCGGAGGTTGATTCCACCCAGTTGTAGGCGAGCAGCCCCGCGTTCTTCATGCGCGTCAGCAACGGATAAAGGGTGCCTTCCACCACTATGAGGTGGGCGTCTTTCAGTGCGCTTATCAGCTCCGAGGCGTAGGCCGGACGGTGCCGCAGGATGAGCAGCACGCAAAACTCCAGCACCCCTTTGCGCATCTGGGATTTGATATTTTCAACATTTATTTCAGCCATATCAGCGATTGAAAAATCAGTTCATATAAGTATTGAGTCGACTCAGAGGTTGTTTAAAAGTAAACGTGAAATTTGGGGTCGTTCATGACGAGCGGATTTTGCGTTGCAGGCGAGGGAGCATAGCGGGCTATGTGACTGAGCCAAAATGCAAAATCCGTCAGCAGGAACGAGTCAAGTGCTATTTTTAAATTTCCTTGTATTTTAAGTTTATTAATGTTTCAAACCTTGGCTGTTAAAGAAACTGTCCTTGATCCGGCTGGCTTTTAGCTAAAAACCAGCTGCCCCAAATTTTAACGTTTCTTTTTAAACAACCTCTATATCAATGAGGGGTGAGGCACGGCGTCGCACCATGCCTCACCCCTCATTTTAAGTATGATTGGCAATCGGGTTCATCTCTTGGCGTCGATGGAGAGCGTGGCGTGCGGCACTGCGCGCAGACGCTCCTTCGGGATGAGCTTGCCGGTGACACGGCAAATGCCGTATGTCTTGTTGTCGATACGCACGAGCGCACCCTTCAGCTTGGCTATGAAATCCGCCTGGCGGCGGGCCAGGCGCACCGCCTCTTCCTTGCCCAAGGTATTGGCGCCCTCCTCAAGGGCCTTGAACGTGGGAGCCGTGTCGGCGTCACTGTTGTCGGCGTCGTTCACCACCAGCGAGCGCAGCTCCTCATACTCCTGCGTAGCCTTGTCGAGCTTGGCTTGTATGAGCGTGCGGAACTCCTCCAGCTCCTGGTCCGTATATCTCTCTTTATTCAATGTGTCTGCCATAACGTTTAGTCTGATATAGTGTGTTCTACAATGATTCTGCTTTGCCACCTTCGTCAGGTGTTTTTCCTGAAAACGGTGACAAGGCCCATATTGTTCAGACTCGGGTCACGCTTACGCGCAGTTTCACATCGTCAAGCTCGAGTTCCTGGGCGCCTTCAGGCAGCGAGGGTGCGGCCTCGATGCTGTCTGCGAGCACCTGGGCGGCTATATAGCCTGAATAGTCAGCCAGGGCCTTCTCTATGGCCGGATGTGCCTGGAGCACCACCCTCACCTTGTCGGTGATATCGAAATCGGAGGCTTTGCGGATGTTCTGGATACGGTTTATAAGCTCGCGGGCCACCCCTTCGGCCTTCAGGCCCGGGGTCACGGTCACGTCCAGCGCCACGGTGAGGTCGCCGGCGCTGCCTACCGCCCAGCCGGGGATATCCTCGGCCAGGATCTCCACATCATCAACCGTCACGGTCGGTGAGCCCTCGATCGAGGTGAACGTGTAGCGTCCCTCTTTCTCAAGCTCGGCTATCTGCTGCTGGCTCATCTCCTTGATGGCGGCTCCAAGCTGCTTCATGACCTTGCCGAAACGTGGACCGAGCTTCTTGAAATCGGCCTTGACACGTTTCACCAGGCCGCTCTCGTTGGCGTCTACCACCTTCAGCTCCTTCACGTTCACCTCTCCCTTTATCAGGGCCGCCATGGCCTCCACCATCTGTCGCTGACGGGGCGAGCTTACGGGCACCAAGAGTGTCTGCAAGGGCTGGCGCACCTTGATGTTTACCTTGCGGCGAAGGGCCAGCACGGCGCTCGTGATGTCCTGGGCCAGGCGCATCTGATCCTCCAGGTCCCTGTCTATCATCGTCTCGTCGGCCGCCGGGAGCAGGCTCAGGTGTACGGATGAGAAGCCGCTCCCCTCTCCCAACAGGTCTGACCATAGCCTTTCGGCATAGAACGGCGCTATGGGCGCCATGAGCTGCGAGAGTGTGCGCAGACACGTATAGAGCGTCTGGTAGGCCGACAGCTTGTCGGCCGTCATCTCCCCTGCCCAGAAACGTTTGCGGTTCAGTCGCACGTACCAGTTGGAGAGGTTGTCGCCCACGAACTCCGATATGGCGCGGGCCGCACGGGTCGGCTCGTAGTCCTCCAGCGAACTGTCCACCTCCTTGACAAGGGAGTTGAGCAGCGAGAGTATCCAGCGGTCTATCTCTGGACGCTCGGCATACGGAATCTGGGGCTCGGCGCCGGTGAAGCCATCCACATTGGCGTAGAGGGCGAAAAATTTGTAGGTGTTGTAAAGGGTGCCGAACAGCTTGCCCGTAACCTCCTTCACACCCGCCTCGTCATACTTGAGGTTGTCCCAGGGCTGGGAGTTCTCTATCATGTACCAGCGCACGGGGTCTGAGCCGTATTTCTCTATGTTCGAGAAGGGATCCACAGCGTTCCCCAGGCGCTTGCTCATCTTGTTGCCGTTCTTGTCGAGCACAAGTCCGTTGGATATCACGGCCTTGTAGCTTACCGTGTCGAAGACCATGCCGGCTATGGCGTGGAGCGTGAAGAACCAGCCTCGTGTCTGGTCCACCCCCTCGGCTATGAAGTCCGCAGGATACACCTCGCGGCTGTCAAACCGGTCTTTGTTCTCGAAAGGATAGTGGATCTGCGCGTAGGGCATCGCGCCGGAGTCGAACCACACGTCTATGAGGTCCAGCTCCCTCTTCATGGGCTTGCCGCTCTCGCTCACCAGAGTGATGGCGTCCACATACGGGCGGTGCAGGTCTATGCGGTCATAGTTCTCGCGGCTCATGTCGCCGGGCACGAAACCGGCCTTGGCAAGTGGGTTTTCGGCCATCACTCCGGCTGCTACAGCCTTCTCTATGGCCTCATACAGCTCCGCATAACTGCCTATGCACATCTCTTCCTTGCCGTCCTCCGTGCGCCAGATGGGCAGCGGCGTGCCCCAGTAGCGCGAACGGGACAGGTTCCAGTCCTGAAGGTTCTCCAGCCATTTGCCGAATCGGCCCGACCCGGTGCTCGCTGGCTTCCACTTGATGGCCTCGTTCAGCTCCATGAGGCGCTCGCGCGAGGCCGTGGTGCGGATGAACCACGAGTCGAGCGGGTAATACAGCACCGGTTTGTCCG
>URZM01000136.1 GCA_900552315.1 uncultured Bacteroidales bacterium | reverse complement strand
CCTGTGCTGACCCGGTGATTCGCGGAGCGAATCCATGAACTTCAGCCCCACGAAAAGTGAGGAAAGGGAACACCGAAAGCAACGCATGCCGTCAGGTATGCGCGTATGACCCTGTCCCTTTCCCCGGCCCACCTGTGCTGACCCGGTGATTCGCGGAGCGAATCCATGAACTTCAGCCCCACGAAAAGTGAGGAAAGGGAACACCGAAAGCAACGCATGCCGTCAGGTATGCGCGTATGACCCTGTCCCTTTCCCCGGCCCACCTGTGCTGACCCGGTGATTCGCGGAGCGAATCCATGAACTTCAGCCCCACGAAATGCGAGAGATGGCGAAAGCCACCTCTCGTCTTCGTGGGGTTGGCAGCGCCTGTCGCAACAACCGCAGCGCGGTTGCATAAGACCCATGCAAGCCGACATGCAACCCCTCCAGGGTTGTACCTCCTGGCTATATACCCCACGAAGACGGTATGGAGGGCTGCGGTCCATCCTTCCCGCATTTCGTGGGGCTGTGTAGCTGTGGATTCGCTCCGCGAATCGCCGCCCCGCCCCCGGCAAGGGCGGAGGGGCAGTGGATGCGTGGGTCATTTATATGTTTTCTTGAATGTGGCGAGGGCATGTACACACACCCTTCAAATCGTCCGACTTGTCCGACATGTCCGACCCGTCCGACTCCAAAAATAATCAGCCCCGGTTTCACAACCAGGGCTGACTTTGCTTTACCAATAAATCATCAAATTGGGATATGTTTCACTATAACTGTCATAATCATTTCAGGAGGCGGAATCCTTGAATCCTGCGGGTTGAGAATCCTGTCCGCAACCTCCCGGCAGAAACATCGGTGCAGAGAGTGTGGTGATGTTTCCGGGTGCAAAGTTACAGCTCTATGGGCATATAATCATCATTAAATCAGGCCGTGTTTGTCCTGTTTTAATGGAAACGGACGTAAAAGGGGTGTTTCAGCGGCCCGAGGGGGGCATATATCGCTGCGCCGCCTTGCGATATTCGGTGGGAGTGATGCCTACCACGTTCTTGAAGGCAACCGAAAAAGCTCCCCTGCTCTTGAACCCGACGTCGTGGCAGATGGCCTCGATGGTCAGGGTGGCGTTACGCTCAGGGTCATCGAGCTGGCGGCAGGCCGCCGTCACGCGCCGCTCGGCAAGCACGCTCTTGAAGGGCTTCCCGTAGTGGGCGTTCAGCGCTTTCGAGACGTAGGTGGAATTGGACCCTACCAGGGAGCAGAGACGCACCATCTGGAAATCGGGGTCGAAGACCTCGTCGCTCCGGTCCATGATTTCCGTTATGCGCCGCGTGAGGTCCGGGTCCGGTGTGTCATGACACTCATCCCGGCCTGACGGCTCCGCCGGCTCCTGCATCTCATCGCCGCACGGCGCCCCGGGAGGGGCCGGCACAGGGGTCGTCTCCTTGCTTTCCCGTTCCTGGAGGTGCTTTTCGTACATGGCCATGACGTACCGCAGGCGCCGCCAGTACATAACCAGCGCTATTATCAGTACCAGCACTATGAGGGGGGCGGCCACCACCACCGCCTTCATCCAGAACGGACGTACCTGCCGCACCCTCACCTGTTGTGCGTTTTGCTGCGAGAGACGGGTCTCGTATCCGTTTATTTTCTCGAGCAGGTCCAGCTCGCTTATGCTCGCCCCGTCATTCGCCACGGCTATCGCCTCTCGGTCGCGGTAGTAGCCGAGCAGGTATTTCTCGGCCAGGGCCTTGTTGCCCGAACGTGTATGGTACAGATACAGGTTCCCGTTCATCCACATGCCGGACTCGCGGTCGCCACGCCTTTCGGCGTCTGCCAGAAGCCCCTCGAATTTGGCCTCGGCGACGCGTCTGTCCCCCTCGGCCTCGTACACAAGCCCGTCGAGATATATCGCCTGCGACTTTAGCCAGGTCAGCAGCTGCTGCGGCACGTGGCTGAGGGTGTCTGCCGCCGCGAAATTGCGGTGCGCGGACTCATAGCGTCCCCCCATGTAGTCGCTGTAGCCCTGGCAGACCGTGGCCACATACGGACGCGTGGGCACGCACTGCGGTATGTCCGCTGTCAGATAGCGGTTCACGTATGCCAGCACCTTCGCCGAGGGAGTGAAGTCACCTATCATGTTGTAGACGCTGTACGCCATAGCCTCGTGATTGCCCACACGCTCGGCCGCGTCGTAGGCGCGCTGCATGTACTCGAAGGCGTTGTCAGAGTCCGCCCCGGGCACGTAGGAGCTTTTCAGCTTCTCCTCGCTGCTGATGTTGACTCCCATGTTCAGGTACGCGTAAGGCAGTATGTCATCGAGTCCGTGCGCCAGGCATATCTTCTCGGCCAGCCGCAGGTATTGGTACGCGCGTCCCGTCTGTTTGTACACGGTGGTGTAGATGTGGGCCACGTTGATGCAGCTCTTGGTTATTTCCTCTATCCTGTTCGGATCGTGGATGGTGTCGAGACGCTGGATGGCGGTCATGTAGCACATCAGGGCCGAGTCGGGACGGGACGGTTCCGACAAGGTATAGCGTATGCCGCGCTGGAACAACGTGTCCGTGGGCAGCGCGCGCAGTTCGGCCGGGCAGGCGTCATCGGCCATGCGCAATGCCCCGAAATCCACGCTCCCCGTGTCCTTCCCAGGTGTCGGGGACGGGTGGGCGGTGCGGGATATATCGTTTGCCGAGACTTGATTCGTGTCTGAGGCACGATTCGTCCCGCCGCAAGAACACAGGAAGAGACCTGTTAGCCCTGACAGGACAGCCAGAATTATTTGGAACGCTGTGTGTGCTCTCATCTTTCAGGTCAGAACCATTTTATGCGTTTGAACCAAACCACCGAGAGGGCCGAGAGCAGGGCCGAGACCACTATTATGGCAGGGAATGTCCACCAGCCCGTGCCGGCCCAGCCCATCGGCACGTTCATGCCGAAGAAGCTGGCTATCAGCGTGGGTATCATGAGGGTTATGGAGATGCTCGTCATGCGTTTCATGATGGCGTTCACGTTGTTCGATATTACGGAGGCGAAGGTGTCCATGGTGCCTCCCAGTATGGCGCTGTAGATGTCCACTGTGTCGGAGGCCTGGCGCAGCTCCGTCTCCACGTCTTCGAGCAGGTCGCTGTCGAGCGTCCCCCTTTTCTCAAGTATGCTGCGCAGACGCTCGGCCATGGCGCGGTTTCCCTTGATGGAGGTGCTGAACCATACCATCGACTTCTGAAGGCTCATGAGTGCCAGCAGGTCGCGGTTGCGTATGCTGCGCTCCAGCTGCTTCTCGGCTTCGGTGCTGAGGCGGTTTATCTCTTTGAGGTATTGCAGGAACCAGTGGGCGGAGGAGTAGACCACGCGCACCAGCAGGTCCGGTATGTCCGGTATGTCGATATGCCGGGCGCGCGTATGGTTTATGAACTCAGACATCATGTCCGTGCGGTGATAGCACACGCTTACGGCCACGCGCGAGTCGGTGAGCAGACCCACGGGCACGGTAAGGAAAGGCACGTTGCCGGTGGTGCTGCGCATGGGTATCCGGACTATGGTCATGAGCCACCCGTCCCCGGCCTCCACGCGCGGCCTCTCGTCCACGTCGTTTATGTCTTCTATGAAGTCGGCGGGCATGCCGAGCTCATGTGTCAGGAAACGGATATCCTCGTCGTCCGGGCACTCCATGCTTATCCAGCACCCCGGTTCGCAGGCGGGGAGCTGGGGCAGCCCGGGCGCGAGTCGAAGGTATTGCCTCATGGTCGTGCGGGGGTTGGGCGCGTGGCACGCGGCAGGGGCAGGATGCTGTCCGGGCTCACGGTGTCCACGCGGATTATGACCGTGCGGCTGTCTCCCCTCCAGGGCATCGCGTAGCGGTAGGTGCGGTATTCCACCCGCAGGGGCTTGCCGCTGTTCTGGTAGGCCCGCAGGGTCTTGCCTATCTTCTCGGAGGTGGAGAACACGAAATCCCCCTCGTAGGCGCGGGTGGTGTCATGCAGCGACTTGTACGGTATCAGGTTTCCCTCGTAGGTCTTGAACATGTTGCCGCGCTCCTCCACATGGTCCACATATCCGTATTGCACGGCGTCCTCTACATAAGGGCCGCAGAACCAGTAGCATAAGATGCAGATAAGCACGAGGAGCCCCAGGCCGGCGCCCCCCCACATCATGATGGCGCGTCGTCGTCCCCCGGGTTTGAGGTGCTCCCACTCGCTTTCCTCCCCGTCCCAGTAGCGGGGATCCTCGGGGCTGTATCTGGGCGCTTTCGGCTGCTTGGGCTCTTCCGGCTCGAAGCCGTCGAACATGTCTTCTTTATCGTCGTCAGTGGTGTTGTCGAACATGGCGGTAGTCAGTTGGTTTTAGGAGATTGTTTTCGAGAGGTGTAAATGGCGGTGTATATGCCCAGCACCACCAGCGTGAGCGTCTGGGCGCTCCACACCACGATGCTGAACGAGGCGGCCGGCTCGTAGGCCACTCCGTAGAGACCCAGGCCGAACACTATGCACAGGTTCCAGGGACCCAGGCCGCCGTTGCTCGGCGCGGCCACATGGAACTTGTTGGCCGGGTCGGCCATGAGCGTACTCTTGACGCCGCCGCCCGTGGGCTGGCGCACCTGCACCTCACAGCTCATGAATTCCGAATCCAGCACATAACGGCAGATGGACAGGCCGGCGTTGTCCGGTTCGGAAATGCTCAACAAAAGCAAGTGGTGCGGTTTGCCGCTGCTGTCGTTGAAGTAGAGATCCTGCCCCACCTTGAGCCCTTCAAACCAGACGTGCAAGGGCAGATTGTTGGGGTCGCCGAATTTGGCCCGGAACTGGATGGTCTTGAGCGCGTCCGCCGGATGGTTAAGGTAAAGCACAAATTCTTCGGCGTTGGGCTTGCGTTTGAGGATATCCGTACAGGCCTTCTCCTCCGCCGCCAGGTTCACGTCGGCCAGGGAATCCAGAGGCGAAGCCTCGGTACGGTTGGCCAGGGCGTTCTTCCAGTCCGATCCGAAGGCGCTTTGATAGACCCAGTCGGCCGGGAAGCCCAGAGGCAACCGCCCGAACTTGCCCAGCAGCAGATTGCGGAAAGCGTCGTTGCAGTCCCTATAGATGGCGAGCCGCGCCTTGCGCATCTCTGCGCTCAGCTCCGCTTCGGGCACGCGGGTCACCTGGCCCAGCACCTCCAGCAGATAGCGCACCTCATCTTCGCCGCCGCGCTTCCAGGCCCCAGTCACGGCCAGGAAGGCCGTGTTCCAGGTGATCTGCGAGCCCGGCGTCACGTCGTGATAGCGCACGATCTGCCGCGTGCCCTCCAGAAACTTGAGCATGTAGGGCAACAAATGGATGTAGCCCTGCTTCATGGCCCCTTCCTGCGAAGAAGAGGTGGCCCCGCCGGGCATGCCGTGCCGGGTGACGTCATAGTCTATGCCCTGGAAGTACGGCGCACAGTAGCGGTCATAATAGGGCATGATCTGCTTGCAGACAAAGTTGGCGTCGCGGATGGCGTTTTTGTCCAGCTGGCAGGTCAGGCCCAGTTCGTCTTCCATATAGGCCACGGTGGCAAGCACGTCGCCCTGACCGTAGGACCGCACCGCCGAGCCCAGCCCCACATCGATGATGTGCGCTCCGGCCTTGGCGGCCGCACCGCAGGACGGCACAAACAGCCCGTCCGTATAGTGCCGGTGGTAGTGCAGCACAAGCTCCGGCCAGGCCTTGCGCAGGGCGCTCACCAGTTCCGTCATAAAGCGCGGTGGGCAGACGCCGCCCATGTCTTTGAGGCCCAGGATGATCTGACGCGCGGCGGCCTTTTTGTCCTTGCCCATGATATTGGCCACCATGCCCAGGATGGCTTCAGTGACGCCCAGATAGTGCTTGACGTCAAAGCCTTTGGCCCAGGACATGGAAAGCGCCGGCTCAAAAATGGCCTCTTTGCGGTCCATGACCA
>URZM01000135.1 GCA_900552315.1 uncultured Bacteroidales bacterium | reverse complement strand
CTCCACGTCCGCATGTAATGGCCAGCCCGGAGCGCTCCGTGGCCTGTATGCTCCTTATGGGCAGGCGCACGGTGCTCGCCCGGTTGTAGAAGCCTTCGAGCGTGAGGTCCACGTCTGTCGCCTCGATGTAGGAGGGGTCGAATCCGGGCTGCGGGGAGGCTCCGTCCACGCCGTAGAAGGCATGGTCGAAGGCGAGCCTCCCTTTTTCTATGCGTATGGTGTAAGGCGGGGAGGGGGGCGAGATGGTGTCTATGGGTTCGGGATGGGCCGCTATGTAGCTCTCGGTGGGCACCACATAGGAGGCCAGTCCTTTGGTGATGTTCACCTCCTTGGCGTGTATGTCATAGTTCTTGAGGTCTATCACGGCGTCGGCCAGGGAGCCGTGGCCTATGGTCACGTCCAGGTCCTTGACGGTCGGGAGCATGGACATGCGGAAGCGCACGTTGTCGAGCCTCATGCGGTCAGCGGTTATGACCCACTCGGCAGGTGTGGAGACGCTGTCCGGCTTCTGCTTCCATACATTTATGTCCAGGGCGATGTCCGCGTCACGCAGCACGGGCTTTTTAAGCGCTATCCGGGAGCTTTTGAGGTCGAGGTCGCTCCCTTGCGCGAACTCCAGCGCACCGGCCCGCAGGCGCATGGTCATGGAGGAGTCTTCGGACACCATGATGTATTTGCCGTCGAGCAGGCTCACCCGGTTTATCTGCGCGTCGAGCCTCAGCAGCGGGAGCATCTTCACGTCTGCCACCAGGGAGCGGGCCTGCATCATGGTGTCGCCGGTCTGTGTGAGGACGAGCACTCCGTCCAGCTGCACGTCGAGCGGCCATTTGAGCCTGAACCTGTCTACGCTTACCGTCATGCCGGTAGTGCGGGAGACTATGCCGCAGGCGGTGTCTTTGAGCCAGTCTTGGATGAATGGCACGTATACCAGCACCGGCAGCATGAGCAGGAATATGAACAGTCCCAGCAAGACCTTGAGCGTGCGTCTGAGCCATGTGGGCCTGATCAGATGCCTCTTGGGTCTCTTGCCGCCTTCGGACGTGCGTGTGGCGGTGTCCTCCGGTATGGGTGTATGTCCGGGTCGCTCAGACATGGGCTGTGTGAGTTTTAGTCAGAATAATATAGTCTAAAATATAGAGCTGGTAGAGGAGAGTTTTCAGTAGTTAAACACAAATAGGCGGCTATAAGTTGAGGTGATGCGCAAAAAAACGGGACAGCCTGGTGTAGGCTACCTCAATTCCGTATATCTCAGTATTTTAGGGGTGGGAGCCTGTCTCTGAGGGTAAGGATGGCCGCACAGGCTATTGCGGCCCCGAGGGCGTCTGCCGCCAAATCGGCGCCTTCCATGCTGCGACCTGCCTCCATGATTCTCTGCAACAGCTCGGTCAGTGCCCCGAAGATGGCCGAGGCGGCAGCGCACAGGCCGGTGGCTGCCACCGAGGGGACACGGCGACTGGTCTTGCCAATGTCTATGTAGAGCATCCATGTCAGGAAGCCGAACATGACGGCATGCACGAGCTTGTCGGCATCCGGAAAAAGGGGCACGTCCATGTCGCCCACCGGGCGGGGCGCCAGCGTGAGCCAAAGTATGAGAGCCACGGTGAGCGAAGAGCACGCCAGGCGGGGCATGAGATTAATGATTCTGACAATCAGGGACATAAAGTATCCGTATGTGGGATAAACGAAACGGTGTGCCAAAACCGGGATTTTGACACACCGAGATTGAAAAACTGCGTACAGAAAGCGGGACTCGAACCCGCACGGAACTTCCGTCCCAAAAGATTTTAAGTCTTTCGTGTCTACCATTCCACCATTTCTGCATGCGCTTGCGGCCTGCGGGGAAATCGCTAAAGCACCACAAAGTTAGCAATAAATCCTTACACTGCCAAACCGGATGCTTCCGGCGGATTGAAATCACGCCAAATACCAGGGCATGTGCAGCATGGGATATGGCTGTATTCGGGTTTGTGAGGCAATCAGTCCTCCGGTACCGGGTCCGGATTCGGAATCGGTAAAGGAATCTTTTCGCATTTTGTGTCAATGCAGCCATGCTCCTGGAGCTTTCGCAGGAAATCTGCTTCATCCATGGCAGGGTCTGTCTCCCCGCAATCGGAGAACCGTATCTCGTCTGTGCCGTCAAACGTGCCAAGTCTCCAGAGCGAAGAATCCTGTCCGTTTTGGCCCGCGTCCACGGAACGGCTTTGCATGAATATCTTATAACGATTCTCCTGCATGTCGGGTACAAAGGCTATATAGCGGCATTGGGTGTCGGTATCCGGTTCAGGAAGGCACCATACATATATGTAGCCGAGGTCGGAGGCGAAGGGAGTGCATTTCACGGTTCCTTCAGGAAATATCGGACGGTAGCCTCGTGCCTTGAGCATGCGGCCGGCCACATAATCGGGGTCGGAAACGAGTCCCCCGATGTAGTCGAAAGGCTCGCAATACATGCTTACCTCCGGGAGGAACCTGTATTCCCACTGTTTGCGGGACATCTCTTGGAGGGAGGCCTCGTATTTTTCGCGGTTGAACAGAAGGTCGGCAGCTCCGAGCATTTCTACAAAAGCCTCTGCGGATGCGGGACAACTGATGCAGCCGTAGTTGGAATGTCCGTTTATGGAGGAACTGCCGAGAACCCATGGCTCCGGGGTCTCAGGCTTGTCGTCGCCGTCATCCGTCTTGTCCAGGAATCTGAAATCGAAAGTTTTCTCCACACCATACATCTTGTACACCTCGTCCCAAGGCACGAAGGCTATGTATTTGCATTGTGTGACTTCGGCCGGTTCCGGCATTTGCCACACGTATATCGATCCTTGCCCTGAGGGGAATATTGATGTCTTGACGTCTGAACCCTTGAACGGTGACACCAGGTTCATGCGCGGGATTATGTCGCCGAAGAGCATCCCCGGCTGTGCAAGTAGGAGGGTGTCGGGAGAGCCGACCTCGATGCTGTTGAGCAGCGGGGGAAGAAGCATGTGTTCCAATTGCTGGGGTGTGAGCCCGGCGTAGTCCGGGGCTTCGTCCTGGGCCTTGGACGTGGCGCAGAGCAATGTTGTCAGCAAACCGGCGATAAGCAGAGTGATTTTGCCCATTATTAAAAGGGATTAAATGATTAATGCCTCAAAGTTAATCATTCTTGTTTTATCCGCCAAATCGCGGATGGGATTTTCTTGAAAACGGATATCCGTGCCGGTCAAGAGGGTAGGCGGTGCTCGTCGGCGTATGAGTAATAGGTGTGGGGGCTTACTATCAGGTGGTCCAGCAGGTTCAGGTCCATTACACTACATGCCTTGGCGCAGCGGCGCGTGATGTCGTCGTCTTGCGCCGAGGGGCGCATGTTGCCTGAGGGGTGGTTGTGGCACAGGGCTATGGCCGAGGCGTTCTCCAGCAGTGCCTCCTTGATTATTACCTTTATGTCGAACAGGCTGGAGGCCCATCCGCCCTTGGATGCCTGGAAGAGTTTTGTCACGCGGTGCTTGCGATCCATGACCACCACCCACACCTCCTCGTGGGGCAGGTGCGCTATGCGCGGGCGTATGACTGCGTATATGTCGGACGATGAGCGTATCTCGGGCAGCGCGGCGGGCACCTCGGCGTTGTAGCGGCGTATCAGCTCCATGACGGCCTCCACCTGTATGGCCTTGGTCTTTCCCAGCCCTTTGATTTCCATGAGTTCACGGCGGGAGCGGCGTTCCAGGCGCGTGAGGCGGTTGTCGCTGGCGGCCATCATGTCCCGGCACAGTTTCGTCACGGGTTGCCCACCGAGCCGGTGCGCAGCACGAGCGCCCACAGGTCTGCCACGGACAGGGCCCCGCACCCGAATTTCTCCGCTTTCTCGCGAGGCTGGTCCTCCTCGCTCATGTCCTTCACCCTGGGGAGCGCGGGTCTTGGCTCGCAGGCGGCGCCTGCCGGCAGCGGTGTGTCTGACTCTTTGATTATCATGGCCTCATTTGCCTCGCCGCATCTCCACCTCGCGGGCCTCGTCCCGACCGTGGCGCAGCAGTATCTTCCATACGTACGCCCCTATGAACCCTGTGCCGTAGCCGTAAAGCTGCGTCAGGCTCGTAAGCACGCCCAGCGACCCTATCTTCAGGCTCTTGGTGCTGATGATACCGGTGACCCAGACGGCGAGTATGTATGCCGCAAGAGGCAGGATGCACCACCGGCGCCAGAATATGGCGAGCAGGATTAGCAGGCCGGATCCTATGGTGAAGACCGCCGGGAGCGTATGCACCAGTTTCATGGAGCCGGGGTAAAGCAGCTGCAGGGTGATGCGGCTCATGCCGAACACGTGCACCTGCCGCCAGAACTTGCGGAGGTCCACCCGGCGTTTGTGGTAGACGTAGACGTGACGGAACAGGCTTATCCCGAATCCGGCCAGGCGGATGCGGGTGCTCATGTCTATGTCTTCGCTGAACATCTCGCGGAATCCGCCCACTTTCTCGTAGACCGTGCGAGAGAATCCCATGTTGAATGTGCGCGGCACGAATTTCTCCATCTGCACCTTGCCGCCGCGTATGCCGCCGGTGGTGAGCAGGGAGGTCATGGAGTAGTTTATGGCTTTCTGCGTGGTGGTGAATGAGTCGTGGGCCGCGTCCGGGCCTCCGAAGCAGTCGGTGTATGACTCTTTCAGGCATCGACGCAGGGTGGCTATGTACTCCGGGGGCAATATGCAGTCAGAGTCGACGAAGACAAAATAGTCTCCGTCGGCTCTGTCCATACCGTAGTTGCGGGCTATGGAGCGCCCTTCGTTGCTTTTGCGGTAATATTTGAGGTTGACCGCCCCGCGATATTTCTCGCATACGCGGTCGCAGGGGAGCGTGGAGCCATCCTCCACTATCACCACCTGGAATCCGCTGTCGGTCTGGGCCTCGAGGCTTGCCAACAGGTCGGCCACCTCCGCCTCGCGGTTGTAGACCGGCACTATGATGGAGAAGCGCATGGTCTCGGCGTGGGGTGTGTTCGGCATGGCTGTCGGCGGCGGGTCGTGTTACGCTTTCACGCGGCTCACGTATGAACCGTCGCGGGTGTCTACCTCGATGGACTCGCCCTCGTTGATGAAGAGGGGCACGCGTACGGTGGCGCCTGTCTCCACGGTGGCGGGCTTCAGCGTGTTGGTGGCGGTGTCGCCCTTCAGGCCCGGCTCGGTGTATGTAATCTTGAGCACGGTCTTGGTAGGCATCTCGGCGTACAACACGGTGTCTGTGGAAGCGTCGCTTACCACCTCAACCACGTCGCCCTCTTTCATGAAGGCCGCGCCGGTCACCAGCTCCTTGTTGATGGGCACCTGATCGTATGTCTCCTGGTTCATGAAGATGTCGTCGCCCCCCTCGCTGTAGAGGAACTGGTAGGGACGGCGCTCCACACGTACATCCTCCAGCTTCTCGCCGATGTTGAAGCGGCGCTCGAGCACGCGGCCGTCGACCACGTCCTTGAGCTTCGTGCGCATGAAGGTGTTGCCCTTGCCGGGTTTTACATGGAGGAACTCGATTACGAAATACAGGCGGCCATCCATGCGGATGCAGGTGCCGTTTTTGATGTCTTGAGCGTTAATCATTTGAAATATAATGCGTTATATGATTCGTTGTGAAATGCTGGTGTACATCCGGACTGCGCGGGGCGGCGGAAGCGCCGGGCAATCGGGGTGCAACGCGCCTGCAAAGTTACGAAAAAATTCGTGCCACCGCAAATTTAACCGTCTGATATGCCGTTATACCGAGATTTTTCGTTAGCTTTGCAGGGAAAAACATTTTAGAGGTTGTTTAAAAAGAAACGTTAAAATTTGGGGCGGCTGGTTTTTAGGCAAAAGCCTTTTAAGCCGCAGGAGCATAGCGGGCTATGTGACTAAGGCGCTGAAGGGTTTTGCCAAAAAGCAGCCGGACCAAGGGTAATTTCTTTAACAGCCGGAGTTTGAAACATTAATTAATTTAAAATACAAGGA
>URZM01000134.1 GCA_900552315.1 uncultured Bacteroidales bacterium | reverse complement strand
TGCAAATGGAAAACCGGAACCACATAAAAAACATAGGCGAGAAATTCACATTTTTCGATTTGTTGAAATTGCCCGCCTCCAGGCCGGAAAGCGACAAGTGGCAGACCTCGTTGCGGATATCGATTCCTAAAATTCAGCGTGACTATGCCCAAGGCCGAGTCAACGAAAAGGATGTAAGGAAGAATTTCCTGGACACGCTGTTTGATTTCATCATCGGTAAGTCGGCGGACCAACACGTAGAGCTGGACTTTGTGTATGGCAAAGTGGACACCTCTTCCAGCCCCTGTGTCTTCTTGCCGATAGACGGACAGCAACGCCTGACCACCCTGTTTCTGCTGCATCTCTTTGTCGGGAACTGCGCGGGGGCGGACCTCTCGTTCATGACCTACGGGAACCAAAAGAGGTCACGTTTCTCCTACGAGACGCGCGACCTCAGCAAGCAGTTCTGCGACAGGCTTGTCAATGATACCGTAATCCCTCAATCAGAGTGGCCTGACATCACCGGCTTCATAAAAAGACAGTGGTGGTTCACCGGATTATGGAAATCTGACCCGACGATAAGCTCGATGGTCACCATGCTCGAGGAGATAGAATATAGGTTCGCCTCCATGAGACATGACCGGCAAGCCATGGAGCGCGCATGGGAAAACCTGAAGCGCAACATCGAGTTCTGGTTCCTTGACCTTGATGACCTCCAGGCCACAGATGACCTGTATATAAAAATGAACTCACGGGGAAAGGAACTCAGCAAGTTCGAGCATTTCAAGGCCATGGCCGACGCGTATGTTAAAAAGGCGTATGAGAGGCATCCCGCGCCAACCTTTGTCCACGAGCTTGACACCGCCTGGACCGACCTTTTCTGGCAATACAGGCAAGCCACCTGCCCGGACATGTCTCATCTGGATTTTGACAAGAAGGAATATACGCATAACGGCCTCGACGATGGCTTCAAGAATTTCTTCACCTTATTCCTCACCGTCGAGGGAGCCAAAAGAGGAATCTTCCAGTATCAGGACGCTCCTGTGGATTTGTTGAAGCTCGCAAAAGCCGTGTTAGGCCGGGACGACCTCTCCGGCCGCAGGCTATGCAGAACCGTGATTTCCCGTATAACGTCCGTGCTAAACGAATTGCGTTCCCTGTCCCGGCTCAACGGGGACCTTTCTTCCTTTTTCGAGAGATTTATAACCGGAAAACGGTTTGAATGGCCTGACACTGAAAGTGACTTGCATATACCCGCTCAGGTTCCGGTGTATATCTCCGGTGAGCCAAATCTGTTCAAAAGCGCCGTCAACGGGGAAATGGCCAAGAATGTGACCGGGTCCCGACAGAAGGTGCTTTATGCGGAAGCCTTTCTCCAGTACCTGGTCAGGCTCTCCAGAGGCAAGGATTGTCCTGATTTCCTCCAGAAGCTGCGCTCCATAAGGAACCTGATAGAAAACACGGATATTCATGAGGACGAGATGAGCGACATGCTGCTTCGAGTGGACGGTATCGTCAACAGGTTCTGTCTGGACAGCTCCAGTTACTCGGACGTATTCACCCGCTTGCAGATGGAACAGGAACAAGAAAAGCTGGCGTGGCGTATGGCGCACAAGTCTGACGCCTCTCTGATGGATCTGGTGGAGAACCACAGGCTGTTGCTCGGCAACCTGCACGCGCTTCAGGATAATGCCAAAGTTTTTGATCCGGCAGTGCTGCGCAATTTCGGCTTGTTCTTCAACCATACCCACAAAGATTATACTGTGCTTGGACAGGCTCTGCTGACCGAGGGAGATTACTCCACTGTAAACAAAAACCACGTGGCGGCATACGGCGGCACAGACTGGAGCCGGTGGAAAAAGATGATTCAGAATTTTGGCAGGACAAGTTTGCAACCAATAAAGAAGGAGGTTTTACAGGCTTATCTGAAAAACGCATCCGGATTCTCCTGTCAGGACCTCATGAGGCAAATACAGGAGAAGTCATGCGAGAAGAAGGTCGGCAAATGCTATGACTGGGATTTCTACATGATGTCCTACCGCAGTATGATGAGCGCTCCCCAAGGGAAATACGTGGTTGAGAATCCGGACTCTGAATACGCATATACCATGAGGAACAAAAGTGGCGAAAGGCGCAATGACGATTTTTGGAACCCCTTCAATCTCACGCTTCACACATTTTTCCCAGAAAATACCACGGCCGGAGATTGGGGTGAGCCTATACAGGTCAAAGGCCAAGACTTGACGCTTGACTATAAGGAGGACAGAATCGAGATTGTCATCGGTGAGGTACGATACAGTGTGCGGATTCCGCAAAATAACGGCATCGACATGATAGACCGTCTGAGGTTGGGCAAAATCATCACCGACAAAATTCTACACCTCATCACCCGACCAGACGTTCAAGAGAACATGGAGAATAAGAACGAGGAGAAGCAAGAAGCGATGGAAATACTGGAGGACTATGTGCGTCAACGGAATTGTCCATCGATTGAAAAATCGGAGGTCCACCCCGCCGACAGCGGCCTCGCCACCAACCTTGAGCAAAATCATGACGAATGAAGTGCCAAGGCAACTGACACTCTCTTCAGCGACCGTGTACCATAAGTCTTACCCACCCTTTGTTGCCTCGAAATAGACCTACAGGAAAAGAGAGTTTTTTCGAGAATGACATGATGCGCTTGTCGTATTGAAGAATTATTTATAACTTTGCATCTGATGTGAGACGCCTATGTAAAGGCTCTCACCATGCCATGCCAGAGGGCGTGGCAACATAAACAAAAGGCGTTACCTATACGCTTGTTTCTTGGCCACTTGGAACTTCGCAATTTCTTTGAATCAGTCAAGAATGAGGCAACGGTAGATGCCGCGTGATATGAGATGCCCGTCCGGGTGGCTTTATTCCCTAAAGCTGCTCGGGGTTCGGTTTCATATTTACGTGAGGGCTTCTGCATGTTGTTCGTTCCATACTGATTCGGGCAATGCGAAGGCCTCAAGTGGTGGGAACGGACGGCATAGTGTACAGACTCTCACGTTTTTTGTATGTCCTACACTAATTTCCCATCATGTCGCATAGGGAGCCTGCGGCAATTCTCGACCATGAAACAGTCAATCCTTAAAAATGTACTGTCCCGTACATTTGTAGCGCTCACCCTGTCGGCATGTGTGCTGTCGTGTAGTGATTCTGACTCGGAATCTCCTTCCAATCTATTTACAGTCAACGGCATAACATACCGCGTAATCAGCACCGGCGAGGTAGCCGTGACAGCTCTTCCCGACATTCAATCCATAAACATACCGTCAAGCGTAACTGACGGTAAGAAAAACTATGTCGTCACCACAATAGGTGAAGGAGAGACCTTGCTTCCGATAGCAAATGAGGTCAAGAGCGTTACGTTGCCATCCACGGCACGCGTCATAGCCGACCAGGCGTTCAGAGATTGCGGTTATCTTGAAAGGGTAAATTTGCCGACCTCCCTTACAAGCATTGGAGAATACGCTTTCCGCAACTGCGTGACTCTCAAGAACGTGACTCTTCCTTTTTCACTTACGCACATGGGTACAGGTGCGTTCAGCTGGACCGGCATAGAGAAAATCACGTTGCCGCTGTGGCTGACAAGGCTCCCTGACGAAGCTTTTTACAACTGCGAACTCAAGGAGGTGAATATCCCGCCTTTCCTGGTCAGCATAGGCCGTGACGCCTTGAACATACCTGTCACAAGCGTCATGGACTCCCAAAAGACCACCATACGTTGTTTCAGCATCTTTCCGGCTCTATGTCCATCCGGGAATCCCTTCGGCACATACTCATACAGCGCCTCTCTGAAGGTGCTGTTTGGAGGTCTCTACGAAATCATGCCATACTGGCGTGACATGACGGACATCGACACCTTCACATCAAACGAATATTCCATCGATACCCGCAAGCTCGTTGCCTCTTGGAAAACGGAGGAAAGCTCGGATACATGGACATTCAATGCCGACGGCACGTACGCCATCAGTGGTCAGACATCGGAAACCGGTACGTGGAGAGTGGAGGACAACGTTGTACTTGTAATGATAGACACGTATGACCGTGCCAAAAAAGGACAGGCATATATCGACAAAGACAACCGCCTGCTCTACCGCTACGAACAGCTCTCCTCCCCACACTCAAGCATTACAGGCGCCGATGTACAACTCTCAACCTTCAGTCAGGTTGTCACTAAATAATCCGCTGTGATACCCGACAATCTCAATACCGGGATAGCCATTTAACTTGTTGATTTTCCATAAATTTACGTACTGAAAAAGGGGCGTCCCCTAAGGTGACGCCCCTTCATTTATCTTGTTAAGTGGGGATCAAGCCTGGGCGCGGTCCTCGTTGAGGATGCGGATCATCTCCATGGCGCTGCGCGGGATGCGGGTGCCGGGGCCGAAGATGGCGCATACGCCTGCCTTGTAGAGGAAATCGTAGTCCTGTGCAGGTATCACACCGCCGGCGGTAACCAGGATGTCGGGACGGCCGAGCTTCTCGAGTTCGGCGATAACCTGCGGGATGAGGGTCTTGTGACCGGCTGCCAGAGAGCTGACACCCAGGATGTGGACGTCGTTCTCTACCGCCTGGCGGGCTGCCTCGGCGGGTGTCTGGAACAAGGGACCCATGTCTACGTCGAAACCGCAGTCAGCGTAGCCGGTAGCTACAACCTTTGCGCCACGGTCGTGACCGTCCTGACCCATCTTGGCAATCATGATACGGGGCTGACGGCCCTCTCTCTTGGCAAAGTCTGCCACCATGCGGCGAGCCTCCTCAAATTCGGGATCGCCCTTCTCTTCGCTGCTGTACACGCCTGAAATTGTTTTGATTACTGCTTTGTAACGACCTACCACAGCCTCGCAGGCATCGGAAATCTCGCCGAGGGTGGCACGCAGACCTGCGGCCTTGACTGCCAGATCGAGGAGGTTGCCCTTGGAGGAATCTTTCACGCACTCCGTGATGGCCTCGAGGGCTTTCTTCACGGCGGCCTCGTCGCGGTGGGCGCGTACCTCGTGCAGACGCTCTACCTGCTCCTTGCGTACCTCGGTGTTGTCGATCTCGAGGATGTCGATGGGGTCCTCGTGGTCCAGACGATACTCGTTCACGCCCACGATCTTCTGTTTGCCCGAGTCGATGCGGGCCTGTGTGCGGGCGGCTGCCTCCTCGATCTTGAGTTTGGGCAGCCCGGTCTCGATAGCCTTGGCCATGCCGCCGAGCTTCTCGATCTCCTGGATGTGAGCCCAAGCCTTCTCGGCTATCTCGTTGGTAAGAGCCTCGACATAGTAAGAGCCTGCCCAGGGGTCTACCTGCTTGGTGACGTATGTCTCCTCCTGGATGTAGATCTGGGTGTTGCGTGCGATACGTGCGGAGAAATCGGTGGGAAGGGCGATAGCCTCGTCCAGTGCGTTGGTGTGCAGCGACTGGGTGTGGCCCAAGACGGCGCCCATGGCCTCCACGCAGGTACGGCCTACATTGTTGAAGGGATCCTGCTCGGTGAGGCTCCAGCCCGATGTCTGGCAGTGCGTACGCAGGGCCAGCGACTTGGGGTTCTTGGGGTTGAACTGGCTGACGATGCGGGCCCAGAGCATACGTGCGGCACGCATCTTGGCTATCTCCATAAAGTAGTTCATGGATATGCCCCAGAAGAACGACAGACGGGGAGCGAACTTGTCGATGTCCATACCTGCGTTCACGCCTGCGCGGAGGTATTCCAGACCGTCGGCCAGGGTGTAGGCCAGCTCTATGTCGGCGGTGGCGCCGGCCTCCTGCATGTGGTAGCCGGAGATGGAGATAGAGTTGAACTTAGGCATGTTCTGGCTGGTGTACTCGAAGATGTCGGCGATAATCTTCATGGAGAATGCCGGCGGGTAGATGTAGGTGTTGCGCACCATGAACTCCTTGAGGATGTCGTTCTGGATGGTGCCTGCCATCTCGTCGAGCTTCACGCCCTGCTCCAAACCTG
>URZM01000133.1 GCA_900552315.1 uncultured Bacteroidales bacterium | reverse complement strand
ACGCGTGCTCCTGGTGGAGCGCGGCATGGACCCGTACTTAGGTTCGTGGGCCCTCCCCGGAGGTTTCATGAAGATAGACGAGACCATAGAGCAGGCCGCCCGTCGCGAACTGATGGAGGAGACGGGGCTGAAGGATGTGTACCTGGAGCAGTTCCGCGTCTTCAGCGACGTGCGCCGCGACCCCCGCGAGCGGGTGGTGACAGTGGTGTTCATAGCCTTGGTGCGGCCGCAGGAATGTAGCCTCGCGGCCGGGGACGACGCCGCCGACGCTCGTTGGTTCGACGTGCAGTTTCTCCCCCCCATGGCTTTTGACCATGCCGAGATAGTGTCCCAAGCACGGCGCCATCTCTCGGAAATCCTGAGGGTGAAGCCAATAGCCTTCGAGCTGCTGAACCGCTATTTCTCTCTGGGCGAGCTGCAAAGGGTCTACGAGGCCATAACGGGCAACAGCTATGACCGGCGCAATTTCCAGCGCAAGGCCCTGCAGAGCGGCCTGCTGTGCGAAGAACCGGCAGAGCCGCGAGAGGCAGAAGCGTGCATGTGCATGCCGGCCCCTCCCCCCGCCCGGTCCGCATCCAGGCCCAAGGCCGAGCATGCACGCAAGGGGAGACCCGGCAAGTTCTTCAGCTTCATGCGCAAGAATCTCTTCGACAAGCAGGAGAAGGATGAAGCGGACGAGGGCTCCACAAAGGACCTGTTCAATTTCTGACAGTCTACAATCAACTTAAACTCAATAACTTAAACTCAACCCCCAAAATGACACACAGCATGAACAGCGAATCGACATCAACTGCCAAGACCGTGGTATTCAACCTCATCATCCTGGACGAGAGCGGCTCCATGAGCCATGTAAAAGACGAAACCATTGCCGGATGCAACGAGCTGATAAACACCATCAAGACCGCCAAGCGAAACGGCGGTGACAAGCTGCGCAGCCTGCTCTCCATCTACGCCTTCCAGAGCGACGGGAATGTCCCGTCACGCTACCTGGTGAAGAACGCCGACCCCGAGAACGTCCGCCACATCACGCCGGACGACTACAAGCCCTGGGGCAGCACACCGCTGCTGGACGCGGTAGGGTCCACCCTTTCCGAGCTGATGGCAGTTAGCGAGACCCATGAGGACGCCACGGGCACCATAACGATAATGACCGACGGTTACGAGAACAGTTCCAGGCACTATGACTGGCAAAAGGTGGCGCAACTCATAAGCCGGTTCAAGGAGAGGGGCTGGACAGTGAATCTCGTGGGAGCGAACATAGACGTGGAGGCGATGGCCAGGCGCATGAGCATCGACACGGAGAACGCATTGCAATATCAGCAGACCGGCGAAGGCTCACGCAAGATGTGGGACCAGATGGCCTCCTCGAGCCGCAGGGCCTACGAGCAGGAGGTGGCATGCCAGGCCATGCCTGCCGAAGAACGGATGCAGTCGCGCATGAAGCGCTCCAAGATGTTCTTCAAGAAATAAAACAAGACACAACAATCACTTAACTGCCTTTTTCAACAGGGATGGCGCGACCCGGCACACGGGTACGCGCCATCCGGCTTTTCAGGGGGTCGGACCAGTCAGACGAGTCGGACGAGTCGGACAGGTCGGACCGACTTATTCTCCGCAAATTTGCGGAGAATAACTTGTTTTTTCACCGCAAAATCACTAAATTTGCGCCATGATAGACCGCCATACACACAAAATCTACATCTGGCAAGCTGAAGACTGGCCCCTGTTAAGGTGGGACTCCGAAGCCTTGCTCGAACCCTTGAGCGACCTGAGCCGACTGCTCGGGATGCTCAACGGGCGTATGTCTGCCCTCGGATTCAAGGACAAGAGCCGAACGCATCTGGACGCCTTGACCGACGAACTTACCGAATCATCGGCAATTGAGGGGGTCAGGCTGGACGCGGCCTCGGTGCGCAGCAGCATAGCACGCAGGCTTGGTCTGGAGTCTGACGGGCTCCTCGCGGAAGACCACTATGTGGATGGACTGGTGGACGTAATGCTTGACGCCGTGAGCCATTGCCGCGAACCGTTATCGGCTGAAAGGCTGTTCGCATGGCACGCCGCCCTGTTCCCTTCGGGGCGCAGCGGAATGTACAGAATCACTGTGGGAGACTGGCGCAAAGGAGATGAGCCGATGCAGGTGGTCTCTGGCGCAATGGGGCATGAGAAAGTGCATTACGAGGCCCCGCCCTCATCTCTTGTTCCCTCAGAGATGTCAAGTTTCATGGACTGGTGCGCCACATCCGGGCACTCCCCTTTCATCATGGCGGCTGTGGCACACCTATGGTTCGTGACGATTCATCCGTTCGACGATGGGAACGGACGTATAAGCCGTACTTTGGCAGACATGTTCCTGAGCCGCCTGGATGACGACAACACCCGATATTACAGCATGTCGGCGGAAATAAACCGCAACAAGAAGAGTTATTACGAAATCCTGGAACGGACCCAGAAGGGGGGGACGGACATCACGGAGTGGATACTTTGGTTTCTGGACTGCCTGTCCCAGGCGATTGAACGGGCATATGGCAAAATAAGCCGCACACTGGAAAAAGCGGCATATTGGGAACGGTTCTCCGACGTGGAGGTGAACGAGCGGCAACGCAAGGTGCTGAACCGCCTGTGGGACGGATTCGAGGGAAAACTCACCTCATCCAAATGGGCGAAGATATGCCACTGCTCACAAGACACAGCCCTACGAGACATAACAGACCTCATCCGCAAAGGGATGTTGAGGGACAGCGGTCAAGGAGGCAGAAGCGCGAACTATCTGCTGGGGTGAGCGGCGAGCTGCCGGTGCAGGCGGCCCGCTATGGCGGATATCATGGAGTCGGCCTCTTCCTGCGCACCGGGATAGTCCTTCACCAGGATGGCCAGCGCGTAGTGTCTGCCGTCGGGCAGCGAGACCCAGGCCACGTCGTTCACGGCGGCCACCTCTCCCCTGTCGTTGGTGAATCCGCTCCCTGTGCGGTGGTACATGCGCGTTCCAGGCTCGCCGTCCAGGGCGGCGGCGATGCGTCCGGGCGCGCTCTTGCACTCGCCCAGGAGGCGACGTATCTCCCCTTGCTTGGGTCCGGTGACAAGGCTGTCCGTGAACACCCGGTCTATAAGCACGGCGCAAGCCAGCGGACTGCTCCAGTTACCGTAGGCCAGGTCATGGTCGCGGAGCATCTCCGCCTCGGTGTGGCGCAGCCGGAAATCAGATACGGAGGTGAGGGCGCGCACCAGCGAATCGGTCCCGGATACGGAGACAATGCGGTCGAACAGCAGATTGCTGGCATTGTTGTCGCTGTGGATAAGCATATAAGCCATCAGTTCGCCCACCGACATGTCGAGGTCTCCCGCCGGATAATCCTTGAGCATGGGACTCCACGTGTGGGGGTTAAGCTCGTCTCGGCGTATGTGAAGCACCGTGTCCAGATCCTGTCCACGGGTGTCGAGGACATGGGCCACGGCTATGGCCTCGTGGAGCTTGAAGACGCTCATCAGCGGGAAACGGGCATCCGCGCCGCCGACAAGTGTGTCTCCCTCGGAGGTCAGGACAGCGACCCCCACCTCCCCTTTGGCCCCGGCAAAGAGGCTGTCGGGAAGAAGCGTGAGGCATCCACGGTCCACAGGATGCTCGGGCACGGAGGCTGCGCGGTGCGAGGTGCCGCAGGACAAGGAGAGAAATGCCGAGAGCCCCAAAAGGCTCCGGCACAATATACGGGATTTCATATTACGTCAAATAATGTCAAGGGTGGTGAATCAGCGGCGCGATTTCTTGCGCGATTTGGCGCCGTGACGGCCTCCGTCGGGGCGGTAGGCCGCCGAGCGCGACTTTTTGCCCTGACGGGCTCCGGAAACCCCTTTGCCGCCCTCCTGGCGCGGGCGCAGGGGCTGGCCGTCGTCGCTCATGAGCGCGAAGTCGAGCTGCTTGCGGTCCAGGTCCGCGCGTGCCACCTGCACATGCACCTTGTCGCCGAGGGTGTAGCGGTTGTGGTGGCGCCGCCCCACCAGGCAATAGTTCTTCTCGTCATAGTCATAGAAATCGTCGGCCAGGTCGCGCACAGGCACGAGTCCCTCGCACATGTTCTCGTCCAGCTCCACATACAGGCCCCACTCGGTGACGCCGGAGATGACCCCGGCATACACCTCGCCTATGCGCTCCTGCATGTACTCCACCTGCTTGTACTTGATGGATGCCCGCTCGGCGTTGGCGGCGAGCTGCTCCATCTCTGAGGAGTGCTTGCAGAGGTCCTCGAGCTTCTGGGCGTCCACGGAGCGTCCCTTGTCGAGATAGCGGGCCAGAAGGCGGTGAACCATCATGTCCGGGTAACGGCGTATGGGGGAGGTGAAATGTGTGTAATAGTCGAAGGCCAGGCCGTAGTGGCCGATGTTCTCAGCCGTGTAGACAGCCTTTGCCATGGAGCGGATGGCCAACAGGGCCAGAAGGTTCTCCTCTCCTTTGCCCTTGATGTCGCGAAGCAGCTTGTTGATGGACTTATTGACGGCCTTCGCGCTCCCCTCGGTCTTCACCTTGTAGCCGAAACGCGAGGCTATGAGCGCGAGGTTGGCGAGCTTCTCCGGGTCAGGGTTGTCATGCACGCGATAGACGAATGACTTGGGTTTGGAGGCCTTCTTGCCGGGCGTGCGCCGCACCGTCTCCTTGCCTATGTACTCGGCCACGGTACGGTTCGCCAGCAACATGAACTCCTCCACCAGGCGGTTCGAATCCTTGGCCTCCTTGAAGAATACATTTATGGGTTTTCCGGTCTCGTCTATGTCGAAACGCACCTCGGCGCGGTCGAAATCCACAGCGCCGTCCTCGAAGCGGCGGGCGCGCAGCTTCTTCGCCAGGTCGTTGAGCGTGTTCATCTCCCTGGCCGGTCTCTATGCGTTCCTGCGCCTCCTCGTACGTGAAGCGGCGGTCGGAGAGCATCACGGTTCGCCCTATGCGGCTGCTCACCACATTCGCGTCTGCGTCCAGTTCGAAGATTGCCGAGAAAGTAAGCTTCTCCTCGTCGGGCCGCAGCGAGCAGATGCCGTTGCTGAGATGCTCAGGAAGCATGGGTATGGTGCGGTCCACCAGATAGACTGATGTGGCGCGGCTCTGCGCCTCCTTGTCAATGATTGAGCCTGGGGCGACATAGTGCGTAACATCAGCTATATGCACGCCGACCTCCACGTTGCCGTTGGCCAGGCGCCGGATGGAGAGCGCGTCGTCAAAGTCCTTGGCGTCCTTAGGGTCTATGGTGAAGGTGGTGACGCCTCGGAAATCCTCGCGCTTGGAGACCTCCTCGGGAGTGATGCCGACCCCTATCTTGTCGGCGGCTTTCTCCACGTTTGCCGGATAACGGTACGGCAGCCCGAACTCGGCAAGTATGGCGTGCATCTCGGCCGTGTTCTCCCCTTTCTTGCCGAGGATGTCCACTATCTCCCCGCGAGGGTTCATCTCGTCGTCGTTCCAACGCGTGATGCGGGCTATGGCCTTGTCGCCGTCCTTGCCCCCCTTGAGCTTGCCGCGCGGTATGATGATGTCGGCGGCCAGAAATTTGGAGTCGGTGACCAGGGCGGCGTAGTTGCCCTCCACCTTGAGGGTGCCGATGAACACCTGGTCCTTCTCCTCCACTATCTCCACCACCTTGGCCTCGGGGTCCTGCCCTTTGCGGGCGGCGGAGATGACCACGCGCACCTTGTCGCCGTTCAAGGCGTGCATGGAGTTGCGCTCGGCCACCATGATAGGCTCGTCGTCCACCAGCACGGCGTTGCGCCCGTTGCTGCGGCGCACGAAGGTGCCTATGCTCTCGTTGCCGCGCACGGTCTTGGCCTTGTAGCGGCCCAGGGAAATCTCGGCTATCTCGCCTGCGGCGGCAAGCTCGTCGAGCACGTTGATGATGTCCATGCGCATGGCCGCCGAGGTGGCGTCGATGGCAAACGCTATCTGCTTGTAGTTGAAGGCCTGCTTGTTCTCTTTCTGCAAGAAGGAGAGTATGCGGTCGG
>URZM01000132.1 GCA_900552315.1 uncultured Bacteroidales bacterium | reverse complement strand
CTGTCATAGACAGGGGCCCCGTGAGGTTTTCCTTCTGGTAAAGATTTAAGGTATTAGTGTGATGTAATAAATATTGAGTGTGTAGATTATGAAAAAATTCAGTATGATTATGGTATTAGATGTCTCAGATTTTTCTTGGTCATTCCAATCTTTTTCAGGTTAACATGGATTGGCGCAACCCGGAGCGGGACTCTTCCTTTCCTGATTGCGATGCAAAGTTACGCCGATTTCCTGACATTAGGGCAAAAGATTTATGTGTTTTATAACATACCCCTTGGATAGCTTTGTCATATTGTCAGCAAACAATGGCCGAATGGATTGAAAACAATCGATGAGGCATGTCATTCGCGCTGTTTTTGGGGTCACATTTCATGATTTGCCGACATAAAAAATTTCATTTTGCAAGCGAACACGCCTTGCTTCCCGTATTTCCCGGGGGAGCAGGGCGTGAATCAGGGCGGTCACAGGCGCTTTTCAAGCAAAACGATGTTCTCTACGTGGTGCGTGTGCGGGAACATGTCCACCGGCTGCACCTCGCGCACAGCATACGCCGAGTCGAGCACGGCGAGGTCACGCGCCTGCGTCGCCGGGTTGCAGCTCACGTACACAATGCGGGAGGGTGCGGCATCCATTATCACCTTCAGCACGTCGGGGTGCATGCCGGCCCTGGGCGGGTCGGCAATGATGATGTCCGGGTGCCCGTTGGCCGCGATGAACTCCGGCGTAAGGACATCCTTCATGTCGCCTGCCACGAAGGTGGTGTGGTCGAGCCCGTTGATGGAGGCGTTGATTTTCGCGTCCTCGATGGCCTCGGGCACATACTCCACCCCAACCACCTTGCGCGCTCCTTTGGCCACGAAGCAGGCAATGGTGCCGGTGCCGGTGTACAGGTCGTAGACCAGAGGTTTCTCCTCCGGCGGCAGCGAGGCGCTCTTGTCGAGACCCGCCATGCGGCGCACCTCGGAATAGAGTCGGTAAGCCTGCTCGGAGTTGGTCTGGTAGAACGATTTCGGCCCCACGCGGAAGCGCAGCTCCTCCATACGCTCCATGATGAAAGGTTCTCCCTTGAACACGTGCACGGGCAGGTCGGAGATGGTGTCGTTGGCCTTGGTGTTGATGACATGCACCAGGCTCGTGATGTCCGGGAACCTCTCAGCCACGGCCTCCAGGAGCGCGTGTATGGCCTGAGGGTCATCCTCGCCGAACGATAGGCACACCATCTGTTCGCCCGTAGAAGCGAGCCTTATCATGAGGGTGCGGAGCAGGCCCTTGTTGGCCTTCAGGTCGTAGAACGAGAGTCCATGACCCTCGGCCCAGCCATATATGAAATTGCGTATGCTGTCTCCACGGCTGTCTTGCAGTAAACACTCCTCTATGTGCAACACCTTGTCAAAAGCGCCGGGAATGTGGAATCCCAGGGCGTCGGAGGAGTCGGTGAACTCCTCGCCGCTCTTGACCTGCTCCCAGGTGCGCCATTTCTTGTTTGAGAACGTGTACTCCATCTTGTTGCGGTAAAACCAAGGGTCCTTCGCCCCACAGATGGTGTTTATTGGAGGCAGCTCCACTTTTGCAATGCGCGTAAGCACGTCTCTCACCTGCCGCTCCTTGAAGGCGGTCTGCTCCGCGTAAGGCAGATGCTGCCACTTGCAGCCTCCGCACACGCCGAAATTAGCACATCGCGGCTCCACCCTCAGGGGGGACGGACTGACCATGCGCTCTATCTGCCCTTCGGCGAAAGAGTGCTTCTTGCGCAGCAGCCTCACGTCCGCCACATCGCCGGGGGCGGCGTATGGCACGAACACCACGAGCTTTTCCTCCGGCCTGTCTGGATTGAGCGCCACGCGGGCCAGGGCCTTTCCCTCGGCGGCGACATCTGTTATATGCAATGCTTCCAGCACGGGAAGCGGTTTTCTTTTTCGGGACATGATAAGTAAGTATTCAAATTCAAACGATAGTAAGTGTTGTGTTTTGAACACTTACTTATGTTTCTGGATTTTCAGGCTGCAAAATTAGCGAAAAAAGCCTGAACCGCACGTGCGCCTCTCAAAAAACTTGATGCTGCACCTCCGCATCTCGGAATTATTGATTAATTTCGCGCCGGACAACTCTGCAAACACAGTCTATATCATGAGAAAACCTATTATCTGGATTGCCGCGCTGCTGTGCGCGGCATGCGGCATCGCCACCGGGAGGGCGGAAAATGAGTCGTGCACGAGCATAATGGTGGGCAAAGGGGCATCGGCAGACGGGTCAGTGATGACGAGCCACACCTGCGACTCGTGGTACCGTACCTGGATGGCTCCGACCACACCCGGGGATTTCCCCCGCGACACGGTCACGAGCATCTACGACGGACTTCTCCACACCGAATATCCCGGCAGCCTGGAGGGCGTGAAGGAGAAGGGGCGCATACCGCAGGCCCCCCACACGTTCCGCTACCTGAACACCGCCTACCCATGCCTGAACGAGCGTCAGCTTGCCATGGGCGAGACCACATACACGGGCCGCGACACGCTCATAAACCCGGAGGGCATGTTCAAGATAGAGGAACTGCAGCGCGTGGCCCTGGAGCGATGCACCACGGCCCGCGAGGCCATAAGGCTGATGGGAGACCTCATAAAGAAATACGGCTACGCAGATTCCGGGGAGTGCCTCACCATAGCCGACCCCAAGGAGGTGTGGATATTCGAGGTGCAAGGCGAAGGCAAAAAGAAGAAAGGGGGCGTATGGGCGGCAGTGCGCATACCCGACGACCATGTGGCAGTCTCCGCCAACGTGAGCCGCATAGGCAGGCTCGACCTCGACGACAAGGATAACTACATGGCCTCGGACAACGTAAAGGATGTGGCCCGGAAGCTCGGACTCTGGGACGGCAAAGAGGAGTTCTCGTTCTGGAAAGCGTACAGCGGTGTCAATTACCTCAATGAGCCGAAGAACTACAGCGTGCGCGAGCTGTACATAATGCAGCAGCTCGCCCCCGAGGCCGGGTTCACAGACACCCTGGTGGAACTGCCCCTCAGCGTGAAGCCATCCAAGAAGGTGTCGGTGGCCGACGTGTCGCGCCTGCTCGGCTCCTACTACGAGGGCACCCCCCTGGACCTCAGCGGAAGGCTCAAGGTGAAGAACAAGAAAAAGAAACCGGAGGATGGTCCGGAGGTACCGGACAGCGTGGTCAGCCCCGTGGCCAATCCGTGGATGCGACCGGACGAGATAGCCGTCTACGAGGCCCTGGGGGACAGCGCCATGCGCAACATACGCACGGTGAGCGTGTCCTGGTGCGCCTACTCCACCGTGATACAATGCCGCGACTGGCTGCCAGACGGCGTGGGAGGCGTGGCCTGGGTGGCGCTCGACAATCCGGGGCAGTCCCCGCGTTTCCCCATATTCGCCGGGACCACCGAGGTGCCGGACATGCTCCGGGTGTGCGGACAGCACCGCACACGCGACGACTCGGCCCTGTGGCATTTCCGCATGCCCAACAGGCTGGCCACGGTGAGGTGGGGCGACGAGCGCAAGAGCCTGGAGCCGGCACGCGACCATTTCCTGGAAAAGGGCGCACGCGAGCTGCCCATGATAGAGACGGCCTACCGCGAGCTGCTCGACGCAGGCAAGGAGGAGGAAGCCACGTCCCTGCTCAACGACTATACGCGCGATTTCTTCGGAGCGGCCATACACCGCTGGGACGAACTGGGCGCACGCTACTGGCACAAGCGCTGGACAGGTTTCTGAAATGGCGACGTTCCACTGATTGTCAAAAGTTTATCCGAGGCATGCGCCCCGATGGCGCATATCCGCACCCACTGACCGTCCCGCGCATTTGCGCGAGACGGGATTTTTTTGTAACTTTGCTTTTGCAAGCCTGTCTGGTCAGGCTCACAAGTATTTATGTCACGATTCTCTCTAAAAGGGCTGGGCGTGGCCCTGGTCACCCCGTTCAAGGAAGATTACAATATAGATTTTGAGGCACTCGGAGCCATAGTGCGCCGCATCTGCGAAGGAGGAGCCGATTTCATAGTGGTGATGGGCACCACAGGCGAGACCCCTACCCTGACAGCCGACGAGGCCGAGAGCGTCTCGCGGTTCGTGCGCGAGGCCACCGGCGGCTCCATCCCCCTGGTGCTCGGCATGGGGGGCAACTGCACGGCCTCGCTGTGCCGCCGCCTGCAAGAGACCGACCTGGAGGGCTACAGCGCCATACTCAGCGTGTGCCCCTTCTACAACAAGCCCAACCAAGAGGGAATGTACCGGCATTTCAAGGCCGTGGCAGAGGCTTCGCCGCTGCCTGTGATACTCTATAACGTTCCGGGCCGTACCGGCGTGAACCTGCTCCCCTCCACCACCCTGCGCCTGGCCCGGGAGTGTCCGAACATAATAGGGGTTAAAGAGGCCTCCGGCAGCGTCAGCGCCGTCTCGGAGATAGTGGCCGGAAAGCCCGATGGGTTCGAGGTGGTGAGCGGCGACGACGCCCTGACGCTGCCCATGATGGCGGTAGGGGCCTCCGGGGTCATATCGGTGGTGGGCAACGCCTTCGCCGCCGAGTTCTCCGGGTTGGTGCATGCAGCGGCGCAGGGTGATTTCGCCCGTGCCGAGAAGGTTCACCGCCGTTTCAAGAGCCTGTACCGGCTCATGTTCGCCGAAGGCAACCCCGCCGGCATAAAATGCGCCCTCTCCCTGCTCGGCCTGTGCCGCAACGTGCTGCGCCTCCCCCTGGTGCCCGTGGGCAACATCTGCAAGGGGCAGATAGCCGAGGCCATCGAGGCACTCAGAGCGGATATGTAAATTCAGAGTGGGTTTGTAAATTTAGAGTCCGTTTAAATCCGAACACGCTCCGGGGGAATGATTGACAAAGCCACAGTCAAGAAGATACTCGACGCCGCCGACATAGTGGAGGTGGTGAGCGACTATGTGAGCCTTACCAAGCGCGGGGCCAACTACATAGGCCTGTGCCCGTTCCACAACGAGCGCACCCCCTCCTTCTCCGTAAGCCCGGCGCGCGGCATCTGCCACTGCTTCTCGTGCGGCAAGGGTGGCAGCCCGGTCAATTTCATCATGGAGAAAGAGGGAATCAATTTCCATGACGCGCTGCTGCACCTGGCCCGCAAATACGGGATAAAGGTGGAGGAGAGGCAGCTCACCGACGAGGAACGCGCCGAACAGAGCCGCCGCGAGAGCCTGCTCATAATCAACGAGTGGGCCATGCAGCAGTTCGAGCGCAACCTGCGCGACACCGACGAGGGGCGCGACATAGGGCTCACCTACCTATACAAACGAGGAGTCACCCAGGGAGCCATAGACAAGTTCCATCTCGGCTACGCCATAGACAAGGGCACCGTGCTCTACGACGCGGCCCTGCGCCACGGCTTCGAGGCCGAGGCACTCACCGACACCGGCCTGTGCGGCAAGAGCAGCCGCGACGGCAGGCCCTACGACCGCTTCCGGGGCAGGGTCATATTCCCCGTGTTCAGTCCCTCCGGCAAGGTGATAGCCTTCGGCGGACGAGGCATCAAGGGGGAGACGGCCAAATACGTCAACTCTCCCGAGTCGCTCATATACCACAAGAGCAACGAGCTGTACGGCATCTACCAGGCCAAGAACGCCATAGTGCGCCAGAAGAAATGCTACCTGGTGGAGGGATACATGGACGTGATAGGCATGTGGCAGAGCGGGCTGGAGAACACCGTGGCCTCCTCCGGCACATCGCTCACCGACGGGCAGATAGCGCTCATACACCGCTTCACGGACAACGTGACCCTGATCTATGACGGCGACGCGGCGGGCGTGAAAGCCTCGCTGCGAGGCATAGACCTGCTCCTGAGCCACAAGCTCGACATCAAGGTGCTGCTCCTGCCCGACGGCGAGGACCCCGACTCCTTTTCGCAGAAACACACCCCCGAGGAGTTCCGCGCCTACATAGCGGAACACGAGGAGGACTTCATAGCCTTCAAGACACGCACCCTGCTCGACTCCGTAACCTCCGGCTCCCCCTCGGCGCG
>URZM01000131.1 GCA_900552315.1 uncultured Bacteroidales bacterium | reverse complement strand
TGAGACGTAGGTATGAGGCCACAGCGTCCGAGGCTCCGGGGATATGGTTGCGGCGCAGCGACTCGCCGGTGATGGGCACATACTTGCTCTTGCCGCCGCTCGTCCCGCTCGACTGCGCGAAATAGCGGCACACGCCGGGCCACAGCACGTCTCGCTCTCCACGCACCATGCGCTCCGCCTGACCGCGTATATCCTCGTATTCCACCACCGGGACCTGCGTCGAGTACGCATCTCGAAGCTCAAGGTCGGGCAACGAGGCAAGCCGTCCGAAACCGTATGCCCGCCCTGCCTCAGTATCCGCCGCACGCTTCAGGAGCCACCTGAGCTGGGCACACTGCACGCTCCGGGCACGCTCCGCGTCGGCCCAGGCGTCCATCCTGCGCGTCTGCCGAGTGAAGCGGCCGCGCACCAATCCCGTAAAATCCATCATACCCGCAAATTTAGACATAATCCACCTAATCAGCAAATCCGCCGCAGGAGAATGATCGGACTCAGCCCATACGGCCCCTCAAAATACAGGAGCCGTGCGGCATCCGTTGGGCTGGCGTATGCGAAGCGCCGTGGCGACAGTCGGGGCTATGGAGGTGGCGGGCACAGGGGTGTCCACCCTCTGTCCGGCGGCGACACCGGGTCCCATGAGCAGAGCCGGAGACATATAGCGTCCGTGGCGCACCGGACGCGTCTGCACAGGATAAGCGGTGTCGTCGCTCAGGAGCCAGCCGGGACTTATCTCCAGCACCAGGTCCACGCCCCCTTTGGGGTCCACGCACAGGCGCAGGCCATCCTCCTCGGCTGTGGAGGCCGACAGCAGGTCGCTCATGGTGTAGACCGCCTCCACGCCGCTCATCTTCACCAGGAACTCCTTCGCCTCGCGGGCCGCCAGGTCCAGCTCCACCCCCTTCTGCTCCAGCAGCTTGCGGTTCAGATACATGGCCCCGTCGGCGTACGCGTCCACATAGTTCCCCTGGCCGTGACGTGCCGTCAGGAACGCGTTGAGCAGCGAGATGGCACGCTTCACCGAGAAGGTGCCCGAGGGGATACGGTATTTCTCGTCATCTATGGTGGCGTCGTCATAATAGCCTGTGCTGACCAGGAACACGAGCGCGTTGCCCGCTCCCACGGCCTTCTCCACAGCCGACAGCAGACGCGCTATCTCCCGGTCCAGACGCAGGTACGCGTCCATCAGCTCCAGACGGTAGTCCCCGTCCTTCACATACTTGAACGGGGCGACGCTGTAACCCACGCACAGCATGTCTATGGCATCGCCCCGGTTGCCCAGATTCAGCGAGCGCAGACAGTCCAGCGCCAGGTCCGTCACCTCCGTGTTGCCCTTGGGCGACGCGGCGAACTGCTCGTACACATCCTTGCTGCGGGTGGGGAAAGTGTAGCGGAACGGATAATATCGCTTCTGCGCCGGAAGCCCCGGATAGCGCTCGAGCGGCAGCAGGGGTTTCCACTGCATGGTGTCCAGGCGCGACGACAGGGAGTGGCGATAGTTGCGGTCCGAGGCCACGGAGGGCATATCCTTGTAATAGGTGGAGGAACACCACTTTCCCGTATTGCGGTCCAGCCACAGGGCGCCCGTGCCGGCGTGGGAGGCCAGCGTCACGGCCTGCTGCGGGTCTATGGCCACGGCCCACGCCTGCCCCAGCCCCGCGCCGTCTATCATCACCTCGTCCGTCACCGTGCTCAGCCGCAGGGTGCGGGGAGAATATGTCTCGGAGGTGAAATTGCCTATGAACTCAGGGTCGGCGAGGGTCGGGGTCAGCTTCATGTGCGCGGCGTTCCAGGTACGCGCCGACGCCACGCCCGTGCGGTCCGGAGTCGCGCCCGTCAGCAACATGGCCGTGGAGCTGACGGCGTCAAGACGCGCCGGGGCATACTGCACGTCGCGCAGATAGGTACCCTTGGCCTCCAAGGTCCCGAATCCGCCCCGCCCCATCAGCGGCGTGAGATACTCGAGATAATCCGTCCGCAGCTGGTCCACCACTATGCCGACCACCAGCTTAGGCCGCGCCGGAATACCCTCCCCCTGCTGCACCTGCGCCCCACGGGCGCCCACACCGACGGCCAACAACGCCACCGGCAGACAGCACACCCCACTTATCAGTCGTTTCAGCATATTCATAAAACGTTCTTGTTATTTATTTCGCACTCTTGCAATAATCCGAGGGCACACCAGCTCAAATTACAGCTGATTACCAATCATTTAAGCCGCTACATCTCAGATTCAAGCGATGAAACCGGCATGGGTTTCGCGTTTTTTTTCGCGTTTTTTCGCGTTTTTTTCGCGTTCACGCGAGACTCCATTTTCTATCCTTGCCGGCCTGTATGACACCTTTGATTCTTAACTCCCTCAGCAATCTGTCTATCCTGTTCTTCTTCTGAGAAACAGACAAAGCTCCCGGCAATTTCGGGACCAAGAGCTTATCCAATGCGGCACGGCGCAGTGCGCCCCGGAGGGGCAACAACTTTGTTAACCCCGGGGTTATATGTCCTCCAGGCGACAGCCCCGGAGGGGCTGAACACCCGGAGCCTCTTTCAGTCGAATACCGCGTCCCAGTCCTTGTAGACCGGCTCGTAGCCGTGGGCGCGTATGGACGCGTCCACCTCTGCGGGCGTGCGGCTGTCGCTCACCTCAAACTGCTCCAGGGCCTCCGGCGTGCAGGCATACCCGCCCGGCTCCGTCTGGCTCCCGGCGCTCATGGAGGTCACGCCCAGCGTCATCATCCCGTCGCGGAACGACGGATTCTCCCTCGTGGAGTATGAGATGTCCACCTCGTGGTCGAACAGGCGGAACGCGAAGGTGAGACGCGCAAGCTCCCTGTCGCTCATCACCACGTTGGGCTGATAGCCGCTCTCGCTGGGACGCATGCGCGGGAAATTCACCGAGTAGCGCGTGCGCCAATACCTCTTCTGCAAATAGCGCAGGTGCCGGGCCAGCATCGTGATGTCGGCCCGCCAGTCCTCCAGACCTATGAGCACGCCCATACCTATCTTGTGGACCCCGGCCTGCCCCATGCGGTCGAAGCCGTTGAGCCTCCACTCGAAATGGCTCTTCATGCCTCGAGGATGATATTTCTTGTACGCCTGGCGGTGATACGTCTCCTGGAAGCACACCACCCCGTTCAGCCCGGCATGGGTCAGGCGCTCGTAGAACTCCGTCTTCATCGGCTGCACCTCTATGGTCATGTTGTTGAAGAAGGGGCGGCACACGCCCAGCGCCTTCTCCAGGTAGTCCACGCCGCACAGCGACGGATACTCGCCGCTCACTATCAGTATGTTGTCGAAGGGAGCGAGCTTCTTTATGGCCTCGCACTCGCGGCGTATCTGGTCCATGGTGAGGGTTGTGCGCGCGAAGGGGTTGTCATGGTTGAAACCGCAATACACGCACTTGTTCGTGCAGGCGTTGCTCACATACATGGGGATGTACATGCTCATCGTCTTGCCGAACCTCTCCTGGGTGAAGCGTCGCGAGAGGGCCGCCATCTCGTCCAGGAAGGGGTCTGCCGCGTCCGATATGAGGACCATGAAATCCTCTACGCCAAGCTGTGTCCTGTTGGCCGCTGCCTTGGACAGCACGCGCCGCACATCCCCCTCCGTGGAGCTTTCCACTGCCCGGATGGTGTCCTCCCAGCTGTATTGGTCTATGATGTCTGCGAATCCGTGGCCGAACGGACTTTGCTTCAGTTCCTCGTACATTCTTCAGTTATGTTTTGGGATATGCGCATGGCGCAGAAATTGGGGCCGCACATGGTGCAGAACTTGTCGTCCGCGTCAGGGGCGTTGCGGCGGCTCTCCAGATAGTAGGCGCGGGCCTTCTCCGGGTCCAGGCTCAGGTTGAACTGGTCTTTCCAGCGGAACTCGAAGCGGGCCTTGGACAGGGCGTCGTCCCTGACGTCAGCGCCCGGGAAACCCTTGGCCAGGTCCGCCGCATGCGCGGCTATCTTGTAGGCGATCACTCCCTCGCGCACATCCTGTAGCGTGGGCAGCGACAGGTGTTCCTTCGGGGTGACGTAGCATATCATAGCCGTGCCCAGGTTGCCGATGATGGCCGCGCCTATGGCCGAGGTGATATGGTCGTAGGCGGGGGCTATGTCCGTGGTCAGGGGGCCGAGCGTGTAGAACGGGGCCTCGTGGCAGCACTTGAGCTGCTTCTCCATGTTCTCGCGTATCTTGTGCATGGGCACATGGCCCGGGCCCTCGATTATCACCTGCACGTCATGCTTCCAGGCCTTCTCGGTCAGCTCCCCGAGCACCTCAAGCTCCAAGAACTGGGCGCGGTCGTTGGCGTCGTGCGTGGAGCCGGGACGCATGCCGTCGCCCAGGCTTATGGCCACGTCATACTTGTTGAGTATCTCGCATATCTCGTCGAAATGGGTATAGAGGAAGCTCTCCTCGCCATGCAGCACGCACCACTGCGTCATGATGGAGCCGCCTCGGCTCACGCAGCCCGTGAGGCGGTCGCCCACCAGGTCGGCGTGCTCGCGCAGCACACCGGCATGGATGGTGAAATAGTCCACACCCTGCTCGGCCTGCTCGATAAGCGTGTCGCGGTAGATTTCCCAGGTCAGCTTCCTCACGTCGCCGTTCACCTTCTCCAGCGCCTGGTATATGGGCACCGTGCCCACCGGCGTGGGGCAGTTGCGGATTATCCACTCGCGGGTCTCGTGTATGTTGTCTCCCGTGGAGAGGTCCATCAGCGTGTCGCCGCCCCAGTAGCAGCTCCACACGGCCTTGCTTATCTCCTCCTCGATGCCCGAGGAGAGGGCCGAGTTGCCTATGTTGGTGTTCAGCTTCACGGAGAAGGCGCGCCCTATGATCATCGGCTCCGCCTCCGGATGGTTGATGTTGGCGGAAATGATGGCACGCCCGGCCGCTATCTCGTCGCGCACGAACTCAGGGGTGATGTGGCTCTCTATGCCCAGCTCCGCGTTGTTCAGGTTCTCGCGTATGGCCACATACTCCATCTCGGGGGTGACCACCCCTTTGCGGGCATAATGCAGCTGCGTCACACGCTTCCCCTCTTTGGCGCGGCGAGGCTTGTGGTGCACCGGGAAACGTATCTCGTCCAGGCTCCGGTCCGCCAGGCGCATGCGCCCGTACTCGCTGGTGATGCTCTCAAGCACCTCTGTGTCGCCACGGCGCTCCACCCAGGCCTCGCGGGTGCGCGGAAGGCCCTTGTACAGGTCTATCTCCACGGAGGGGTCGGTATAGGGTCCGGAGGTGTCATACACCACGATGTCGGGATTGGGATACTCCACACGCTTGCCCTCCTCGATTTTCACCGTGGGATACTGATGCACCTTGCGCATTCCCACGCGCAGGTCCGGGAAAAGCTTGCCGGAAACATAAATCTTCTCTGAATTGGGATATGACGAAACGTCTATGTCGCTTATCTTCATGGTTGGTCTTTATAGTCGGGTTACTTGTTAAGGAATGAGGTGAGGGGAGAGCTGGCGGCGGCGTATGTGCCTACGGCGCCCAGTCCGGCCAGGTAGGCGCGGCGACCTGCCTTCACGGCCTCGTCGAAGGCGCGGGCCATCTCCACCGGATTGCCGGCCACGGCTATGGCCGTGTTAACCAGCACCGCGTCTGCGCCGAGCTCCATGGCGTGTGCCGCGTGCGAGGGCGCTCCTATGCCCGCGTCCACCACCACCGGCACCCGGCTCTGCTCTATGATGATTTCCAGGAAGTCGAGCGTGCGAAGTCCCTTGTTCGTGCCTATGGGCGCGCCAAGCGGCATCACGGCCGCCGCTCCCGCCTCTTCCAGGCGCTTGCACAGCACCGGGTCCGCCTGCACGTATGGAAGCACCACGAACCCGTCCGCCGCGAGCTCCTCGGTGGCGCGGAGCGTCTCCACAGGGTCGGGCAACAGGTATTTGGGATCGGGATGTATTTCCAGTTTCAGCCAGTTCGTGCCGAGAGCCTCTCTCGCCAGTTGCGCGGCGAACACGGCCTCTTTGGCGGTTCTCACGCCGGAAGTATTGGGTAACAAGGTGATATGAGGTGCTTTCAAGT
>URZM01000130.1 GCA_900552315.1 uncultured Bacteroidales bacterium | reverse complement strand
AAAGTGGCCGGAAAGGCCAGGATTCTCACCGTTGACATAGACAAGAACCAGGCGCTTGCCTCCGAATACGGAGTCCGTTCCGTGCCTACCCTGATGATATTCAAGAAGGGAGAGCTGAAATGGCGCACATCGGGAGTCACCCGAGCCACCGTCCTCGAAGCCGAACTTCAGAAATATTATTGAACGTGTACAGGCTAATATGCTCCTGGCATGAACGCTTGACGGACGACCGCGACAAGGCCGTCCGTTTTGGTATAAGCACAAGAGGGATAATACATTAGTAAGCGGAGCGAGGGTTGGGTGTCCATACCCACTTGCTCAGGAAGGAGCGGGCTATGAACGAGTCCAGACTGTCCATGGCCGTGGAGTACGGCTCGCAGTAGGGAGTGGCCCAGGCGCGGTCGTGCTTCTTTAGGGTGGAGGCGCTCATGCCGCTTGTCAGAGCCTGCATGCGCGCCCGGCTTTCGGCTGCCAGGGCGTTGCGCATGTCCAGGGCCTGGCGCATGCGCTTGGTCGACTGCGCGTCGGTCATTCCCACTGTGAGCTGTTCCACCTGGCGGCGGCAGAGTATGGCTTTAGCCGTCAGTTCCGCTATCAGCTCATCGTGGGCTTTCTCATCTTGGGGGATGCGCGGGTCCGCCATGTCATACCCTTCCTGTACACTCTCGGTGACCGGCTCTTGTACGACTAGGGAGGGGGCAGGCGGCGAGATTATCTGTACCTCCGGTGCGGCCTCTTGGTTACCTGGGGCGCCGGCCACGGATGTGTCGGGACTGGAGGTCGACCTTGTCTCTGTCTTGGTCGACGGCGTGTAGGGAAGGGTTTCCTGGCGTGCCGCAGGGCGGTCCTGGTGTAGATAAAGATAGCAGCAGGCGAAGGCTGCCGCTGCAATCAGCGCCGCTCCCGCGTATGTCAGCAGATGCAGGCGGCGTGCCGTTGACGACATGGCCTGTGCGTCGCGCGGCCTTCTCTCCGGCTTCAGTCGCATGGCGACGCGGGCCGCCAGCGAGAGCGAGAGACCCGGCCTTATCATGCGCAGAAGCAGGCCGAGGCTGTAGACATCAGCCCGAGGTGAGGCGTGGTAGCCTGTTATCAGTTGTTCGGGGGCGGAGTAGCGAGGCGTGCCTCCCACAGCTTTCAGGCTCAACGACTGAGGAGTGTCGGCCAGCCCGAAATCCAGGATGCACACCGGCGACTGCCGTAGGTCACCTGCCGTGCGCACCATCACGTTGTCCGGCTTGAGGTCCAGGTGCATCACTCCCCGCGAGTGGGCGTAGGCCATGGCATCCAAAATGGCGCTCGCCACCTGGCCCCTCTTGCGGCGTGTGTGGGGACTCTCCAGCCATTCCGAGAGCGTGACTCCCTCAACCTCCTCCATCACTATCGATGGTCCGAGACCGGGTATGTCTGTGTATTCGAAACAGCGCACTATGCCGGGGTGAGAGAGAGCGCTCAGGAGCTTGAACTCCTTCTCCAGGCGCAGCTCACATTCCGGCACGCCACGGAATTTCTCAATCACGGATTTAACTATCCAGCGCCTGTCGAGGCTCCTCATACGTCCCACACGGGTCATGTCTCCTGACCACAGAGGCTCGTAGCCCGTGTACCGTGAGGCACCGGGGGGTGTGGATGCCTGTAGGTCTCCAAATGGAAAGAATGAACTGTCTGTGGTCATGCTGCGAAGTTACTAATTTCCCTCAGTTTCTGCAAGTGACCTGCAAGGCCCGCATGGTTCTACAGGAGCATGGATATGAGGTTCAAGCGCTGCCCGAAAAAGTGAACCAAAAGTGAACTTGCCGACTCGCGTACACATGAGTAACTTTGCGATGTAATTGTGCGACCTTACGGCACAGTACCATCATATTAGCAATACAGATAATAACGTAAACCTAAAAATCAATAAAGCAATGAAGAAGATTATTCTCTCGTTTGCGGCAGCCATGGCTATGTTCGCCATGGTATCCTGCTCCAGCAATGCCGACAAAATCAAGGACATCTACAAAGATGGGACTGAGCAGCTTAAGAACTGCGACGGCGACACTGAGAAGCGCAATGAAATCATCAAGGACACAGAGACCAAGGTCGCTGATGTGATTAAGGACATGGGCGCGGATGCACTTAAGCTTGCTGACAACGATGAGGTTGTGAATGCGAAAACGGAGTTCCTCGAGGCTGCAGGCAATGACATCCAGAAGTCTGCCGAGGACGCTGCTGCCGAGATGCAGAAAAAGATGAAAGGTCTTTGACCCGTCAGGAACTGGTAGCTCCCCGTAGTAAACACGTGTTGAAACGGATACGAACAAAAGAGAGTTTGTGAACCGACCACGGGCAGACACGCCTGGCATGCGTCTCGTCGTCTGCCCGTGTAACTTTTAAATCAGATATTCAGCGGCAAGCCGTTGAATAAAACGTATAAACTATCAATAAAACAAACGCAATGAAAAAGTATCTTAAGATCCCGGCCATCCTGTGCCTGACCGCGCTTCTCGCCGTCTCCTGCGGCAAGAAAGGCTCTGATTCGGATTCCGACTCGGTTGCCGGCAAGGACGCCCCCAAAGAGGGTGTCATCAAAGCTGAGACGACCACCGTCTCCGGCGACCTTGGCGAGTGCTACAAGGTCGTAGACCGCGAATACAAGCCCACAGGCGAACACCCTGCTCTGCTTACTGTGGAACTTGAACGTACAGAGGCCGAGCTCCCGTTTGATACAAACGCTTATCACCTGCTGCCTTTTGGCGGGTATAGGACTGATGGCGGAGCTTATGCTAATGTTGGTTTTGGCATAGAAATGCTTGATGCTGACGGGAACGTCATTGATAAGGTCAGCGCAAATGGCGCTGGTGTCTCGGGAGCATACAGCTCTGATGATAATATTGAGTTGGTTAAGCTCACTCCCGGTTCAAAGGGCTCGATAAGGTTCCAGATGCCTTTCAAGGAGGAGGATGCAGCCAAGGTGGTTAAGTTCCGCATTACGAGCGCTTACCAGCTTAACGGCGATCCTTCAGCCAGCATGGATGAGTCCGAGGATCTTTCCGGTGGAAGCCTCAGCGGAAGCAACTGGGATGCCGTGCTCGACGAGTACGAGTCTTACATGAACCAGATTAGAGCCATCAATCAGCGTATCATGAATGGTGATACTTCTGCAGCTTCTGAGATTGCTTCTATCATGAGCAAGGCTCAGTCCTTGGAGGAGAAGCTTGATAACGCAAGAGGCGATATGACCGAGGCGCAGATACAGCGTCTCCAGCGTATTATCACCAGTGCTGTTCAGTGATTTAGATTGTCTTTGTGGTATAAACAGGTTGGTGTGTCGGCATGGTATGGCCGGCACACCTCTTTTTATAGCAACTATTCCGCGCACATTTATCTCGTAACGTGCTGACAAACAGTGTAGGGATGCACCACGGTGCATCCGCCGAGCATTAATAAACGTTGACTGCAGGGCGGCTGCACCGGGGCTCAGCCCTGCAAGGCGAGACATCTATTTTAGCGACCCTCCGGGTATGAATGATAATCCCCGAACCGCGAGGGCCCGGGGAGGTCATTTCTATAAGTATGCAAAACGGATGTACTTCTTTTTTCGAGGGAGGGATGTCTGCCTTGGTTCACACGGGGCGGAAGGTGATGCCTCCGTTGGTGCCGCATACATAGGTGGCGCTCAGGCCCGTTACAGGGTCCGTGACCTTGAGGGTGAGCGGTTCGCCCGGCGTGATGACACATGTGATGACATAGCCGGGGCGCAGCTTGGAGTTTACGCTCTCCTCAATCTCGAAATTCTGGCCTTCCAGATAGCGGATGCGAAGTTCCCGGTCAGGAAACCAGTTTATTATCAATTTCTGCCCCGGGGTGAGCGTGTCGGAGTCGAGGGACGCGGCGGCTGTGAAATGGCTCGATTCAAGAGATGCCTGCATACCTGCGGCGGCGCAGAACGACGTGAAATCGGCATATCCCACCGCGTGAGCCAGCACGTTGAGGGTGGATTGATGCGGTTTGCGCCCGCGCTCCACGTAGCCCCACAGACGCTTGACGGTGGAGAGACTGAGCGGCTCCCCGGCCTTGGCCGAGATTTTCTCTGCAAGTTCCTCGAAATGAGACGGGGTTCGGGGCGAGATATTGAATTGCCTTTCCACTTCCTGCAAAAGCAGGGGAAGGAAGATATTGCCCTGGTTGTTATGTTGTGTATTATTTGACAATGCTAATCAGCTTATATTCCATAAAATGACCGCAAGCTGCAGATGGCCTTTCAGCGCAGAAAATGAAGTTGAAGAAATCCGGACAGATTGCATGGTCATGTATTTATGGCAAAATTAGCTCAATGTTTGCAACCTTGCAAGTTCATTTCTGGTTCACATAACCATTTCAGTCCATTTCATGATGTGTTATGGATTTATTTGTCTTGCTGTAAATGTCGTTGTGAGGATTCAGTATAATCTGGCGTTAACCGGGGTTTGTGCAGGAATCTTGCGTTTCCATAATGTAAATATGCGCAAAAAATATTAAATTTGCCGTGAAAGTCTATTTGGGTCGGTGTCCCTGTTTCCACATCCCGCATGTCTGCCGGGTATGCCCCCCTTCATTGAGGAGACTGGTCAGCAGACACGCTGACCGGTTGCCTGAGAGAATGTATAAGCGATTTGGTTTTGTATGAGTGAAAAGGCTAAGTTCGGTACCAGGTTGGGACTGATTGCCGCTACGGTTGGTTCGGCGGTAGGGTTGGGTAATGTGTGGCGTTTCCCAGCAGAGACACAGGCAAACGGAGGCGCCGCCTTCCTGTTGGTCTATATCGGGTGTGTGCTCGTGCTCGGTATTCCTGTCATGCTCGCGGAGTTCGCTCTCGGGCGGGGCGGCCAGAGTGACGCTGTGGGTGTATTTCGCCGTTTTGCCCCTTCGGGCCGATGGGGCGCCGTCGGTTTTCTCGCCATAATAGCCTCGTATCTTATATGTTGCTTTTATATGGTGGTGGCCGGATGGACATTGGAATATTTCTTGCAGTCCATAACCGGGAATCTTTACGAGGCTACGGCTTATGCGGGCGATGCGGGCCTCGAGGCTACGTTCCATGCCCGTATGGAGACATACATTTGCGGCACCAGCGGCCCTTTGTTCTGTACGTTCACCATGATTGTACTGAATATCGGCGTGCTCGTCCTCGGCGTGCGCAAGGGAATAGAGAAGATTTCTAATATTCTTATGCCTGTCCTTTTCCTTTTGCTCGTCATCTTCGCCATCGCTTCATGCTCATTGCCGGGAGCCGGAGAGGGCCTGGGCTTTTTCCTCTCTCCGGATTTTTCCAAAATCACGCCTGCTGTTGTGGTCAGTGCCCTGGGGCAGGCTTTTTTCTCGCTCAGCCTGGGTATGGGCATACTTGTCACCTACTCGGCATATTATCCGCATGAGACGAAGCTCGGACAGACGGCTGTCACGGTTTCGTTGCTGGATTTGCTTGTGGCCTTGCTGATGGGTTTTATCATTTTCCCCGCCATCACAAGCTTCGGCCTTGGAGAGGCGGACATACGTGGCACCACACTTGTCTTTGTCACCCTTCCGGAGGTGTTCGTGCACATGGGAGGCACCCGGGTGTGGTCTATACTGTTTTTCTTCTCCTTGCTTGTGGCCGCTCTGACATCCACCATATCGATTTCTGAGGTCTCGATACGTTTTGTGCAGGACAGGTTTCGGAAATCGCGTGTGGCGGCCACGCTTATGGTGATGCTGCCTCTGTTCTTGTTCAGCGGGATCTGTACACTGTCTTTCGGACCTCTCTCCGGCGTCAGGATCGCCGGCCTGGGCATTTTCGATTTTCTGGACACCGTGGCCACCAATTTCATGCTTCCTGTGGTCTCGATTCTTATATGCCTGTTTATGGGCTGGTTCGCTCCCCGCGCTCTGTTCAAGGACCAGCTGACCAACCATGGCACGCTGAAGGCGCGTCTTTATCCTGCGGTTCTCTTCATAGTCCGCTACCTGGCCCCGTTACTGATCTTGATTGTCCTTTTGTCCTATTTCATCTGATGCCGGGCACACAGCATGGAATAAAAAACCTGCATGGCAACGGGGGCCACACAGGTCATTAAATCCAAATAATCTCTAAGGTGTTCCGTCCGTATGGCCGTGCCTGCCGTGGCATACACTGATGCTGGTTGCGGACGTATGTCTTTTATGTTCGCAGCCTCGAAAGCATTGTAGA
>URZM01000129.1 GCA_900552315.1 uncultured Bacteroidales bacterium | reverse complement strand
TGAACATTTCTCAAACATCACCGGAAAATAATTGAAAACCAGCATGTTGAAAAATGTTTTTTTGAGGATGATTTTTTGTAAACATATGCCCCGCCTGCCCATAGACACTCTTCCGCGCTCCGAAAGACATATAAAACGCGGGCCACGACAACATCGAGACCCGCGCAAGCATATTGTTTTTCTACTCTAAACTCGCCTTAGAACTGGAAATAAATGAATGGGGCTACCTCGGCGCTCATATATATGATGACGAATTGCACCACCATAAGGAATACAAGGAATTTCACTATCCAGGGAGAGCGTATAAATGTGAACTTGCACTTGTCTGCCCAAGCAGCAGGTATGGCATGACACACTATAAGTACACCCATCATGACGCACCACACCGGCTGCGCCTCAAAGAACTGCGGCAGATGCGAGATGCGGAAATTGATGAATATGCTTTTCAAAATAATGAGTGCGTCTCCCACCGAGTTGGCACGGAACAGAGTCATGGAGGCCGCTATGAAACAGAATGTGATGGTCCAGAAGAACGCTTTGGTCAAATAGTTGTCCGGCACCTTCTTGAGCCAAGGCTGGCAGAGCTTATGTATTATGAGCCCTACCCCATGCATGGCTCCCCAATAAATGAATTTCCATGCCGCCCCGTGCCACAAGCCGCCAATAAGCATGGTCAGGAAATTGTTGACATAGGTGCGGACCTTCCCTTTCCGGTTGCCTCCCAACGGTATGTAGACATAATCACGCAGCCACGTGGAGAGGGATATGTGCCAACGGCGCCAGAAATCGGACACGTTGCGGCTCTTGTAGGGAAAATTGAAATTCACCCCGAGCCTGAATCCCATGATAAGGGCTATGCCTATGGCCATGTCCGAGTAGCCGGAAAAATCGCAATATATCTGCATCGTGTACCCGAGCACACCCATCAGTGACTGCAGCCCGAGAAAGCCCTCCGCGCCGGGGTATTGGAAAACCCCGTCATTGTATTGGGCTATGTAGTCCGCGATGATCGCCTTCTTGACTATACCTACTATTATGAGCCAAAGGCCGCCCCAGATGTCAACACCCGTCGCCTGCCTGTTCCTCTCTATCTGGGGAATGAAACAGTCTGCCCTGACGATAGGACCCGCCACGAGAGCCGGGAAGAAGGAGAGGAAAAAGAAATAATGAAGCCAATGGTCTGTGGGAGCTATGCGGCGCTTGTAGACATCGACAACATAAGATATGGACTGGAATGTGTAGAAGGATATGCCCACAGGCAGGATTATGTCCATGGGCTGGTAGTTGTTCACCACTATCTGGTTCCATATCTCTCCGAAGAAATTGATGTATTTGAAATAAGACAGGATTGAGAGGGACAGGCAGATGGAAACGATCATCAGCGCCTTGCGTTTCCACTTCGTGTCGGTACGGTGTATAAGCCTGGATATCACCCAGTCCACAAAGGAGGTGCCGATCAGCAGCAGGAAGAAGATGCCGCTCGACTTGTAGTAGAAATAGAGGCTGAAGGCAGAGACGAATATCACCATCCGCGTGCGGTTGCTCTTCAGGGCGGCATACACCGGGATGAAGAACAGGAACAGAAGCCAGAACAATCCGCTGGAGAATATCATCGGCGCTCCCTTGTCATAGAGGAGCATCTTGCCGATGTTCGTGAAAGCTGTGATAAGCTGGTCTATCATATCTTGTGAATCGGAATAGCCCGTCAGTGCATGGGCTTGAGGTAAACGATATTTGTGTCTTTTATTTTGGTCTTGGCCACAGAATCAGCGGGGAACTCCATGCGTATAGGATGCGCCGATGTCCTTATCCAGCGGGCGAGTGAGTCCACCTGGTAGGCGGCGGCGGCGACCGTGGGATGAATCTTGTCTCCTCGGCGCTCCAGCTCCAACCCGTCGGAACGGAAGAACGTGCCGGCCGGCAACGTGGCCCCGAGCATGTCGCTGTATTTGTCAGACTCGCCATTCTTGAGGGAAGGGGGGCCGATCCATACAAAAGGTATATCACCTATCTTGGAGAGAATCGTCCGCACATTAGGCACCAGCACGTCCGGCTTGCCGTAGCCCGACTCATTGCCTCCGAGAGACACAAATATATAGGTGGGATGATACTTGCCTATGAAATGCGTGAGAGTGTCAGTCTTGGACCAGATTTTGGTGCCAGAGCTGTCCCAGTTCACGGTATGCACCTCATGTCCGTTCTGCCGCGCGTACGCCGCCAGACGCAATGCTATGTTCTGGGTCATGGAATCGCCGAATATCAGGAAAACCTGGGGCATCGTGTCCACCTCGTTGTGCTGAGGCTTGCTCTTCTGCTCGGCCTCCATCATGACCTGCCGCTCCTCCTGCTGTATTTCCTCCGTGGTCTTGTATTGCCCGGTAAGGTTCTCGGCAATGGGAGCCTTCTTGACCCTCAGACCGAACAGTTCGAAATCGTCCATGAAAGCCACTATGGTGATTATCAGCAACGAAATCGCCAACAGCAACCACAAGCCGGAATATTTTGATTTCATATCTATTTACTAATTAAAGCGAGGCATGACTCACGGCCCTGACCTCGCGAAAAGCGAGTACAAAATTAGTACATTAACCTCACGCGACAAAGCGAATCCAAGTAAAAAGTACGAAAGCCTTGTTTTTAAGTACAAACAGGCATAAGCTATATTTATATCGCCATCTGAGTGTAGCCGAACAATAAAAACATGCCTCAGACAGGAGCAAAAGACAAACCACAAGCAAACTGCAAACCACAGAGCATAAACCCGCGCTCCCATAGAAAATTTACCGTCCCCAAGATTTGCCGGGTCGGAAAATGTTTGTAATTTTGCAGTCCGAAAATGAACATTGTGTTTTGAAACTATGTTTTACAACATATAGTCAAGGGCAACACCAGCAGCCCATATGTCTCGGACAGAGGTCCGGCATTAGATAGCAAATGTTTAACCCATGGTTCGGAACCGGGTAGATTACCGTAACCTTGTCCACTCTAAATCACCCGCATGGCCAAGAACGAATATCACTCCCGAGCCGAACCGCAAAAGCACTCTACTATGTTTACGTTTTTCAAACATCTGATTGAGCGTTTCATCGAGCAGACAGTGTTGAGCTGACGTGAAACCTCCTGTTTATGAATTAGTTGTATGTGGCTAATCACCTGAAGCCACGAGTTGTTAATATCGGTTCGGAGGGAATCTGACAATGCCGGGCCAAATGTCAAAGCGGACGAGCCTGCTTGCAGGTTAGTCCGCTTTGACTGTCTTTTCTCCTTAGAGAGTATGTTTACTCTTAAAGGTCACGCGAGGTTGACTACGGTAATCCCGGCTCCCCCGAAACGGACATCCTCATCGTGGAATGACTTGACCTCAGGATGCGTCTGGAGGTAGCGCCTTACAGCCATACGCAACGCCCCGGTGCCGGTGCCGTGGAGGATACGCACCCTCGAGATGTTGAACTGTACGGCATCATCGAGGAAATATGCCACCACCTGCAACGCCTCGTCCGCCCTCATGCCGCGAAGGTCTATCTCCTGCTTGAATCCGAGCTGACGTTTGCGGCTGTCATCCGTGGTGGAGCGAGATATAGAGGCGTTCTGAACGGCGGCAGTCTGTGCCGGCTTGACCGCACGGGTGAGTTTCGAGAGCGCCACACGTGTGCGCATGGCCCCGAAAGCCACCTCGGCGTCCTTGCCGGAAATGGACAAGACACACCCGGCCATCCCGTCTTTGGACATCCTCACATAATCCCCTACCCCTATCGGTTTTTGCTGTTGTGCGGGGACAGCCTTGGGTGGTGTCTGGCTCGGTCTCTTCTGTCGGGGAAGCCTGGGCAGCTCCGCTATTTCCACATCATGCTTTTGCGGTGCGGCAAGCTCCTTCTTGTATTCCTCCAGCTCACGCCGCACCTGCTTTGTCCGCTCCTTCTCGGCCTGGGCCGTGCGTATCTCCAAAATGGTACGCTCTAGGCGCGCGTTAGAATCGGCCAGCAAGTCGGCAGCCTGACGGCGAGCGTCCTCCATTATGACGCGCTTCTTCTCCTTAAGCTCGTCGCCCTGTCGCTGCAGACGTTCCGTCAGCGCGTCGAGTTTAGACTCCTTCTCCTTTATCGACTGCCGCTTGTTGGCCCAGTATCGCCTGTCCCTCGCAATATCGAGCAGATACTTGTCCATGTTGACATAATCAGACCCCACAATCTCCCGGGCATCGTCGATCACCTGGCGAGGCAAACCGATTTTGTTGGCTATCTCCAACGCGAAAGAGCTGCCCGGATTGCCAATGGAGAGTTTGAACAGAGGCTGCATGTGCTGACGGTCATAGAGCATGGCTCCGTTCACAAATCCCGGCTCGTTGTCAGCGAAAGTCTTGAGATTCTGGTAGTGGGTGGTGACGATGCCCATGACCTTGTCAGTGTTGAGCTGGCTGAGGATGGCCTGGGCGAGAGCACCGCCAATCTGCGGCTCGGTACCTGTGCCCATCTCGTCCACAAGTATAAAGGTGCGGGGCGTGGCACGCTGCATGAACACTTTCATGTTCTTAAGATGAGAGCTGTACGTGCTCAAGTCATTCTCTATGGACTGCTCATCGCCTATATCTATAAGGATATTTGAGAAAACACAGGCATGGGAGTTGGCGTGCATGGTAGGCAAGAGGCCACATTGCAGCATATATTGCACTATTCCGGCAGTCTTCAGGCATACGGACTTGCCTCCGGCGTTGGGGCCGGAGATAACGAGAATCCTGTCCTTCGAGTCAAGCCTGAGGGCGAGAGGCACCACCACCCTGCCCTGAGCCCTGAGCGACATGGCCAGCACCGGATGCACCGCTCCATACCAGTCAAGTTCCGGCCTCTTCTCAAGCACTGGCATATTGGCGTCAAACTCCTTGGCGAACAGCGCCTTGGCACGTATGAAATCATATGCCCCGAGCAAAGCATAACTCTTAAGCATAAGCGGCACATGAGGACGGACCATATCCGTCACCTCCACCAGTATGCGGTGTACCTCGCGCTTCTCCTCCTCCCTCAATTCACGCAAACGGTTGGAGGCCTCGACCACCTCGGCAGGCTCGATATATGCTGTCTTTCCTGTGGCGCTCTCGTCATGCACGATACCGGGTATGCGACGCTTCATGGCAGCGCTGACCGGTATCACGAGCCTGCCGTCACGCACCGAAGGGGCGGCATCCTTGTCCAGCAAGCCATCAGACACGCCACGGCTCACAACTCTCTGCATTATGGAGGACAAGGATGCCGACGATGCCGCGATCTTGCGACGCACATCATACAAGGCAGGAGAAGCATTGTCTGAAATCTCCCCGAACCTGTTCACCACCTTGTCCACAGCAGAGACGACAAGCGGGAACACAGCCAGATCCGCAAACAGTACTGCAAGCGAAGGAGCCAAGAGCGAGCCTTCTTCGTCAGTCTTGGCAAAAAAGCCTCGCACACGGTCTATTGTATCAAGCGACATACGGAGGCGATACAGCTCCGTCGGGGCAAGGAAACTGCCTTCGGCCTGTATGCCCTTCAGCCGGTCGGTGACATCATAAATATGGTCTACCGGCATTTCAGTCCCGCGCACAATCAGCGAAAGCATCTCCGAGGTCTGCGTGAGTTGACGCCGCACCGTCTCGAAATCGTCCGAGAAAGACATCGCCGCACACCTTGACTGCCCCAACGGGCTTAAACAATAGTCATGCAAAAGTTGCCTGACGGTATCAAAGCCGATTTTGCTCTCAAAATTGGCCGGATATATCATAAGCTAATTAACTGGTTCTTAAGGTATATGTTGTTTAATACAATAAATGTCCGATGTAAATGGGCTGCGAGCGGAAGGACAAGCGTAGCACTATCCCATCAAACCGGAAGGGCAAGCATAGGCGTGTCGCTCTCGAAGACAACACGATGGGCCATACCCGGATTGAAGAGGCGTGCGAATATGTTCTTCTTCTTGTTTGGCACAACGAGCAGCTGCACGTCATGACCGGCCGCCCAGGGCACGAGCTGTTCCCTGAACACAGGCGTCTCCGCCACAAAACTATCGAATGTGCATTGCGGATAATTGCGTCTCAAATATTCAAGGAGAGCCTTCAGTCGCCCCAGCAACTTGGAACCGGCCTTGTCTGTTACCGGGACCAACGTGATATGCAGCGGCACCCCCTCGAAGAGCCTTATGTACATATCCATAGCCAGGA
>URZM01000128.1 GCA_900552315.1 uncultured Bacteroidales bacterium | reverse complement strand
GGCGGCGATGCACTCTCGGGCGTGCGCAGACGCGTCAGGACGGGTCAGGCTCTGCGCCTGTCTCCGTCGGGATGTCGGCGACCACGGTCGCCGTGTCCGTAGCCACGGTCATGGTGTCGGTCGCGGCCACTGTCGGCTCCAGCACCACCTCCACTGTCTCGCCGTTGGGGGTGCCGTCCGCGCGACGCCCCTTGCACGAGCATACGGCCACGGCCACAGCCGCCACGGCACATATATATAATACCCGCTTCATGCTCATTTCACCTCATGGAGTTCAACCACGAAATACAGGTCCTCGTTGGGGCGGATAGGGCCGCCGGGTGTGCCTTTGGGGCCGTATGCCAGCCGGGAGGGAATCAGGAACTCATACTTGGCTCCCTCCTTCATGAGCTGCACCCCCTCGGTCCAGCCGGGAATCACGCGGTTCAGCGGGAACTCTATAGGCTCGCCACGGTCATAGGAGGAGTCGAACACCGTGCCGTCCAGGTGCTTGCCTGCGTAGTCCACCTTCACCACGGCGGCGGGCCCGCCAGGCTGCTTGCCGGTGCCGGGACGCAGCTCGCGGTACATCAGTCCGCTGGGGGTGGACTTGTAGTCTTTCGGGTCCATGCTGCTCGGCAGCTCGGCCGGTGCCTCTCCTTCGGGCATCGTGACCCCGCTCTCTGACTCCGCTGCCGCGTCCAGGGCGTCCAGAGCCTCTTCTTTCAGTATTTTGTCGCTGTCCTGCGCCTTGCCGCTCATCTCCACGGCGTCATCCTCGCCGGTGTCGGAGTCCTTGTCCGACGCCTTGCAGCTCATGGCGCCCAGGGACATAAGGGCCACGGCCGCCGTCATCAATATTTCCTTCTTCATAGTCATTTTTGTTTAGAGGACGTTTATTTTCCCACGCCCTCTTGAAAAACGATATTCACCCCGCGTTTATTGCCATACGCGGGGTGAATCAGGGGTTTACTTGTTCACTTTGATAAGCTCCACCTCGAAGATGAGGGTGCTGTGCGGCGGGATGGCGTTGGGCACGCCCTGTGCGCCGTATGCCAGGTCTGAGGGGATGAAGAACGTGTACTTGGCTCCCTCCTTCATGAGCTGCACGCCCTCTGTCCAGCCGGGGATCACGCGGTTCAGCGGGAAGGTGGCAGGCTCGCCACGGTTCACGGAGGAGTCGAACACGGTGCCGTCCAGCAGCTTGCCGGTGTAGTGCACCGTCACCTCGTCGGTGGCGCCGGGCTGCGCGCCCGTGCCTTCCTTCTCCACCACATACTGAAGGCCGCTGGCAGTCTCCTTCACCTCCGCCTTCTTCTTGTTCTCGGCCAGGAACTTGACGCCCTCTTCCTTGGCGCGTGCCTCAAGCTCCCCCTGCAGCTTCTGCAGATACTCGTTGATGAGCTTGTGCGCCTCCTCCACCGGCATCGCCGGTTCCTGCTGCGCGAACACGCACTTCACGGCGTCCGTAAAGCTCTCCACGTCAAGGTCCTTCACACCCATACCCTTCAGCTGCTGGCCCATAGCCAGGCCCCAGGCATAACTCAGTTTGTCCATAAGATTATATACATTTATTGATTAAAGATTCTACTTGTCTGTCCGCACTCGTCATTCCACAATCCGGGTAGGCTTCTCCCACCCCCTGCAGACGGCGTGCAGTCACTTGTTGATAAACGCCTCACACCGTACAAAAGTTGTGCCAAACCCCTCCGACGTCCTGAAAAACAGGGCGTGCCGCCCGCCAAACGCGGACAGCACGCCAATACTCGAACCGCAATATGTCGGCTTACTTGACAACCACCTTCACAGCCTGCTTGCCATAGATGGCGAGGTAAATGCCGGCAGGAACATTGTAACGTCCCTGGTGGTCAGCTATCATCACACCGTTCAGGTCATATACCATCACACGGGGGGCAAGCACCTCAAACGACCCTGCACCGACTTTAATCCAGTCGTTGCCCGTCTCGATTTCCTCGATGGCGGTGACAATCTCTCCCTTGGTTACGGTGATTGCTGTTGCCGGATAAAGCACCGCATGGGTGGCTTCGTTGCTGTCGGCGAGAAGTGCGGCTACCGGGGCTGCATTTTCTCTGATAGCGGCTCCCTGAGCCGTATACGTGGTTTTGTTTGCGAATATATTGGCCATCTCGACCTTAAGCTCAGGAATTTCGGCATCTGTAATCCAAGTGTCGTCGGTAATGCCGTTATACCAGAAGCTCTTGGTGGCGCTCTCGGCAAGCATTATGAGATTCTTGTCGTTGTCTAACTGGGAGAGCTTGTGATGCTTCTTGCCTGTCTGCTCTGCCTCGACCTCGTCCCATGTCTCGTTCACCTGCACATAATCGGCTGAAACCACGTCTCCATTTTTGGTGAGAAGCACATACTCTTCGGCACCGTCGCCCATCAAAGGTTTGCCAGCGATGGTTGAGCGGGTGGTTTCGGTCAAAGCGGATGAGAGGTTTGTCTTCTGCAAATATATGCGCTCCTGATAATAGTAATTGGCCGGATTGGTGGGGTCAGTGCCATTTCTGACCTTCATGCGCACCGGGGTATATTTGACTGTCCCGAGTTCGAGTGATTTTGTATCCTCGGCAGAAAGCCGTACTGTTTTGGAATCCTCAGTGTTTTCAACTGCCTGGATGCCTCCGGTGAACCATTTGTCGACAGGAACCATTTCAACAGTGTTGGCGATGGGTTCCCAAGCATTGTCAAGCCATTCGGAAGGATTCACGCCTTTGAATGATACGGTCTTTTCTACAGAGCCGTCGAAACCGGTGATTGTAGGCATGTTGCTGCCGAGGCTTATAATCACGTCTCCTGTCTTGCTGTCAAGTGATTCAAGCAGCTCGGGAACCACGTTGGGGTTCTTCAGTTTCACAATCACGTTGAGCGAATTTACCGGGGCGTTTTCCAAAGTATGGATGCCTTCGCCTGCTTTGGCGTCGGTGAGGGATACATTCTCCATGACGGTCTCCAAATCGAATGTCACGTCATAAATGCTGTAAACAGGCATGTACAGGTCCGTCAAAACGATGTCTGCGGGCGCGCCCTGATATATTGCCTTATCGTCCTCGGCTGTCATGGAGGCTGTCCATTCGCCATCAAAGCCGGTAAGGTCGGCAAAGTTCTTCAGAGCCACATACTGGTCGCCCACTCGGTTGAAAGCGGTTTTGGTGTCGCCCTGAACAGCGACAAACTCCTTTATCGCTGCACCTTCGGGAAGGGAAGGCAGTGTAGTGACACATGCAACCATGGCGGTCCAGAGCGCGTTGTCGCTGTAGGCGCTGACGACACCGGCATCCTCCGGACGCTGTGTGAACGCCGTCACATTGCCGTCAACCACGGTCACGTCATACTGAACACCCACGGCTGCGGCACTCTCTTCTACATAAGTCACATAAGCGTCGCCCTCGCCTACCTTGATCAGTTGATACAGGCTGAGTTCCGGAATCACAACCTTCTGTTCCGGCTTCAAAGTCACCGTGATTGTCTTAACATTAGTAGTGCCGACTGTAGACGTAAAAGTTACATTGTCGAAGAACGTAGCACCCGGCGTCCATGTAAGTTTGTCGTCGCTGATTACTCCATCCTCACATTCAAAGTTCTTATTGCTTCCGTTATATGTGAACTCTATTTTTTCAAACTTGAAACCTGACGGAGCAGTCAGTTGTATTGAGCCAGGACCACCTTCACTGTCCCCCTTGTAAAAACGTAGATCAGAGGTATCACTGTTACTGTTCCATAGTCTGCGTTTGCCTTGGAGTTTTGCAATTATGCCTTGCTCAGAGAACTCCATTAAGTCCCTGTCATAATGACTCGAAGAATTCGTGGGAGTCATGCCGTAAGAGCCGGCCTTGGGAGTGAAATCGAAGGTTACTACGAGTGGCTGTGTGTATTCTTCAACGGTAATCGTGAACATGGCTTCTCCTTCGGCCCAGATGTCATCTCCCCAGCCTGCAATAACAAGAGTGGAGCCGGCCTTCAAACCGGTGACCAGGCCGCTGTCGCTGATTGTCGCTATGGATTCATCGTCCACTAAGTATGTAATCTCAGGGGCGTTCTCACCTGGATTGAGCTGCAAGGTCGAACCTTCCTTCACTGAGTAGGTCTCTGAGAAGACGGAGGTATAGACTTTCTTGTTGACCGTTGCTTTAAACGAGGCCTCACTGCCTATCCAGTCTTCGTCGCCGGTCCAAGTGACAGTGACATCTGCCTCACCGGCCTGTAAAGCGGAAAGATTGCCTTCAGCGTCTACGCTGACAACACCCTCGGGGGTGTATGTATAATTGAATACCGGATGTCTGGTCCCGAACTCAAGCGACTTGGGGGCATCGCCGATGGTCATGATGTAATTCTGGCCTGCGAATGTAGGCTCATAGAGTTGAGGCTCCGTAGGCTTGGGAGCGACAGTGACCGTAAAGGTGACAGGCTCGGAGCTTGCCTTCCACACGTTATCCTCTGCCCAGGTGGCGGAAACGACAGCCTCACCCTCCTTCACGGCAGTGATGGCATTGCCCTCCACCGTCACGGTGTCGCCAGAGGTCACGCTGAACACGACATTATCGGGATGCTCCTCACCGAGGTCGATGCTGCTCACATCCCCCACCGTCATGCTCATATTCTGAAAATCAGGCGCATACTCCTTCTTCTCAGAATCATCTACTAACTTATAAATATACACGTCTGTCTGGCCTGAGCTATAGCAAGAGAACAGTATGCTGGACGCATTGTATTTTAACTGATTTTTCTTGTTTGTGCCCTTGAATGTCACAGCGGCAACCCCGGTTGTAGGGTCAATCGTTATTTCAGCATAGGCGTTATCCGTCGGAGTTGACTGTGTCTTCAGATGGTTGCTTGAACTGCTTGCCGCATACAAATATCCGCTGGTTCCGTCATAGAAAGAATAATACCCTTTGTCATTCTTGTCAAGGGTGAGAATCTGAACATCATTTCCAGGACTAACAATGCAGTCATCTGTGATTGATACATCAGCTGCTCCACGATTGTTGTTATTTTGAGTGGTGCTGATAGCCTTATTATTGGATGCGATGATGATTTTATCTCCAACTTTCAACGAGGCTGCATCCTTAACGAGATTATAAGTCGCAGCATTTGAAAATGTTGTCCCATCATTAGTTTGGACCATATCCGTTCCAACTGAAAAGAGTGAGGGTGTGACGGTTATGTCCTTTGCTGAGGCGAGGGAGGGGAGGAGCATCAGCAGGGACAAGAATAGTAAGATTCTTCTTATAGGTTTATTGTTTAGGTTGTTTTATGTAAGATGAGTCAAGTCAGAATGATGGCTCTCTATGCGGCCGTAGGGCGCATAGAGATTACGAGGCATGCCTCGTGCATTTTTCACCCTGCAAAATTAGCTATTTATTATCGGTGGCGCAACAATTTGCCATGTAATTTTTGTTGCGGCGGTGTTTTTTAACATCCCTGAAAAGAAAAACGGGAGTCGAGGCGGGGATTGTCGTCAGAGAAGTCGGACCAGTCGGACTCGTCTGCCTTCAAAAAAGGCACCTGTTCAGTCTGATTTCGGGCTCGTCCGACTGCGGCTTCAGTCACTTGCCTTTGCCGAGCACCTCCCTGCGGGCGCGGCTCATCTGCTCGCGTACCCCTCCATGCCTCAGGAACTGCTCCTGCTGCGCCTCCATCAGCCGGCGCAGCATGTAGGTGGCCTGGTTTATCAATGTTATGGCGAGGTTGCACAGCTCTTCGTCCGCCAGCCTCCCGGCGAACTCCATGGGGTTGGCCATAAACCTGTCGCTACACACATATCGGCGCAGCCTGGCCAGCCTCGGGTGTCCGTCGCCCCACTGCTCCAGCCCGTGTTGCCGCAGATAATCCTCATAGTCGAGTAGCAGCTCCTCCAGCGAGGCGCGCGCCACATTGGTCAGCTTTATCTCCGTCTCGCGGGAGGTGGTGGAGGCCGCGCTCCCCTCGGCTATGTTCTGCTTCCCTGAGCGCGCCGCCTGCTCCATCTGGTCGCGTGTGCGACTGTTCTGCGGGATACGCGTCCTGACAAAATAGACGCTCAGGTCACAGATAATCTCCGAGACCCGGAACACCCTCAGCTTGCGATAGCCGCCACCCAGACTTAGAAAAGGCTTCATGACAAAGACTTTAATTTCCTACAAAGTTACTGAAAACCAAGAATAAACGCAAACTTTCCCAAAATTTTTTTGCATGCCTTGAAATCCGCCCTGGCTCAAGGCGCCGAGTCGGACCCGTCCG
>URZM01000127.1 GCA_900552315.1 uncultured Bacteroidales bacterium | reverse complement strand
CCGCCGCAGTATATAGACCCCGCCGAGAAAACACATGGCGCGAGGAGATCCGCCACCGACACCCAATCAGGGGGGGAAGAGAGTCAGCGTACCAGCACCTTGCGGACTGAGCCGTCAGAGTAACGGATTATGTTCAGGCCGGGTGCCGGGGCATACAGGCGTGTGCCGTCAGGGGCGTAGCGTGCCGTCTCCACCGCGTCGGGGTCACAGGAGTGCTTCACAATGCCCACGAAGGGACTCCCGTCCGGATAGGGAGAGGAGTTGCTGTTCACTACCTTGCCGGAAGCGGCGTCCAGCAGCACGGCTATGACACGCATTTTGTCCGGAGCCATGTCTCGAAGCATGTCCGACACACCGCCCAGGTCAAACGTGTATGAGAACGAGTACTCGCGCCCGGCCTCGATGACGGAGGGGACGGAAGAGGGAAATCCTTCCTTGTCGGTGGAGAGGAGCGCCACATCGTTGAACGTGAGACCCGAGACGTAGCTCTTCCCTTCGGTGAAGATACGGCCAAACTCATTGTCCATGTATGGATACTCGTCACCCTTGCCGGCAAAGGAGTTATGCTGTCTCCAATCATGGGAAGCGAGTCCGTCGGCAATGAGGATGAACTGGATGCGGTAGTCAGCCTTGGCGTAATCGCGGATGAAACGGGACGTGGCTGTGGCCGAGAGCGCGTTCTTCTCCGAATCGGCCCATTTCACCGAGACTGACACATCACCCTCAGGCATAGTTGTCCTGGCATCCTGCCAATCCTCCATAGGCTTCGAGAAAGATGTCGAGACACTGCGGTTTATATATCCGGCCGGATAACTGCCGGGGCTGTTGGGGGTGTCTCCCCGGAAGGCCATATCGTCACCGCTATGATAGGCCGCAGCTATGTAGAGGTCTCCCACGGTATGCCTCATCAGCTCCAGCGCCATATAGCCACGCGGACAATAGCCGCACCACAGCCCGGTGTATTCCTCCACCAAGGGACGGTTCACCGGAATGAAAGGAAAGACCTCGAGTGTGCCCTGAGTGGGAGCGCAGTCGGAAATGGAGCCGTTGATTTTGGTCACTTTCAGCTCCAGAGGGAAGGAGCCGACATCCGGCACTCCCATGAAGCTGAGCGCCAAAGCCGTGCTGCGGCAAATGCCGCCCGGCAACGCTGTGGCAAGCGTGGCTGTGCCGACACCTGACCAATCGCCGGCCTTGTAGCTGTATTCTATCGAGGTTACAGGCTGTGTGCCTCCGTTGACCATCGTCACCGTGGCGCTGAACGGCTGGTCCACAGCAGCGGAAATCTCTCCGGGCAGCAGATAGGCCGCAGAGGCGGGGAAATCACCTTGCAGGCGCACCGTCATGGCGCTCACGCTGCCCGTGTCGGCTGTCAAGGACGCCCAGCGCGTCTTGGTGCGGGAGGAGTGAAGGAAGAGTCCGGATTCATCGGAGCCGGGGACCGTGCTCACAGGCGCGGAGGTGGAGGCGTCCAGCTCCGTCACCTCGAAGGAATAGCCCACATATACACCCTCGGCAGGGATGACGTAAGGCTCGGCGAAAGTCACCGAAAGCACCCCGTCGGTCACGGTGGCCGTGGCCTCGGCTATGTCCGGGACGTTGAGATAGCGGCCATTCTTCCGCTTGAGCTTCAGTTCTGAGGACAGCCACGCCACGGGGTTGGCTATCCCCTGCTCAGGCACCGCCACGGAGAGTCCCGTGACCTTGGCTCCGGCCAGCGACGGGTTGTCGAGGAACAGGGCCACGTCGTAGGTCTCGGTCTTGTCGTAACCAAGCCACCCGATACGGGCGTTGTCGAAATTATAAGTGAAATCCAGGGAGCCGGCCTGCACCGCCGTCAGGGAGCACAGGGCAACAGCGAGCCCGAAAACATGTCTTTTCATCGGTTAAAACAAATACGCCGGGGAGCACGGAGCGATACCGTACTCCCCGGCCAACACTTTTGAGAACTATATACTATTCACTCACTTTACCATGACCTTGCGTACCGAGCCGTCGGAGTAGCGCACTATGTTCACACCGGGCACCGGGGCACTGACCTTGCGGCCGTCAAGGGTGTAGCGTTCCACCTCCTCTACATTTCCGGCAATCTCGATTTCATCGACATCCACGGGCTTGGACTCTCCGTTCTTCAGATCCACGAGCATACGTCCGCCGTCCAGGGAGGAAAGTTTGTTTTTGCCTGAACCCATCCAAGCACCCGCACAGAAGGCGTACATGTCGAACTCCTCCGGGTCAAGGCCGTCAAAGGCGAAGGAGGTGGTCGTCACGTCGGTCTCCTCGCGGCCAAGCCATGTGTAGGTCAGGTCACCTTTCTTCAAGGGCTGCATCACGGTGATATAATCGATGAAAATGGGAGCCTCGTCCGGACCGGAGATGGCGAAATCGGTTTCCTGCAATCCGAATGTGGGAAGCTCGACCTCGCCTTCCAGCTTCTTGCCCTCGGACTGGAGAGAATACACTTTGCCCGCGAAACGTATACGCACCTCGAATCCGCTCATTGGACACTCCACACACAGCGAGAGGACAACCTTGTCGGAGTTGCCGACGAACATGGAGGGAGAGGTGAGCCGATAACAACCGTAGTCGTCAACCCCCAGGCCGGCCTTGCCCTTCACGAGCAGTATATAATCGTCGTCTCCGAATTTCCAGCCGGGAGTAGAGGTGAGATCGTCGAATACAATGTCGCTGGCCGGACCTGTGGCCTCGGGGTTGTTGATGTCGGTGGCGTCGGTCAGATGCTCGGTGGCGTCGAAATCCTCCTGGAAAATCACGAAATTATCTTCGTCTTCCTGACACTCGTTCACGCCATAAAGATCCACGGTATAACCCTCGGCCTTGGAGATTCCCTTCCAGTTGGCCACGAAGCCGTCCTCGGTCACATCCGTGGCGGCAAGGTTCTCCGGAGAGCCTATGACGTTGACAGGCCGTATGTTTTCCGGAGAGAATGTCCTGTAACAATGGCTGCGGATATCGAAATAATATTGCTTCTCGGGGTCGAGCCCGGTGTAAGTGAACGTGTACAGCGACGAGCCGTCCTCGTCAACGGATGCCATATTGTTGTAAGGCTTGTCATAAGTCATCATCGACAGCATGTCATCGACAGTCATGCCCATCTGTTCCGCCATGAACTCGAAGTACTCCTGCAAGGTCATGCCCATCTGCGCGATAGCCTCCTTGTCTTCCTCGGAGAACAGTCTCTCGATGGGAATCACCGTCTTGTACTCAGGGTTGCCATCATCGTCGTAACCGGCAAGCTCGTAGAGATACATATAGTAGTTGAAGGCGCGCCGCACCGGGGTGAAAGAGACAGTGAAACTGTCTTCGGTGGCACCGGTGAAGCCCTGGAACACGGGGGCGCCGATGAACTTGTCCACCGACTGGGTCACGCGGATGTCATCCACCAGAAGATGCCCGGCGGAGGCAATCTCGAAGAAGGCGTCGTTGTATGCCGAATAGTTGTCGAACTCTATCTTCACCTCACACCAACCCTTGTCCGGATAGAAGGGGAGCCTGAAGAAAGTGCCGTCGGCGGCCACCGCGTAAGGGTCGCCATAGTCAAACTCACGGTTGTCATCGGTGGCCATACGGGCCATCACAGTGGTGTTGGTGAAGTACCAGGTTTTCATCTCGCCGTTTTCATCCTCTTCCTCCCAGGTGGTCGGAATCGCCTTGGCCAGGAACGAGACGGTCACGGTGCCTGAATAGTCCATCATGGGCGTATCAATGTAGGCGGGATCCTGACTGTTGAGGTTCCACAGCGCCGCGCATCCGCCGGCCATGTAGACGTTGTGGCCTTTCCATTGCGCGCCGTGGGTCATGGAGGGGCTGATCAGCTCGCTCTCATAGTGAGAACAGAGCTTGTGGTCCCAGTCGGGGTTCTCGGGAGTACCTTGGGTGAATGACTCGAAATTCTCCTGGACTATCACGTCGGCCGTGCTGACCGAAACGGCTTTTCGCATCTGATAGGCTTCCTCACTGATAGGCGTCACAGTGACGTTGACTGCGGCAGAGGCGTTTGACGCGACCGTCAGAGCCACCGCGCCCAATGCCGCGCTGAGTAGATTTTTCCTCATGTTGAAGATTGGTGTTAAATGAATACTGACGAAGGGGGAACAGCGTCCGGCCTTCGATGGCAAAATTAGATATTCGCACACCATACCTCCAAGGCAATCGGGCTCTCTGACGTATCAGAACGCGTTTCGATACGTCAGATGTATCATCTCGCGCCCGCGCAGGCTGCAAAGGTCACCCATCGGTCGGAGCCTGAGACATTTTCCAGTATTCGGACGGGGTCAGGCCGGTGCTCTTCTTGAACAGGGAGGCGAATGAGGTGCGGGAGCGGAAACCGCAGGCCTCGGCTATGTACTCCACAGTGCGTGCCTCTCGGCTCTCGGACTGCATCATGGCGCATGCCTTTCGTATTCGGTAGGTGTTCAGGAACTGGTGGAAATTGCCGCCGGAGCAGTAATTGACAGCATTGGAGACGGCTCGCTTCGGCTCATGCAGCGAGGCTGCGAGCTCATCGATCGAGAAGCCCGGGGAATATATCTTATCCGAACTATCCATGAAACGGACTATCCTGGCGAAGACGCGGCGGAGCACCTCGGCGTCGGCCTCGGCAAGCCCCTCGCGAGGAATGGACCGTGCAGCGGGCTCAGGGTTGGCCGAACACTCAGGGCTCTCGGGAGCCGTGAAATCGAGCATGCGGTCATACCTGTCCTGAAGGTCGAGCAGTTCCCGATGACGGGCATAAAGGAGCCTGTGGTTGCGGCGCATCAGCGAGAAGAGCCAACCCAGCACCCCAGCCACAACCACAACCACTATGATTATGGCGAAAGCCACCACAAGCCGTCTGTGGTCACGCTGCCTCTGCAAGGAGAGCTGCCTTATCTCCTCATCGGATTTCTGAATCTGCCTGAGCATATCCATGCTCCCGATCTTGCTCATGCCGGCGCCGGTCTCCAAGCTGTCCTTAAACAAGAGGTACTCCACGTGGTATTTATAGGCAGAATCCGGCTCCTCGCGGCGCTGCCAGAAATTGCGCATGCACTCATATGTGAACATGCGGTAATCGTCAAGATGCAAGTCGGTGGCCATATCCAGGCGCTTGCGCAGGTTGGCCTCCTCGGCGGCGTAGTTCCCGCTCTTCTCATACACATATTGCAGCAGATAAAGTATGCCGTAACGGTATCGCTCCGTGTACTGGCGCTCCGGCACGAGATTATAGGCGGCCTCCAGGAGCCGCTCGGCCTGCGCGCAGTCACCGGCGAAATAAGCGTCCATCCCTCCGAATATGTCATCGGCTATGGCGCGGTAGACCGACCCACGGGAGAAGGCATGCTTGCGTACCGCCGCCACATCCGCCGCATAGCCTCCCCAGTCATTGTACTGCACCTGCGAGAGCGACATGTTCACGGCATGGCGTGCTATCACGTCCTCGTTGTTACCTTTCAGGGCATGGGAGAGGCTGAGCCTCGTGAGAGAGTCTATGGCCGCATGCGTGCGCTCATCGTCATTGCCGCTCAGCACGAACAGGTTGGCCATCACCGACAACACATGCGCCAGATGGTAGTCGTCCCCTTCCTCTTCGGCTATCATACGCGCCGTGGCCACATAATTGTAGGCCTGTGCGAAATCGAATATCCGGTAGGAATATATGCCTGCCAACTGTGTCATTGCCTCCACGGCGTCTCGGCGTGCGGCAGGGTCCTTGGGATTGTCGTAATAACGGTTGGCCACTATACTCAACGCCTCCACGGCACGCTCGAGCAGGGTGTCGGCCTCTATGTATGACTTGGCGCGCCCTATAAGTTCGGCGCTCCGGCGCGTGGCGAGGTCTCCTCCCGTCTCCCGGCTCAACAGAGGCAGCGTAGCGACAAGGAACAGGAACAATGACAAAACACTCCTGACAAAGAGTCCTGAAACACGTAGGAAAGCGAAACGGCTATTGAAAGACTTGGGAATCATCGGCATAAAATATATTTCCAGGGAGGCATGAAATAGAGGGGAGCATGATGGAGTCCTTGGCGACTTGCGTTTTCTTATGTATATATATGACATGTGCCTTCATACTCTCTCAGTTATGCGACAAAGGTAACAATTTTTTCTCACACGCGGCTTCGCAAGCATGGCTTTATTTTCCTGTATACGGGCATATCTATTAAAGAGTGTTAAATGCGTAGATTTGACACAAATTTAATTTGTGTAGTTTTGACACTTATTGTAACTTTGCAGCGTGAAACAGGAAGAACCCAGATATTGCTACCGCTACCCGCATCCGGCCATGACGGCCGA
>URZM01000126.1 GCA_900552315.1 uncultured Bacteroidales bacterium | reverse complement strand
GTGCTCCCATATCTATCAGTTTGTCCACGAAGAACAGGCGGCTCTCGAACATCTTCTGGTGTATCAGCACCGAGCCGCATGCCTGCGTGGCCACCACCAGGAATATGCTCAGGAGGTCGGGGCTGAGCCCGGGCCAGGGAGCGTCGGCGAAGGTCATTATGGAGCCGTCGATGAAGGTCTCTATCTGGTAGGAGTCGCGTTCCGGGATGTAGACGTCGCCTCCTCGCTGCTCCATGTTGATGCCCATGCGGGCGAAGGCGTCGGGCATTATGCCCAGCTCGCGCATGTCCACGTTCTCGAGTGTCAGGGCCGAGCCTGTCATGGCCGCGATGCCCACGAACGAGCCTACCTCTATCATGTCGGGCTGCATGCGGTGGGTGGTGCCGTGCAGGCTCTCCACCCCGGTGATCCGCAGCAGGTTGGAGGCCACGCCCTCTATCTTCGCGCCCATGGCAATGAGCATGCGGCAGAGCTGCTGAATGTAGGGCTCGCAAGCGGCGTTGTATATCACGGTCTGGCCCTTGGCCAGCACGGAGGCGAGTATCAGGTTCGCCGTGCCGGTCACCGAAGCCTCGTCCAGCAGCATGTATGTGCCGGAAAGTCCGGAGGGGGCGTTGATGGCGTAGATTTTCTTGTCGAAGACATAACGGAACTCGGCGCCGAGCTTCTGCATGCCCAGGAAATGGGTGTCGAGCCTGCGCCGGCCTATCTTGTCTCCGCCGGGCTTGGGAAGCACCGCGCGTCCGAATCGGGCCACCAGGGGGCCTATGATCATCACCGACCCCCTCAGGCTCTGGGCCTTGGATATGAAGGCGTGGGTGGATATGTAGTCTATGTCTATGTCGTCGGCCTGGAACTCGTATGTGTGCGTGTCGGTGCGGCGCACCTTCACCCCCATCTCCTGGAGGAGCAATATGAGGTTGCGCACGTCAAGGATGTCAGGCACGTTCTCTATCGTGACCTTGTCCGGGGTGAGGAGCGTGGCGCAAATCACCTCCAGGGCCTCGTTCTTGGCTCCCTGCGGGGTCACCTTGCCTGAGAGGCGGTGGCCTCCTTCCACTATGAATGTACTCACGGGCTTTTGTTTTTTGAGCGGGTTGTGTGGTAATGGGTTTATCGGCGGCGGTTGCCTGCACGTCCCTGCTTGCGGCTCCCCTGGTTGTTCTGGGGCACCTGCACTTCCTTGAACTCGTGCAGCAGGTATGTCTCCGGGTCGAGGTCTATCTTGCCGCCGGAGTATATGGCCAGGTCACGCAGTATCTTCGCGTCGTCCACCCCCTCCTTGTTGTGGATGAACTGGAGCTTCTTCATGTGGTGGGCTATGAGGGATATGAGCATCTCCTTGTCCTCGCCCTCCTCCAGGTCCGCCACCACCTGGACCATCTGCTCTATGTTCTTGCCGTAATGGCGCCAGCGGATGCGGTTGGTGCTGTAAGGTATGGGTTTGGGCACCGGGGCCATCTCTTCGGCGGAGAGCACCTCCACCGGGAAATCGATGTCGAGCTGGAATCCGCTCATTATGTTGAGGTGGTCCCAAAGCTTTTGCTCCTTCTCAGGTGTGTTGGCCTGCTGGGGCGTGAGCTTGCGCATGACACCCACTATGGCCATCGCGGCCAGGGTGCGCTCCTCGCGGTCAGGGAGCGTGAGGCAGAAGTCCACCATGTTCTGGACGTTGCGTCCGTACTCTGGCAGGACCAGCTGCTTCTTGTCTGTATTGTAATCCATTGCTGGAATAGTCTTCTCTGTCATAATTCGCAAAAATAGCAAAAAAAATCCGGGTTTGCAAATCAGTGTCCCAAAACCTTGTTTTTGGGTACCGTGGCCTGGAACTCTTTCAGGTATTCGGGCACGCAGTAGGCCGTGTCCAGGAAGCGTCCCTCGCGGTATGCTTTGTCGCTCAGGGCCATCATGCCGCGCGCGTCGGGTGCTATACGCGTGCGCATCTCCACTCCCGGGAGCGAGCCGTACAGCTGCTCGGCCTTCACGGCCCCGGGACCGGCCATCACCAGCCGCCGGCCGGCGGCCAGCAGCGCCTCGAACGAGTCCGGCTCCAGTATGAGCGGGCGCACGGGCTGCACCTCGTTCAGGGCGAAGTCGTAGGTGGCGGTGTACACCTCCATGCGCCTGGCGTCCAGCATGGGCACCAGCAGCTCGTCGCCCTGCCAGTCGAAACTTGAGAACATCGTCTGCACGGCTATTATCTGGAGGGTAGGCACCCCTATCAGAGGCACATCCTTGCCCATGCACACACCTTTGGCCAGGCTCAGCCCTATGCGCAGGCCGGTGTAGGAGCCGGGGCCTATGCTCACGCCCACCGCGTCGAGCTTCTGCTCGCGGCGCGTCAGGTAGTCCAGACACTCCTGCACGAAGGGGGCCAGCAGGCGCGCGTGGTTCATCCCTTCGGCCTCTTTCTTCTCGAATAATACCTCGCCTTCGGCGCATACGGCGGCCGAGCAGCTCTGGGCTGAGGTCTCTATGTTAAGGATCGTGGTCATCGTTCTTCTGTTTTTTTAGAGATTGTAGTATTGCGCGGCGACCGCCTGGGCGCAACGTATGCCGTCCATGGCGGCGCTCACTATGCCCCCCGCGTAGCCTGCGCCCTCGCCTGCGGGATAGAGGCCGGGCACGCTGACGTGGGCCAGCGTTTGCGGGTCGCGCGGAATCCGCACCGGGGCCGACGTGCGGCTCTCGAGCCCCACGAGGGTGGCCTGCGGGGTGAGGAATCCCCGGCTTTTCCTCCCGAATTTGAGCAGGCCTTCCCGCAGGCGCGTGGATATGAAGGTGGGTAGCAGGAAATGCAGCGGCAGGCTCATCAGGCCCGGTATGTATGAGGAGTCGGGCAGCGTGACGCTTACCTTGGAGGAGCAGAAATCGGTCATGCGCTGGGCCGGGGCGCGAAGGGTGCCCCCGGTGGCCATGAAGAACTCATGCTCCAGGCTCTCCTGAAGCTCCATCATCTCCAGCGGGCCGTGGTGGCCGTATCCCTCGATGTCGCCGGGATGCACCTCCACCACCATGCCGGAATTGGCCCATCTGGAGGAGCGTGCGGAGGCCGACATGCCGTTCACCACGAGCTGCCCCGGCGCCGTGGCGGCGGGGACTATCACCCCGCCGGGACACATGCAGAAGCTGTACACCCCGCGCCCCTCCACTTGCTCCACGAAGGAGTATTCAGCCGCCGGGAGCCACCTGCCTCGTCCGTTGGGGTCGTGGTACTGTATGCTGTCTATCAGCGCCTGCGGATGTTCCAGACGCACCCCTATGGCAATGCCCTTGGCTTCCAGCGGGATTCCGGAGGCATGCAGCATGCGGTATGTGTCGCGGGCAGAGTGGCCTGTGGCCAGTATCACCGGCCCGAGATGGCGTGTGCCGTCGGCACATTCTACGCCGCATACCTCTCCCTCCCGGTTTTGCATGAGCCGGTCCGCACGGGTGTGGAAAAGCACTCTCCCTCCGTGCTCCTCTATTGTGTGGCGCATGGCCTTTATCACACCCGGCAGGCGGTCCGAGCCTATGTGCGGGTGCGCGTCTATCAATATGTCCGGATTCGCTCCATGGCGCACGAAGGTGGCGAGCACCTCCTCCACGTTGCCCCGTTTCTTGGAACGGGTGTATAGCTTGCCATCGGAGTATGCGCCTGCGCCTCCCTCGCCGAAGCTGTAGTTGGTGTCGGGATCCACCGTCCCCTCGCGGCTTATGCGGCTGAGGATGGCTCGGCGCCCGTCCACGTCGGCGCCTCGTTCCAGCACCGTGGGGCGTATGCCCAGCTCAAGGGCTTTCAGCGCTGCGAACAGGCCAGCCGGCCCGGCTCCTACTATCACCACTTGCGGGCTGTCGTCGCCGGTGTGTGGGAAAGCGGGTCCCGGCGGACAGATGGCCGGGATTTCCGTGTCGGGTGCGGTGGCCACGCGTACGCGCAGGTTCACCATCACGCGGCGTTGGCGAGCATCTATGGAACGGCGTGTGATGCGCAGGTCGCGCACGTCGCTTTCCTTGATTTTTGCAGCCCGGGCGCACTCGGCCAGCAGCAGGGCAGGGGTGGCCGCGCTTTCCGGGGTTGTTCTTATGTCTATGTCCTGTATCATTCCGTCTGTCAAGAATATATGCGTGAGAACACGCGTCCTCGGGTGGGGTCGTCCCATGCCTGCGCGGCGCCTTGGTCCGTCAGGGTGTCCAGCACCTCGAGCGCCATGCGTCCGTAAGGATGGAACAGGTCCATGGCCTCGCGTGCGCTGATGCCCGTGTCACGGGTGTCAAGCAGCTTGCAGGCGCGGTGACGTATGTCCCGGCGGCGCTCGGCGTCGAGGGGGTTGGCTTTCTGCCGGCAGATGTCGCATGTGCCGCACGGTTCGGGAGACTTTTCCCCGAAATACCGCAGTATGCGAGCGGCGCGACAACCGTATTTCCCGTTTGCGAAATCTATCACAGCCTGCATGCGTTGCCGCATGGCTTCCTTGCGTTGCCGGTAGGCGGTCTCGGGCAGCAGCATGTGGCGAGTATCCTCGCGTGAGGTGGGCAGATATATCAGCGGTGTCGAACGGCGCGGCACGTAAGCCGCCACGCCGCGTGCGCGCAGTGCGTTGAGGGTCTCGTACAGCTGTTCGGGTGTGAGGCCTGTCTCTTGCGCTATCCTGCGTTCAGGACAGGGCACATAGTCGGCGAACACGCCGGGGCAGTTGCGCAGTATGGCACGAAGCACGCTTTCCGTGTGGCCGTCCGGGTCCGATACTCCGTACAGCTCCTCGCGTGTGCATGTGATGCGGATTCGCGCGGCTCCGGATCTATCGTCGATGTAGCTCATGTATCCCCCTATGGAGAGCAGGCTCAGGCTGTTCTCCACCTGGAGACGCTGCATCTTGAAGGTGGTGCAGAACCTGTCTATATCGAAGGGATATATGCGGTCGTACCCCTCTTCCAGCGCTATTCCCAGGAAATTGCACACCCTTTCGTATATACGCAGCAATACCTTGTTCTCCGGGAAAGCCTCTGTCAGTCTCCGTTTCATACGGGCCGTGGCGAGTTTGTCCACCAGGAGCACCGCATAGCTCTGCATGCCGTCGCGCCCGGCACGTCCGGCCTCTTGGTAATATTCCTCTATGGAGGGGGGGAGGTCCCAGTGTATCACCGTGCGCACGTCCGGCTTGTCTATTCCCATGCCGAAGGCGTTGGTTGCCACCATCACGCGGCACTCACCCCGTTTCCATTCCTCTATGCGGCTTTCCTTGACCTCGAAATCGAGCCCGGCGTGGAACGGGGCCGCGCTGATGCCGTATCTCCTAAGCTCTTCCGCTATCTCTACGGTAAGGGTGCGGCTGCGCACATAGATTATGGCGGTCCCGGTCACCTTGCTGAGTATGTGAGCTGTTTGGCGTAATTTCTCTTCAGTGTGTCGCACCACGTAGCTTATGTTGGGGCGCGCGAAAGAGGTGCTGAAATCCATCCTGTCCCGGAACTGCAGCACACGGCAGATGTCGTCGGCCACCGCCGGTGTGGCCGAGGCCGTGAGGGCCAGGAATGGGACAGTGGCCGGGAGTATCTTTCTCAGGGACGCGATGCCTAAGTACGCCGGACGGAAATCATAGCCCCATTGGCTGATGCAGTGTGCTTCGTCGGCCACAACCAGCCTTATGTCGCGCAGGGTGTGGATCTCGTCCATGAAGCGGCGTGACAGCAACCTCTCGGGAGCCACGTAAAGGAACGAGCAGTGTCCCGTGGCCAGCGCGCGCCATACATGGTTGGTCTCGGCGTAAGTCATGCCTGAATGAAGATAGGCGGCCTTAACGCCTTTCTGACGCAGGTTGTCCACTTGGTCCTTCATCAGGGCCACAAGAGGTGTCACCACGAGCGTTATGCCTCCGAGCGCCAGGCCTGGCACCTGGAATGTGACCGACTTGCCCGCACCGGTGGGGAGCAGGCCCAATGTGTCGTGCCCGGCAAGCACGGAGTCTATAATCTCGCGCTGCATGGGGCGGAACGAGGTGTAGCCCCAGTATTTCTTGAGTATGTCGAGAGGGTCTGTTTCGATGGGTATGCTGCCGCCGGCGCCCGGCGTGGTTCTTGTTTGTCTGCTTCTTGCCTACTTGGAGGGGCGTATGTCGCGTATCATCAATTGGATTTTCTCGCCGCGCGTGGGATGCTTCGTCTCCTCCAGGGTGTAGATTATGTCTATAGGCTTGTGTGCGTGGATGTGCTCGAAATAGGGAGCCATGTTGAAGGCTATGGCGTTCATTACGCGGCTCGTGGAGTTGTCCTCCAGTTCCAGCTTGATATGCTCCAGGGTCTTGCCCACCAGCTCCTCGGGCTGAT
>URZM01000125.1 GCA_900552315.1 uncultured Bacteroidales bacterium | reverse complement strand
CCAGGGCGCTCCGCAGCGAGGCCGGGAGATTCGCCTCCAGGGCGGAGAGGGTGTCCCAGGGGGAGTTGAGCACGAATATGCCCCCGTCGCGCAGGGCTGCCGCCATGTCGTACTTGTGCACGTATGTGTCCTTGTGGCATGCGACATAGTCGGCCTGCTCTATAGAGTAGTCGGCCTTTATCGGCCTGGTGTCCAGACGCAGCTGCGAGATGGTGTAGCCTCCGCTCTTTTTCGCGGAATACTGGAAGAAGGCCTGGGAATACAGGCCGAACGTGTCGGCCAGCACCCTGGCCACCTGCTTGGTGGCGCCTACGGTGCCGTCAGAGCCGAACCCGTAGAATTTGGCCTGCAGCAATACCGGGGGAGCGGGCATGGCCAGGGATGTGCGCGGCAGGGAGAGGTGTGTGACATCGTCGTCTATGCCCACCGTGAACTCCCGCAAGGGGCGGGGGGAGCGCATGTTGTCGAACACGGCCTTCACCATCGAGGGGTCGAACTCCTTGCTTGAGAGACCGTAACGTCCGGCGTACAGCTCCATGTGGCGGCCGCCGCGCTCCAGGGCGGTGGCCACATCCTTGTACAGCGGCTCGCCGTCGGCTCCCGGCTCCTTGGTACGGTCGAGCACCGTGAGGCGGCGTACCGTGGATGGTATGGCTTTCAGCAGGGCGTCGGCGTCGAAGGGCCTGTACAGGCGCACCTTGACCACGCCTCCCTTGTAGCCCCGGGCGTTCAGCGCGGCGAGTGCCTGCTCCGTGACCTCGGCGGCGGAGCCTATCACGACCACGGCCTGTTCGGCCTGCGGGTGCCCCGCGTAGTCGAACAGGCGGTAGGCGCGTCCGGTAAGCTCGCCCACCTTGTCCATGTATTTCTGCACTATGGCGGGGAAGGCCGCGTACCAGCGGTTGGGCGCCTCGCGGTTCTGGAAATACACGTCGGGGTTCTGTGCCGAGCCCCTGAGCAGCGGGTGCTCGGGGTTAAGTCCCCGGAGGCGGAATCGGCGCAGCGCCTCGCGGTCTATGAGTGGATACATTGCCTCGTAGGGCAGCACCTCGATGGTGTCCATCTGGTTGGAGGTGCGCCAGCCGTCGAAGAAATGGCATACGGGGAGCGAGCCTTCCAATGCGGCCAGATGCGCCACGAGAGCCAGGTCATGCGTCTCCTGCACCGAGCATGAGGCCAGGAAGGCGAAGCCGGTGGCGCGGCACGCCATCACGTCCTGATGGTCGCCGAAGATGGAGAGGGCATGGGTGGCCAGCGAGCGGGTGCCCACATGGAACACCCCCGGCAGCATCTCGCCGGCTATCTTGTACATGTTGGGAATCATGAGCATCAGGCCCTGTGAGGATGTGAATGTGGTGGCCAGCGCGCCTGCGGAGAGCGCCCCGTGGGTGGCCCCTGCGGCGCCCAGCTCGCTCTCCATCTCCTTCACACGCATGGGTTGTCCCATGAAATTGGTGCGACCTTGCAAGGCCCACCGCCCTGCGGTGTCGCCCATGGAGGCGATAGGGGTTATGGGATAGACGGTGGCGACCTCCGAGAGGGCGTAGGCCACGTATGCGGCGGCTGTGCAGCCGTCCATGGTGACGCGGCGCGGTTGTGTGTTTGCGTTCATAGCTTTAAGAAAGGGTGTTTACACTCATTAACGCCTTTCCCCGTCCTAAAGTTGGGTACGCGCCATCGTCATCCCGCAAGCCCGGGCACTCGCGTCAGCGGAAATAGCCTCCCTCGATCATGAGCGCGCTTACGGCCCATGCCTCGTCAAGCTCACGGCGCAGCCCGTCGCTGTCCACGCCGTATGCCTCGCCGTATGCGTCCACGGCCCCATGCCGCCCGGGTTCGGCAAGCAAGCTGTGTCCCAGCCCGGGATATTTGTAACCCTTGACTCCCATGATGTCCAGGATAGTCGGCATCACGTCTATCTGCCCCACCACCCTGTCAGATTTCACTCCCGGGCCTCCGGTGCCCACCGCCATGAACAGCAGGTCCGAGGAGATAAGCCCCCTGTCGCCCAAGGCGGTCTTGCGCGGCTCATGGTCAGAGGCTATGACCACCACCGAGCGGTCCAGTATGCCCATGGCGTTCAGCCGTTGCAGGAATGAGCCGAGCAGGGCGTCGAAATGATGTACCTTGTCCAGATACACCAGGTCGCGGCTGTCATATCCGCTGGCCGAGGAGATGGGCGAGGGGTCTGGCACCGGGTTGCAGTAGGGGTCGTGCATGTCCAGTGTGATCACGGTGCAGAAAAAGGGAGGGGTCAGCGAGGCTATCTCCTTGACGGCATTGGCGAATATCCGGTCGTCCTTGAACCACTCGTCATCGGCGTGGCTGAAGCGTGTGTAGCCGTATGAGAGGTTGGTGAGGCTGTGGTTGTAGAACGTGGGTTTTTCCCCCACCACCTCGCAAGCCTGCCGATAGCCCAGGGCTTTGGCCAGCGACGGATAGTCTGCCGTGGGATAACGCTTGGCCACGGCCGTGTGGCGCAGGGGCAGCAGCCCCGTGTTGTAGATGAACTGGCCGTCGCTGGAACGTCCGTGGGCCACCTGTGCCTGCACCCGGGTGAAGAGGATGGTGGAGTCAGAGTGGGCCAGCCCGCTCAGGCAGGGAGCCACCTTCACGCCGTTCACCTCCATGTCCACGGCGTCGGAGGCCAGAGACTCCACGATGATGAGGATAAGGTTCTTGTCGCGGTTGGCGGCGTATGAGCCGGCCGCGCGGGGCAGCCGCGAGCGGGTGAGCCAGAAGCTTTCCACACGCTCGCGCTCCTCGGCGCCCAGGCTTTTGCCTCCCAGGCACTCGTGAAGCTGCCAGAGGGTGTAGCCCGCATAGCCCATCCGGGACAGATGCTGTGTGAGCTTGTAGGCGTCGGCCTTGGAGAGCTCAGGATAACGCGCCAGCAAGGAGGCGTAGCTCCCCTGCCCGGGGTGCGAGGCTTGGTAGCGGTAAACGCGGGTCATGTACGCGGCCATGTACAGCACCGCTGAGGCACATGTCAAGGCAACCTTGGCCCACGTGGGGAAGCTGCCCCGCCGCCACTTGCCGCGCAGCAGCCACAGCACACCCCACAAGGCAAGGGGAGGCGCGGCCAGCCACAGGTCGGCCCATCGCAACTGCTCGAAGAAGGCGTCCACCACCTGGTCCTGCATGTTGCCTGCCATGCCAAGCGACTCAAGCGGCATAAGGTCATAAAATGCGCGGCAGTACCATAGGTTGGCGCAGCAAAAAAAGGTGACGGCTCCCACCAGCCCCCAGACGCTGATGCGCCATGACGGCCGAAGCAGGCAGAAGGGGAGCAACGCCAGAGCCACGTCGCCGACCACGTCAAGCGGGGAGAGCGTGAGCCAAGGGTTGACGCCGACCACCAGGTGCTGGAATATGAGAAGCTGGGCCGCCAGGGCCGCCAGAGAGGCCAACCACGCCAGAAAAGGCGCGAATGAGAATATCCGGGAGAGCAAGGCTCCCGCCCGCCTGGCCAGAGGCCGCAGCCGTCTGCGGCGCGTGGCCTGCCCGGAAGAGCAATCGGCGTTCATGGGGCGGAAAGGAGCATGGAGTCGCCGTAGGAGAGGAATCGGTAGCCGAGGCGCACGGCCTCCTCGTAGATGGCGCGCCACTCTGACGGGGCGCCTGAGTGGGCGTCGAGCCAGGAGGCCACGAGCAGCAGCAGCGTGCTCTGGGGCTGGTGGAAGTTGGTCACCACGCTGTCCACCACCCGCCAGCGGTAGCCGGGGGCTATCATGATGGCCGTGGTGGCCGTCAGGTGGTCCAGCGCGTTTGCGTCCATGTATGCGGCAAGTGAGCGCAGCGCCTCCAGGGTGTCGAAATCGTCGGCGTATGCGTCCCACTGGTCCACGTGCAGCTCAGGCAGCCGTCGCCCCAGATGGGGCAGGCTCTCCAGTGTGCGCACCGTGGTGGTGCCCACGGCCGTGACGCGCCGGCCGCTCTCCAGGGCGGCGATGAGGGTTCCGAGCAGCGGACGGTCTATGCACACTGTCTCGGTGTGCATGGGATGCTCCCCTATGGTGTCGCTCTTCACCGGCTGGAAGGTGCCAGCGCCCACATGCAGCGTCAGCTCGCGTGTCTCCACCCCCTTGGCGCGTATGGCTTCCAGTACGGAGTCGGTGAAATGCAGCCCGGCGGTGGGGGCCGCCACCGAGCCCTTTATCTTGGAGTAGACCGTCTGGTAGTCCACCGAGTCGGACTGCTCGCTCTGGCGGCACAGGTATGGGGGGATGGGTATGAACCCGGCGGCGGCTATCACGTCGGCGAAAGTCAGCGTGTCCGGCTCCCATCTGAACGAGACGTACCTCGCTCCCCCCGGAGCCTCGCCGCCCAGGGAGGCGGAGAGGGTGAAGCGGACACCGTCCGCCCCCGCGCACTCCTTGTGCAGCTCACCGCTTTTCCAGCGCTTTACGTTGCCCACCAGGCACACCCACCGGCAAGAGCCCTTGGCCTGGAAGGCCTGCGCGTAGTCGCGCGGCTCGTCCGGCTCGAGGCAGAAAATCTCTATCTCCGCGCCCGTAGGCTTGCGCATGCGTATGCGGGCGTTGATGACGCGGGTGTTGTTGCACACCATCAGCGAGCCGGGCTCCAGCAGCCCCGGCAGGTCGGTGAAGGTGTGGTGCTCCGTCTGGCCTGGCGCGCGTCGCACCAGCAGGCGGCACGCGTCGCGCGGCTCGCACGGATGGCGCGCTATCTGCCCGTCAGGGAGCGCATAGTCGTAGTCGGCTATCCTTAACTCGCGGGGCGCAGCCATCAGAAGCCGGTATAGTTAAGCGGTGTCAGCTCCTTGAGGCGCTCCTTCACCTCGGGCCGCACGTCCAGGGAGTCGATGAACTCGCGGATGCTCTGCTCCGTGACCTCGGCGTTGGTGCGCGTCAGGGCCTTCAGGGTCTCGTAAGGCTTGGGATATCCCTCTCGGCGAAGCACCGTCTGTATGGCCTCGGCCAGCACGTTCCAGCGGTGACCCAGGTCGGCGCGTATGGCCTCCTCGTTGAGCAGGAGCTTGCCCAGGCCCTTGAGGGTGCTGGCGAAGGCTATGATGGAGTGGGCCATGGGCACACCCACGTTGCGCAGCACCGTGGAGTCGGTCAGGTCGCGCTGCTGGCGCGACACGGGTAGCTTCTGCGCCAGGTGGGCGTAGATGGCGTTGGCTATCCCCAGGTTGCCCTCCGAGTTCTCGTAGTCTATGGGGTTCACCTTGTGGGGCATCGCCGAGGATCCCACCTCGCCGGCCTTGATCTTCTGCTTGAAATACTCCATGGAGATGTACTGCCAGAAATCGCGGTCGAGGTCCAGCACTATGGTGTTGATGCGGCGCAGGGCGTCGAACAGGGCGGCCAGGTTGTCGTAGTTTGAGATCTGTGTGGTGTAGCTCTCGCGCTCTATGCCCAGCTGCTCCCGCAGGAAGCGGTCGGCGAAGGCGGGCCAGTCGATGCCGGGATAGGCCACGCGGTGCGCGTTCATGTTGCCCGTGGCGCCGCCGAACTTGCCGCTGACGGGGACAGCCTCCAGCAGCTCTGTCTGCTTGCGCAGGCGGTAGGCGAACACCTCCACCTCCTTGCCCAGGCGGGTGGGGGTGGCGGGCTGGCCGTGGGTGCGCGCCAGCATGGGTATCTCCTTCCACTCCTGTGCGTAAGCCTCGAGGGTGTCCGTCAGCTCGCGCAGCAGCGGCAGGTACACCTCGTGCAGCGCATCCTTCACGCTCATGGGCACCGAGGTGTTGTTGATGTCCTGGCTCGTGAGGCCGAAATGTATGAACTCCTTGTAGGCTTCCAGTCCCAGGGTGTCGAATCTCTCTTTTAGGAAATATTCCACAGCCTTCACGTCGTGGTTGGTGACCGACTCTATCTCCTTTATGCGGCGAGCGTCGGCGAGCGAGAACTCCTTATATATGGAACGCAGCTCCTCGAGTGTGGAGGGCGCGACGCCCTCGAGCTGGGGAAGCGGCAGGCGGCACAGGGCTATGAAATATTCCACCTCCACCTTCACCCTGTAGCGGATGAGGGCATATTCCGAGAAATACTGGTCGAGCTTTTCGCACTTGGAGCGGTAGCGCCCGTCGACCGGAGAGATGGCTGTAAGAGAATCCAATTGCATATATGTTTGATTATTAGATTGTTAATGCTTATGGCCGGGTCTGGCCCTGAAATTTTTTACAAAATTAGTAAAAAAATATTTGGCGGGGCGAAAAAAAAGGTCTAACTTTGCATCGCAAAACGGTAAAACAATCGACGCTGTGAAGCGTGTAAATAGGCAGTTTAAGTTAGTAATAAAATCTCAGGGCGCTTAGCTCAGTTGGTTCAGAGCGTCTG
>URZM01000124.1 GCA_900552315.1 uncultured Bacteroidales bacterium | reverse complement strand
GCCTGCAATCCGAACTGAGAACGGCTTTAAGAGATTAGCTTGCCCTCGCGAGTGCGCTCCTCGTTGGTCAATATCACTGATATGGTGTGCCGATAAAATTGACACGAGGCCGGATTTACAAAATCTTGTTGATAAATGTAAATGATGCAAATGCAATCACTCATGATTTTCGAATGAGGATTCTAAAAAGCAAAACCAGGAGTTGAGAATTGCAAGAGCAAATAAGGGTTCCAGAATATTAATTCAGCTCACAAAACGGTTCCAAAAACCGAATACAATGCGTTAATAGTTTTTAACATTTAAATTAAGTGGTTGATATATTGTTTGATATAATCCAAAATTAAAGTGGTGGGTACAGGAACGCTCGCCATCGGTCCTATATGGTTCGTTCAAAGAAGACGATGTTTCGGGAATATGTTGACCATCAGATTACAAGGTTGAGACAGCTGTAATCATGTTTAATAATGCAACTCGTGTTGTTGCAAACAGTTTGATGGGGTTTGCAAAATCGAATCGCAGAATAAAATTTAAAATTTGCTGAAATAAATTTGTGGTTTGCGAAATTATAGTTACATTTGCATATTCAATTTTCAACACTGAATTTTGCAATGGAAGACCAAAGCGTAGCCACTCGTCTAAAGCTCTTTATGGACCGAGAGGGATTGACGAACTCCCAGTTCGCCGACAAGTGCGGTATCCCCCGCCCTTCCCTCTCACAGCTGCTCTCAGGGCGAAACAAGAAACTCTCCGATGTTGTCGTGAAACAGATTCATGACGTGTTTCCTGACCTCTCGGTTCTGTGGCTCATGTTTGGCGAGGGGGAGATGATTGCTCCGAAGCCGATAAATCCCACTCTCGTCTCCGAGGCTGCCAAATTCATGGAGGATGACCCGGTTGAAAGTGCAAATGCAAATCTCAACGACTTAAGTAAGGCTGCTGTATTGCCTAAATATACTGAAAATCAGCGTAGTAACGTTGATTTTGCGAATGTAAACATTGCATCTCAAATAGCTCAAAATAGCCCCAATCCGCGTAAAGTGGTGCGTATAACTATCTTTTATGACGACAACAGCTACGAGACGTTCACTCCCGAGAAAAAGTGAGGGAGCGTTTCCCTACCCTGTAACTGCTTAGAGGTGAGCGCTGTCGATTAAAGGTTCTTAGGACGGATAACGGATTGGGCTCTTGTTGAAATTCAGGTATACCCTTTTTGCTTTCTCTATTTCTTGCCCGGTCCAGGCCAGGCCCTTGTAAGGGGAACTTGGCTCATTACGTTTTCGGCTCTCATTAGAGTCATGTTCTTGTCAGGCTCTCGCTTTTATCAACTCACCTCCTTTGTTGCGGATGCTCCTGAGGGCGCATCCCTACATGCTGCCTACATGGTCACTACGTCCCGTCATGCACTCTGCATTTGCTTGAAATATTTTAGTGGGTCAAAATTGGTTGGTTCGGGTTTGGGTATTGGCGGTTGCTGAGGTTTGGATTTTTGAATTTGAGTCGAAGCCTATATCGAAATAGCCGAATCTCATGATGTGTCGTGTAGGGGAGTATTTTATCGATTTTTTATTCTTGAGAAGATTTGAGTATGTGATTTGAGGATGTTATTGTGTGTGCTTATATAATTCAGTACTGATATAGATTATATATAATAAGAGTATTATCGAGCATGTTAAATTAGAGTATTGTCGGGCAAATTTATTTGTCAATGTATTAACACTCATTATTATAATTGAATTATGCGTAGACAGCCTATACTTTTATGTTTAGATAGTTGATGCTATTGTATTGTGATTATTTTATACTCTATTATTTATGATATGATGTATTGTTTAATTATGTTTAGCAGCTGGATTGTTGTGTGCTTTATGTTGTTCTTAGTTGTTTCTGAGTCCATACACTGATGCAGAGTCATTGGTTTATTTATTATGCTTGCTATGGATGTGTAACCGAGATTGGAGACTGTTTCATAATCGTTTATTTGACCACATAATGCTATGGTTGGTATATTGTACAATTTAACTTTCTTGAGTATGCCGTATGCTGTTTTACCGTTATTCGTTTGTGCGTCTATTGAACCCTCTCCGGTAATAACGAGTGAAGCGTCTTGGATAATCTTGTCAAAGTTGTTTGCTTCAAGGATAATGTTTATCCCGCTGTGAAGGGAGGCGTTCAGGTATGACATTAATGCGAACCCGATGCCTCCTGCCGCGCCTGCTCCAGGTGTATTCTCATAGGTCGTCGGTTTGACTTTTGCGGTTTGTGTTACGAGATTCTTCATCCCCTGTTCCAGGGATTGCAACATGCCTATGTCGGCACCCTTCTGAGGACCGAAAGTGAAGGTGGCTCCTGTTTTTTCGAGGAGTGGATTCTGCACGTCGCAGGCTACGGTAAACTGTGTTTTCTTGAGATACGGCGACATGCCGTTGAGGTCTATTTCGCGGATGTGTGCCAGGTCTGCTGCGATGCCGGGGAGGAGATTTCCGGAGGCATCGCGGAATCGAGTGCCAAGAGCGGAGAGCATACCTATGCCTCCATCGTTTGTGGCGCTTCCTCCCAGCCCTATGATAATCTTTTCTGCACCGAGTCGCAACGCATCGAGAATCATCTCTCCGGTACCGAATGATGATGCCTGGAGCGGGTTGCGGCATGATTCGGAGACGAGTGTCAGGCCGCTTGCCTGGGCCATGTCCATAATGGCCGTGCGCGAGTCTTGGTCGAAGAAATACCTTGCCCGTGTCATGTCTCCGAGAGGGCCGTGTACCGTGATTTCTCTGTCTTCGATTCTGCGTGTTCGCGCCATAGCCTCGGCAAAACCTTCGCCGCCGTCGGCCACTGGCACCTGCACTATTTCGCAATCCGGGAAGAGGGCTCTTGCGCCCTCGGCGCAGCTGCGGTTGGCTTCGTCTGAGGTGACGCTTCCTTTGAACGAGTCTATTGCGATTACGATTTTTTTCATGGACGCAATGTTGTATGATTTGATGCAAAGTTACAAACAATCGGACGGAATGGCAAACCTGCGGACCAGCCTGGGGAGTCGTAAACTCGTGTGATAGGTGTGATGAGAGGGATGGTGAGAGGGATGGATTGTCAGGTGGTGGGGATTTATAGAGGATTGGTTGGGAATTATGTGCATGTCTGGCGGTATGGGAGACGTGTGGGCTTTGGTGATAGATGACGGGTAAGTATTTGGAAGCCGGGCGTAAGTGAGCGAATATTGGTGAGTCTTGGGATACTTTTGGAGTGGGGTGATGGTCAGGTCAAAAAAAATCATTAACTTTGCGCGACAATCGCGCGCGTGTATGTGCGTGTAGCGTGTGCGCAATGCGTGCCTGTGCGTATCCTCATGCAGGGGCTGTACGCTGTGGTGTTTGGCATAGCGCGTAAGCACGTAAGCGCGATTCGGAAAATGGAGTGCGTAGGTTAGCTGCGGCTCGAAAGGCGAGTACGCGGGACGGCTGCGTCTCTATGGGCGAGTGCGTAGGATGGTCACGGCTCGCAATAAAAGAAGAAATATAGAAAAGATAACCAGCAATACGAAATGAAGACTAATGTAGCAGTTTTCTTTGGTGGCCGCTCCGTGGAGCATGAGATTTCGGTAATCTCGGCCCTCCAGGCCATCAACGCGATGAATCCTGAGAAATACAACGTGATTCCGGTCTATATCTCGAAGCAGGGACGATGGTACACCGGTCCCAAACTACTGGAGATACGCAATTACCGCGACATGAAGAGCCTCACGGACCAGAGTACTGAGGTGTTCATGCGTCCGGAGTTCGGCGATTATAACCTTTACAAGGCGGAGGGAGGCATGTTCTCCAAGAAGCAGCCGGTGGTGGCCGAGCTTCATGTCGTACTCCCGGTGCTTCATGGCACCAACGGTGAGGACGGAATCTTCGAGGGTCTGCTTGAGACCATAGGCATACCCTTTGCGGGGTGCAACACCCTTTCGTCGGCCAACGGCATGGACAAGATTACCATGAAGATGATACTTCGTGAGTGCGGAGTGCCTGTGGTGGACTATGTGTGGTTCACTGACCGCCAATGGTTCACGCAGAAGGACGCGCTCATAGAGCAGATAGAGGGCAAACTCGGCTATCCGGTAATCGTGAAGCCTGCGAACCTGGGCAGCAGCGTGGGAATAGGCAAGGCGGCCAACCGTGAGGAGCTGATAGCGAAGATAGATAATGCAGAAAAATTCTCTGCCCGCATCATCGTGGAGCATATGATAGAGCAGCTCAAGGAGATAAATTGCTCAGTGCTCGGCGACGCCGACGAGCATCAGAGCAGCGTGTGCGAGGAGCCTATCAAGACCGGTGATTTCCTCTCGTACGAGGATAAGTACATGGGTGGCACGAAAGGGGCGAAGGGTATGCAGAACAGCGACAAGCGCATACCGGCAGACCTGCCCGAGGTCGTGAGCGAGGAGATACGCCGCATAGCCGGTGAGACCTTCCGTGTGCTCTCGTGCCACGGCGTGAGCCGCGTGGACGTGATGATAGACGAGGCTGACGGCAGCATATATGTCAACGAGATAAACACGATACCCGGCTCTCTGAGCTTCTATCTCTGGGAGGCTTCCGGCATCAAGTTCCCTGAGCTTATGGACAAGCTTGTGGCCTTGGCCCTCAAACGCAAGAGGGCCATAGAGCGCAAGACGTTCACCTACGACTCCAACATCTTCGCCTTGGGCGGAGGCGTGAAGGGAGCCAAAGGGGCCAAGGGTGGCAAATTCTGATAATTGAAAACAAGACCGACACAGATATGAAATTCAAGGAATACAGCGGACAGCTGTCGCTGTCTGACATAAACAAAGAGGTGCTCGAGGCTTGGGACAAGCATGCCCTGTTCGAGGCCAGCATGAGAGAGAGAGAAGGTTGTCCCTCGTTCGTGTTCTATGAGGGTCCTCCGAGCGCCAACGGCATGCCGGGCATACACCATGTGATGGCCCGCACCATCAAGGACATCTTCTGCCGCTACAAGACCATGAAGGGGTTCCACGTGAAGCGCAAGGCCGGCTGGGACACGCATGGCCTGCCCGTGGAGTTAGGGGTGGAGAAGACCCTGGGAATCACCAAGGAGGACATAGGCAAGAAAATCTCGGTGGACGAGTATAACGCCGCCTGCCGCCGCGAGGTGATGAAATATACCAAGGAGTGGACCGACCTGACCCACAAGATGGGCTATTGGGTGGACCTTGACAATCCTTATATCACATACGACAACAAGTATATAGAGAGCGTGTGGTGGCTTCTCAAGCAGCTCTACGGCAAGGGGTATCTCTACAAGGGGTACACCATACAGCCGTATTCGCCTGCGGCCGGCACGGGACTGAGCAGCCACGAGCTGAACCAGCCCGGGTGCTACCGGGACGTGAAAGACACCACGGCCACGGTGCTGTTCCATATCGAGGAGCCCAAGGAGGGCATGAAGGGGTGGGGAGACGCATGCTTCATAGCATGGACCACCACTCCCTGGACGCTTCCTTCCAACACGGCCTTGTGTATCGGTCCCCGTTTCAAGTATGCGGCCGTGCGCACCTTCAATCCCTATAACGGGGAGAAGCTGACCGTGGTGCTGGCCAAGGACTGCATGCACACGTATTTCAAGCCGGAAGGAGAGCAGACCGATATGGAGGGCTACAAGCCCGGCGACAAGGTGCTTCCCTGGCGTCTTGTGGCGGAGTATGAGGCCGACGAGCTGCTCGGGATGCGTTACCGTCAGCTTATGCCTTGGGTGAAGCCCTTGGAGAAGCTCACGGACATAAGCCCAGAGTTTGTGACCAAAGCAGCCGAAGAGCATCCCGAGGATGTGTTCCAGGCCGGTGATGACCGGTTTGTGGAGATGAGCCGCGAGGCTTTCCGTGTCATACCGGGTGACTATGTCACAGTGGAGGACGGCACGGGTATAGTGCATATAGCCCCCACATTCGGCGCGGATGACGCCAAGGTGGCCAAGGCGGCAGGGATACCATCCCTGTTCATGGTGGACCGCAAGGGGGAGACGCGTCCGATGGTGGACCTGCGCGGCCGCTATTACAGGCTTGAGGATTGCGCCCCGGAGTTCGTGGAGCGCTGTGTGGACGTGCCTTTGTACTCAAAGCATGAGGGTGATTACGTGAAGAACGCCTACGACCCGCGATTCAATCCCGGCGGCAAATATGACGAACAGGCGGCCTCGAAGTCCGAGGACCTGAACGTGGTGCTGGCACTCGAGCTGAAACAGAGCGGGGAGGCCTTCAAGATAGAGAAGCATGTGCACAACTATCCGCACTGCTGGCGTACCGACAAGCCTGTGCTCTATTATCCTCTTGACAGCTGGTTTATCCGTACGACAGCCGCCCGTGA
>URZM01000123.1 GCA_900552315.1 uncultured Bacteroidales bacterium | reverse complement strand
TTTGCTCCGGTGATTATGGTGTGGAGATTCTCTCTTTCCTCCTTGTTGCCCAGGTGAAGGTTTATGGCTGTCTCAAGCTGCGTCGCCACCGATGGCTGTATGGTATGCTCTTCTCGCATCCTGTCCAGCTTCTTCGTTATGGAGTTGAAGAGGTTGTCCTTTTCCTCCATAGAGAGCGCTATCGCCGTTATCTCGCGGTTCAGGCGTTGCATTTCCAGTTCGCTCTCCATTCGCTTCAACTCGGCCTGTTTCCGTTTTCTGAACACATAAAATAAAGCGAGAATGACCAAAGAACATGCAATCGCTGTTATGACCGTTATCTTGAATCTGTTTTCCCTTTGCAGGTGCCGCTTTTCGTTTTCGTGTATCGCGAGCCTGCGGGCGTTGTCTATGGCCACAAGTCTGGCTCCCTCGTTTTCGGCTATGAACGCCGAGCGCTCATAGGCGGCCTTCTGCATGTAGAACACAAGGCTGTCGGTCTTTCCCTCAACCTGCATCATCCGTGCCGCGAGGTCATAGATTATGGCGCGTCGCATGTGGCTCGTGATTTTCTCCGCATCATCCAGAGCGCGCTGCGTGTATTTCTTGGCGGAATCAACTCTGGCCTGGTCGTTGTACATGTCCCCGAGCAGCAGGTTGTAGACCGCATGCCCCTCTATGTCGGCCGGGTTTTGAAAGGAGAGGTGAGAGGCGTGCAGCAGCGAGGCGGTGTCGTTGAAATGCAGGTATGAGTTGCGGAGTACAGCCCCGCACACTTCCGGGTCAAGCGGCAATGATGGCAGGCTTACAAGTTCATGCAGAAGCCTGTCAGCCTTGAGGGTGTCCCCGTCAGGCGCGTTGTATAAAGTGTTTGACAGGTTGAGATTGTTTTTCAGTCTACCCCCTGTCTGTCCGCTCAGGGCAAATAAGGAGTCCGCCTCCAGTGAATAGCGCAGGGCGGTGGTGTAGTCTCCGTATGCGAAAAACTGGTTGCAGATGCGTCCCGTGGTAATGGCCTGCATCGGCACGTCGCCGACCTTCTCATAATAGTCGAGGTCTTCCAGCAGGTCGGAGAATTGTTTGCGCGAGTCTGCACCCGAAAGATAGTTCACATAGTATCTGGCCCTGTGGTAGACATACCCTTTGTCGAAATCGTCGGCAGCTTCGCTATGCCTGAAATAGGGCAGTGCGGCGCTGTCGCAGCCTTGACGTATCAGCATACACCCTTTCCAGTAGTTTACGCATCCTTCCATCCTCTCTTTTATGCCATGTCTCGCAGACTGCCGCTCCAGTTCGTGGAGAGTGGCTTGCATGGTGTCAAGAGGTGTGAACCCTAAGTATTGCGTGTCCAATCTTTGGAGCAGCGAGTCGCAGGGTGTGCCTGTCTCCGGCCACTTGAATTGGTCGCGAGGGTTCCCGGATTTGTGGCAGCCGGCACATGCGAGAATCAGGGCTATTAATATCAGCTTCTTCATTTCATCTGCAAATTTACACAAATATTTCCGTTAACATGCCCTTGAAACCTCCAGTAGATACTCAGTAGATGGATAAAAGTGCGTGAACAGGAGATTTTAGGTGTAAATTTGCCACCGGAATTGAGATGCCGATCCGCTGGCGAGGTGGTCCGATTGCTCGGTGTCTGAGAATTGAACAGGAGGGTGCAATCGGCCTTCGCGAAATAATTTATTGAATGAGAACAAAGACATTTCAAAGACGCTTTTACGCTGTCGCGCTGATGGTGCTGTCCTTGTCGTTTACGGGGAGCGGTTTCCTCTCTGCTAAAAGCGCGTCGCCTGCCGGGACACATGTCGCTGGAGAGAAAACGAGTTGCGGGACAGTGAGGTATGAGGCTTTGCCAGTCCCGGAAAGAAAACATGTGGGATACGCTCCCGCGAGAGCGGGGGAGAAGCTCTGCAAGGTGACTTGCAGGTTTGAACTGAAGGAGGGGGAACATTCGCCTTCCTACTCCATCTACAACTCTGACTTGTGGCAGAATGACTATGACTGGGAGGATGATGACTCACTGCCTGAACCGGTGGAGGATGGAACTGCCGAGTTCATGGTGCCTCCCGGCATTTATGACGTATACGCTGCCTGTTGGGTCGAAGCCTCCGCTGATGAGTCTAACTTAGTATTGGTAATACGTGAGGATGTCCGCGTGGACGGCGACATGAGCCTGACTATAAGCACCGATGAGGCCACTGAGAACATTTCATTCAGCAAACTCCTCCCTGACGGTGAGCCGATGCGTCTGCCTTGGCTCAACTGTGACGGTTCTCCGGCCGAAAGTCCCGACGGCGATGAGGCGAATATTGCCTATTGGTACGGGTTGACATATATATGGAACAGGGATGCGGGTATGGTTAACAGGATAGTTTCGGCCACTGACTGCTATGTGCAGGGTGTCGTGGAGCCGGGCAGATACAAGCTGTGCATCAACAGGTTGTCCGATGATTACCGCATATTCCAGTCCTCTATAATGAATGATGATGCCGGGAATATGTATCTTGTCAGGGTTGACGCGAAGACTGACGGTACGGGCTCTTTTGCCAATGATGTGTCCGGCTATGTCCCGTATGCGGATAAGTATGTGCATACCCCTGTGTTCGACGAGGCGGGTGCCGGTGGCGACCGCAATTTCTTGTTGGGTTTCAAAGACCTTGTGGATGGTGTCCAGTTGGGTGGTGTCATAGCTGATTTCGTCTATGACGACATGAATATTCGCGTGTGTGCCCCTCAGGAGACATTAGCCGGGGACCGCTGCCTGGACATGATGGTTTATCATGGCGTGTATGAAGGCGGCAAGACTATGGTCGGGCTCCCGGTCAGGAATGTGGACGGAACATGGGAGCATGTGAACAATAACCATAGCGAGGCGATGGGCAATTACTTGTTTCAGGTCCCGTCTGACGGTTCACTGATAAGTGAGCTGCCCGGGCATCCCTCATTCTCTTACAGGCATGAGGAAAAGACCGCACCCTACGGCAACTCCGCCCCGATATGCTCTACGATGGTGCCGCATGAGGTTTATGAGAACGGGGTGCATATCGATTTTGCGACACCCGTGTTCATTGGCCGCTTCGGCGAGGTGCGCAATCAGGACCTGCTGAAGACGGATGTCGATGTTTTTGTAGACGGCCAGACGGTATATTCCGGACCGGTGTCAGGGCTTGAGCAGTGGCAGGTGGCAAGGGGAGAGTCCGCTCCGGCTCCGGCCAAGGTAAGGATGTCGTTCCATAACGGCAACGTCAGGGTAGACGATATGCCCGGATTCACGCAGACGGAAATTGGCTGGGATGAAAAGTCTGAAGACCATACGCCTCCCACCGTGCAGATGCTTATGTTCAAGGACAACGAAGACCGTATAACCGACCGCTTCGGGCATCCCTCGCAGGGCGTACTGGAATTTTCCGCCGCTGATTTCAATTATAACGGGGAGTGCTTCGAGTCGGCCCCGGTGAATGTCGCTGTGATGTGTGCGCCAACAGGAGTGGATGACGCTGACCTGGCCCCTATTGAGGTTAAGGAGATTCCTGATCTCTTCATGATGCCTAATTTCGGCTATTTCTACCGGGGAACGCTTGAAGGTGTCACAGCTCCCTCGCCTGACGGCTGGTATGACCTTGTGATTATTCTGGAAGACATGTCCGGAAACACGCAGATGCAGTACCTGTCTCCCGCATTCCGTATCGAGGGCAATGTCTCTGCTCCGATTGTCGGCGCTGATGAAATCAGGGTAATTCGCTCTGGGGATTCTTTGCTTATAAGCGGTGCCGCTGATGCAGTGGTGGGCCTCTACTCTATTGACGGACGCTTAGCCATGTCAGGAACTGGAACCACCTTCGACATTTCTGACCTTCCTCGCGGCATCTATATTGTCACGGTGTCATACGGTTCAGACATCAAGAGCTTTAAGATTGTGGTTTGAGAATGACATAACGAATCGTAGTATGAAAATGCCTAAGCCACCTGTGATGTAGGATTCCTTGCATGTGAGAAAGTGCAAAAAAAGTGTGTCGGCACATCAAGGTGTCGGCACACTTGTTCTTTATACTTGGCATTGTCAGGAGTGAGTTGTCCTGATGCATGTCTTGACTTTGTCAGTCGGCGTTTTCTTCTTTAGCTCGATTTTTCGCTTTGGTGCGTTTCTTGTGGCTCTGGCTTGAGCTGGTATCTTTCTCCTCCTTGAGGTCTATCTCCTTGCCGCTGTCGTCTATCACCTTGTATTGGAGGTAGGCAAGATTCTCGTCGGCGATAATCTTGAACTTGCGGCTGTAGGCGCGTTTCCATTTGGAATACAGGGAAAAGAACCCTTTTTTTATATACGCGTCCACAAACGGGTGTACATACATCTTGAAATTGCTTACGCCCAAGCTGTTGACCAGGAGGTCGATTTTCTCGGCCAATGTGTCGGTGAACAGGAGAGAGGGCTGAATCTCGCCTTTGCCATAGCAGGAAGGGCAAGACTCGGTTGTCGGTATGTCCAATGCGGGACGCACCCGTTGGCGCGTGATCTGCATGAGGCCGAACTTGCTCAACGGCAAGATATTGTGCCTGGCGCGGTCGCCTGCCATGATTTCGCGCATGTGGTCGTAGAGCGCCTGCCGGTGCTCTGCCTTGGCCATGTCTATGAAATCGATGACGATGATGCCGCCCATGTCGCGGAGTCTCAGCTGGCGTGCTATCTCGTCTGCCGCCTTGAGGTTCACGTCCAGGGCGTTTGTCTCTTGGTCATTTCCCGCGCGCGCGCGGTTGCCTGAATTAACGTCTATCACATGCAGGGCCTCGGTATGCTCGATGATGATGTATGCTCCGCTCTTGAAGGACACCGTCTTGCCGAAACTGCTCTTGACTTGGCGTGTTATGCCGAAATGGTCGAATATCGGAGTGTCCTTGGCATACAGCTTCACAATCTCTTTCCTCTCCTGGGCTATCATGCCGACGTACTCGCGTATCTGCTCAAAGGTCTCGGAGTCATTGACATGTATGCTCTCGAATGATGGACTGAATATGTCGCGTATCACGCTCACGGCGCGGGACTCTTCCTCGTATATGAGGGTGGGGGGGGTGCTGCGTTGCATTTTTGCTATGGACTCCTCCCAGCTTTTGAGCAATGCCCTGAGTTCGTTGTGAAGGTCTGCGACTCCTTTGCCTTCGGCCGAGGTCCTCACTATCACGCCAAAGCCTTTGGGCTTGATCATGGATATGAGCTGCTTGAGCCGCAGTTTTTCCTCGGTGCTTTTGATTTTCTGTGAGACGTTGATTTTATCGGCAAACGGGATAAGGATCATGTATCTGCCGGTAAACGATATCTCGGTGGTGAGACGCGGACCTTTTGAGCTTATCGGCTCCTTGGCTATCTGCACGAGCAGGTTGCTTCCCGGGGAAAGTATTTCGGCTATGACACCTGTCTTCGGTATGTCCGGTTCTTTCTGGAAATCCGCTATGGACGGCACTTTGCGTTTGTCGGCCAAGGCCGCCTCGATGAACTTTGAGTAAGCAGTGAAGCGCGTGCCTAAATCGAGGTAATGAAGAAAAGCGTCTTTCTCATATCCAACCTTGACAAATGCTGCGTTCAGACCCGGCATCAGCTTGTGCACCTTGGCAAAATAAAGGTCGCCCACCGCATAAGCGATGTTGCGGCTCTCCTTTTGGAGCGACACAAGACGCGAGTCTTCCAGCAATGCCGTGGAAATCTCTTTTTGTTGAACGTCAACTATGAGCTCGCTTTTCATTAGTCTTATTGATGTGGTTGTGTCCCCTCGCGGGGTTGTGCGTGCGGCTTGATTAGGAACCCGTGCCGCAATCGGGTCGAAACAGGATGTGTATGGATATCCCTCGCATGGGATGGCGTTCATAGGGGTCGCGACCCTTGTGAAAAAGGGTGCGGTATCGGGAGACAGGCATGAGTGTTGACCTGCCGGGAATCCATATAAGCCCTACAGGGATGCGCCGAGGCGCTTCCCTGTAGCCTTATAATGGCTGAGACTTTCCACATTTACGGGAGGCGACGCTCTCGTCCTGTGGTGAAAGCCGCAAAAGCGTGGTCAATCCGGACCGTCCGGATCATTTCTTCTTATGACGGTTCTTTCTCAGTCTTTTCTTACGCTTGTGAGTGGCCATTTTGTGGCCTTTTCTTTTCTTTCCGCTGGGCATATCAGTTAAAAGTTTATGAGTTAAATAATAAGATTTCTATTCTTGGCTTGCACGTGGACCGCGCTCTCTGCCTGTTCAGCGCACTTCCTCAAGGAAAGTCTTGGCGGGCTTGAAGGCGGGAATCTTGTGCTCCGGAATGATGATTGTAGTGTTCTTGGAAATGTTACGCGCAGTTTTTTCCTTGCGGGTCTTGAGTATGAAACTGCCGAAACCGCGCAGGTATACGTTCTCGCCATTGG
>URZM01000122.1 GCA_900552315.1 uncultured Bacteroidales bacterium | reverse complement strand
CGGTCCGGATTACTTCTGCGTGAAGATCACGATACGGTTCCAGTCGTTGGTGCTGTAAGGCTGTACGTCGGAGCCGTCGAAGCGGATGTTCAGGCGGTCGCGTGAGATGCCGTAGGTATTCACCAGAGCGTCAGCCACGGCGTTGGCACGCTTCTCGGAGAGCTTCAGGTTATATGCGGCCGTGCCGGTGTCCTTGTCTGCGTAGCCTACGATGTTCACCTTCTCGTTGGGGTTGGCCTTCAGCCACTCTGCCATGTTGTAGACGTTAACCTCCTCGGTAGGCATGATCTTGGCGGAGTTGATGGTGAAGCGTACGGTGGTCATGAGAGGAGCGTTGGCGCAGTCCTTCTGTACCACGGGCTCGGGGCAGGGGAGCTGTGCCTCGCAGGCTGCCAGAGCCTGCTGGGTGCCGAGAAGCTCGCTGCGCAGGCCGTTCACCTGGTTGTTGAGGTCGGCAATCTTGCCTATGTAGTCACACTCGTTGAATGTGCCCCAGCCGCGGCCGCCGAAATTGATGTTGAAGCCGCCCAGTGCCTGTACGTTGGCCTCGATGGGGTCGCCGTATGAGCAGTTGTTCCAGTTGTCGCCGTAGAATGTGGCGCGGGCCTCTGCGAAGAAATCCACATACTTGCACAGACGGAAACGGAACTGGATACCGGCGGTCACGGGCAGAGTCCAGCTCTCGTCCTTGATGCCCTGGTCACCCTTGCCGTTGATGTTGGAGCCGGCTGCGAAACGACCCTCGGAGTCGTGGATGCGCCACATGTAGTCACCGCCGAAGCCTGCGAACGGGATGATGGAGAACACGCGGTTGGGGTTCACGCCGCCCAGCGAGTTGAACATATCCCACATCAGCTCGAAATTCACGTTCACGTGCTTGGCGCGTGTCCAGCCGTTGTAGGGCTGTGCCTTGGTCGGGTTGTCCCAGTGCAGGGCGCCGCCGATGGCGTTGATGCGGAAGCCGATGTAGGGGCTGAACCAACGGCCGAAGCCGAAATTGTAAGCCACTGTCATGCGCTTGCGGTCAATGTCCTTGATGTCACGGTCTACACCTGTGCCTTTCTCCACGAAGGGCTGGTTGATGCCTGCGCCAAGCTGGATGAACCAGTTGTTGCGCCAGTTGGAGAAATAGTGGTCGTTGTTGTCACATTCGAAGTCGGTCACGGCTACGGTCTCGTCCACATAGACGGTCTGCTGGCCGTAGGCTTCAGCGGAAGCGCAGAGAGCCACGGCTGCAACGGCTGCCCCGAAATAAAGATTTCTAACTTTCATAATTAACTTTATTTAGTTCTACAATCAATAATTTCAGTTTATTTAAGAAACAACCCACGCCGGAGTTGGTTCGCAAATTTGGCGCAAAGATATAATTCTTTTTTGGATTTAACAAATTACCCCCGTATAATTGTTAAATTTTTTAAAAAATATTATAGATGCCCGGGCTTTCTACGCCCGCAGGTTCGCCACTTTCTCGGGTTATCGTATGCTCGGGAGGCACGTTTTCTGCCCCCGTGCCTGCGGCCACGTGCCGCGATGTCCCCGGCGTGTGTTTGCAAAATCGGGGGTATTTGCTTAATTTTGCAGTTTGAAAAAGTGATGCTTCTTCTCCCATGGGCTTCAGGCTGAGGAAATACAGGGTCACCCTCGAGGACGCCGGGCGTCTGAGCAAGGTGTGGAGCGTGCGGATAAGCCGTGTGCGGCTCGTGTGCACGCTCTCTGTCTGCGCCATGCTCTTCATGGGGCTGGGTGCTGCCTTGGTTTTCCTGTCCCCCATAAAGCGTCGCGTCCCGGGATTCATCACCGACAGTGAGCGCACACAGGTCATAGGGTCCTTGGCCAGGCTCGACACCCTGGGGCTGGTCATGGCTTCCAACCAGGCATATCTCGACAATGTGGTGACGCTGATGGACACCGACCGTGAGCCTCGCGACTCCGTGCATGCCTCCCGGCGCATGGCGCCCCTGCCGCTGGACTCGCTGAAGACGGCCTCCCCGGCGGAGCGCCGCTTTGTCTCCATGATGGAGGAGCGCGAGAAATACAATCTCAACGTGCTCTCTCCGGTGGCGGCCGACGCAGTGCTGTTCGCCGACCCCACTGAAGAGGGTATAGTGGTGGGCGACACGCGCACGGCGCAAGTGCTGCAGATCATCATGCCCGTCGGCGTGGGAGTCAACGCCATCGCTGACGGTCATGTGGTGGATCGTGTCTATGACCCTGCCGAGGGCTCTTATTCCCTCATGGTCCAGAGCCGCAGGGGATTCCTTACACGATACTCGCATCTGGGAGTCCCGCTGGTGGACAAGGGCGATGCCGTGTTGGCGGGCCAACGAATCACTCTGGCTCCGGAGCGTGCCACTCTGCGCAATGTCTCGGTTGGCATAGAGATGTGGCGGGAGGGCACGCGGCTCATACCCGGCGACTACCTGTGCCGCTCAAGGCGTGTGGAGGAGCAGGAGGACATCGCCGCCCCAAGGGGCAAATTGTGAAACGACTGATTATTCTAACATGACTGAGATAAGAAATATAGCCATATTGGGCAGCACCGGCTCCATTGGCACCCAGACGCTCGACATCATAGCCGAGTATCCGGACCGTTTCCGGGCATACGTGCTCACGGCCGGCAGCAACGTCGCCCTGCTGGCCGAGCAGGCCAGGCGCTTCAGGCCTGCCAGGGTGGTGATAGCCCGCCACGAGCTGTTGCCCGCATTGCGTGAGGCCCTCGCGGACCTGCCCGTGGAGGTGATGGCCGGGCCCGATGCGATCGCCGAGAGCGCTGCTCTCGAGCCGGTCCATACCGTGGTCACCGCCATGGTGGGCTACAGCGGGCTGGAACCTACCATGAGCGCGATCAGGGCCGGCAAGCGCATAGCCTTGGCCAACAAGGAGACTCTTGTGGTGGGCGGTGAGCTTATCAGCGCCATGCTGCCCCGCCACGGCGCCTCCATAGTCCCGGTGGACAGCGAGCACTCGGCCATATTCCAGTGCCTTGAAGGCGAGGACGTCCGCCATGCCGACAAGATAATACTCACGGCCAGCGGCGGACCTTTCCGCACCTTGACACGCGAGCGCCTGGAGCATGTCACCGTCGCCGACGCGTTGCGCCATCCCAACTGGGACATGGGGGCGAAGGTGACCATCGACTCCGCCTCCATGATGAACAAGGGGTTCGAGATGATCGAGGCCCGGTGGCTGTTCGGGTGTCCGCCCCGCAAGATAGAGGTGGTGGTGCATCCGCAGAGCATAGTCCACAGCATGGTGCAGTTCTCCGACGGCTCGGTGAAGGCGCAGCTCGGCGTCCCGGACATGCACCTGCCCATACGCTATGCCTTGGGATACCCCGAGAGGCTCCCTGCGTCGGCTCCTGCACTGAGCCTGGAGCAGTACGCCACCCTGACTTTCGAGGCTCCGGATATGGAGAAGTTCCCTCTGCTCGGCATCGCCTTCGAGGCCATTGAGGTCGGGGGCTCCGTGCCGTGCGTGCTCAACGCCGCCAACGAGGTGGCTGTGGCCGCCTTCCTGGAGGGCCGCTTACGCTTCACCGACATGCCTCGGCTGGTGCAGGCCACCCTCGAGGCCATACCCGGCGTCCATGTCGCAGATTACGATACACTGGTGCATACCAACCGTCTGGCCCGCGAGAAGGCTGTAGAGCTGCTGCGCGGTCTTGAGATTTGATTTTACATAAAACTTGAAAAAGATTGGAAACGTTTCTGATTAAAGCGGCGCAGCTGATTCTGGCTTTCGCCATCCTGGTTATAATCCATGAGTTCGGCCATTTCCTTTTCGCCCGCCTGTTCGGTGTGAAGGTCGAGAAGTTCTATATATTTTTCGACCCTTGGTTTGAGCTGGCCAAGTGGAAGCCGAAGAAATATTTCGCCATTTTCGGAAAGAAGAAAAAACTGAAGGGTGCCCCTGAGGAGCAGACCGTCGTCACGAAGGATTCTCCTGAAGCGGGGGGCGCTGCGGAGCCTCAGGGCAAGAAATCGTTCTGGGGCGACACCGAGTACGGGGTGGGATGGCTCCCGTTGGGCGGTTATTGCAAGATTTCCGGCATGATTGACGAGTCCATGGACACCGAGCAGATGAAGCAGCCCCCGAAGCCTTGGGAGTTCCGCACCAAGCCAGCATGGCAGAGGCTGCTCATCATGGTGGCCGGCGTGCTGTTCAATTTCCTGCTGGCCATACTTATTTATGCGGGAATCACCTGGTGGTGGGGCGACGACCATGTCGCCTTCAAGGACACCAAGGGGATGCTCAAGTATAGCGAGGTGGCGCAGAAGGCCGGTTTCCGTGACGGGGACATCCCTCTCTCCGCCGACGGCAAGCCGGTGGAAAAAATAGCCGACGACATGTACGCCATAGGCTCGGCACGGCAGGTCAAGGTGCTCCGCCAGGGTCGGGATACCGTAATCAATCTCCCTTCCGATTTCCTGATGCAGATGGAGAAGGGGGCGGAGACTGACAAGCGTGGTATAGCCTTCATGGAGATGGACATACCGGTGGTGATACACTCCATAGCCAATGAGAGCAGCCGCAAGGCCGGCCTGCGCGAGGGTGACGAGATTATCGCTGTCAATGATACCGCCCGCGTGGGCGCCACTGAGTTCTTGCCCTCTCTGGAGGGAAAGGCCGGACAGACGGTCAAGATTACGGTGGTGCGCGCCGGCAAGGACACGCTCGACATCCCTGTCAAGCTCGACTCCTCTTCCAAGATAGGCTTCCAGTTGGAGAACGACTTGCGCAAGCTCTTCAATGTCACCACGGTGAAATACGGCTTTTTCGAGTCCTTCCCCGTGGGCATCTCCAAGGGCTATCAGAAGATGGTGGACTATGTCTCGAGCCTCAAGTATGTGTTCACCAAGGAGGGCGCGCAGAGCGTGGGCGGCTTCGGCGCTATCGGCAGCATGTTCCCGGAGTCTTGGAACTGGTTCGCTTTCTGGAACATAGCGGCCTTCCTGTCTGTGGCGCTGGCATTTATGAACATCCTTCCCATACCCGGCCTGGACGGTGGCCATGTGCTCTTCCTGCTCTACGAGGTCATCTTCCGCCGCAAGCCTTCGGACAAGTTCATGGAGTACGCGCAGATCACCGGCATGGTGCTCCTCATCCTGCTTCTGCTCTATGCCAACGGCATGGACATCGTGCGCCTGTTCAAATAAGTGATACTCCTTTTTTACGCATAAGTCAAATGTGCATCAGGACATGTATGTAGGGATGCACCCTGGTGCATCCGCTTTCTTTCCTGCGGTGGTCGCGATAAATCACAGCCATGCCGGTGAGATGCTGATATACTTACCTATAATAACAAGAGCTGATACAATACTGAGATATGTCATTACCTGAGATACGCCTCAAACGAGGCAAGGACGAGAGCCTGCGGCGCTTCCACCCGTGGGTGTTCTCCGGAGCCGTGGCGTCTGTGCCCGACGGCCTGGAAGAGGGCGACGCCGTGCGTGTGGTCACCCATGAGGGTGACACCGTGGGGGTGGGGCACTGGCAGATAGGCTCCATAGCCGTGCGCATGCTCGCCTTCGGTGTGGAGGAGCTCCCCTCATCGTTCTTCTCCGAGCGCCTGCGACGCGCCTATGATTTGCGCGAGGCGCTGGGGTTGATGCGCCCTGACAACGATTGTTTCCGCCTGGTGCATGGAGAGGGGGATTTCCTCCCCGGACTGGTGGTGGACATATACGGCTCCACGGCCGTGATGCAGGCTCATTCGCCGGGCATGCACTTTTGCCGCATGGAGATTGCCGACTGCCTCTCCTCGCTGCCGGGCATACGCAGCGTCTACTACAAGAGCGACACCACGCTCCCGTACAAGGCGCATCTCGACCCCGTGAACGATTACCTGCTCGGAAGCTATGACGGCAGCGTGGCCACCGAGAACGGACTGCAGTTCAACATCGACTGGCTGCGCGGTCAGAAGACAGGGTTCTTCGTGGACCAGCGCGACAACCGCGCCCTGCTGGAGCGCTATGCCCGGGGGCGCGAGGTGCTCAACATGTTCTGCTACACCGGAGGGTTCTCTGTATATGCCATGAGGGGCGGCGCGAAGCGTGTCTGCTCGGTGGACTCTTCCGGGAAGGCCATTGCCCTTACCGACGCGAACATGGAGCTGAATTTCCCCGGTGACTCCCGCCACAGCTCTTTGGCTGTGGACGCTTTCAAGTATCTGGGGGAGATGCAGACGGGCGAGTACGACCTCATAATACTCGACCCCCCGGCTTTCGCCAAGCATCGCGGGGCGCTGAAGAACGGGTTGCTCGGCTATCGCAAGCTCAATGCCCGCGCTTTCGAGAAGATAAGGCCGGGTGGCATCCTGTTCACCTTCTCTTGCTCCCAGGTCGTGAGCCGTGAGCAGTTCCGCCTGGCGGTGTTCAGCGCCGCAGCCCAGTCGGGACGCAAGGTGCGCATACTCCATCTGCTCACCCAGCCCGCAGACCATCCCGTGAACATCTA
>URZM01000121.1 GCA_900552315.1 uncultured Bacteroidales bacterium | reverse complement strand
ATGTCAAGAATCGATATGGAGCTAATGCTGATGCAAAACCTCATGTTGAAAAAACGTTTCAAAACCTCACTCAAAAAGAGCTTGCTGCAGCACAAAGAACTTACGCAATAATTCTAAGCGGAGGATTTAATTCGTATAACAACCATGAAAGATATTGGAATGACTGTTCATTTATTTATCAAACATTGGTAAATAAATACGGTGTTCCAAAGAGTAATATCTACCCTATAATGTCTGACGGTGATTATCCTGGAAAAGATATGCGTCTTACCCATAGAACAGATAGTATTTCTCAACCTCTGGATTTGGATTTTGATGGCGTAGACGAGATTTCATTAGCCGCGACAAAAGATAATATTTCAGATGTTCTAAGCAGCATACATAGTCGTATTAAAAAGGACGACCAGTTGTTCATCTATGTTATAGACCATGGCGGATTAGGCGGAAATAACTCATATATATACCTATGGGCAGGTCCTTGCTATGATAATATCTCAGGAACAAATGATTTTACATTACTCGATACTGAGTTGGCTGATATGTTAACACCAATATGCAATAAATCTGTTAATGTCAATGTTGTTTTAGGCCAATGCTATTCAGGCGGTTTTGTAGATGATTTAACTAAGGTAGGTTGTGTTGTAGCCACAGCAAGTACAGGGAGTGAATATTCGTGGTCATGTGTTGACATTCCATTTGATGAATTTGTGTATCATTGGACCTGTGCTATAAATGGCGCAAACCATCTCGGAACTGCCATTGAATCTGCAAATATCGACAATAACGGATTTATTTCAATGGATGAGGCTTTTCCCTACCGGAGATTATACGTTTGACCTGATACAAAGACGAGAGGACGACACGGTTGTCGGAGGTGAAACATTTCATATCACACTCGCTACTGTCAGCGTACCAGACCCACCGATTATCATAAATACACAGGTTAATTCAAACGGCACAGTGACGTTGACAGCCGATGCGCCCGATTACTCCGGCCTGACTTGGCTTGACGGAAAGAACACTACGATAGATTCTTCAGAACGAATAACGGTGAACCCCGTTTCAGACGGCAGAGATTTTGCGGTAGTAGCTTTCAATAAAGACGGGAACATGGTGTGCGAGAGCATCACACTTGAGGAGAATATGGCTATCAAGGAGGTGTCTGTTTCATCAGACAAAGGCAAAATCTATGTAGAATTAGCCGCTCCTGCTCCGGAAAACGCCATGCTGATAATATCCTCGGTAACGGATACTCATTCCAACAAAGCCATTATTGTTTCTCCCAAAGAGAACAATGTGAAGGTTGACATATCTGATTTGGCATCAGGGATGTATGCAGTTGCATACTCCGTGAACGGTCAAATTGTTGACAGTAGAAAAATCAGTAAGTGATTAAATATAAACTCAGCCATACAGAACTGTACTGTATGGCTGAGAAAAACACTAATTCAAACATCTAAAACAGACAAGTCATGAAAAGAATTTTTTTAATATCAGCAATTGTGACGTTCGTGCTGTCATTCTTGCCGGCGGCGTATGCGCAAAACATCGTCAAGGTCGAGCTTTCAGACGAGCTGAGGCTGGAAGAGGCTTTGGCGAACCACGACATAAAGGAGATAGATTCTCTTATCGTAATAGGCAAGTTAAAATCTGTTGACCAATACGAGATACGAGATATTTCTACTGCCTGGAGACTAACGGGTGTCAATCTTAAGGAAGCATCCTTTGAGGATGACAATTTACCCGAAGGATTCTTCTATGGGTTCAACGAAAGAGTCAATGCTCCGGATGAAGATTATTTCCCGCCAACTGACATTCCTCATGTGTTCACTAAAATCAAATACATCACTTTGCCAGACAACTTGAAACGTATAGGAGACGGCGCATTCAAGAGAAACCCTAACCTGTTGTATGTCAATATCCCGGCTTCGGTCAGTGAATTAGGTGTCGATGCTTTTTATGAGTGTCGGAACATTTTCAATGACGGATGTTTTGTGGTGCCCGAGAATGTCACTGTCATAAGCGAAGGTTGTTTCGATTGCTGCATTGGTATGAGGGATGTGAAGTTTTCCGACAAGGTCACACGAATCGAAAAAGGCGCGTTCTACAACTGCTCTTTCCGGGACATAATCTTCCCGGAGAGCCTGCAGTTTATAGGCCAGTACGCGTTTTTAGCGAAAGAGAATACGGTGGTTACGAATGCAATCAATGGGAATATCTATTGCAAGGCGGAGGTTCCTCCGGTGTGTGAGGAATTTTCAGGGTCTTCCTATCTGAGCGAACCATGGCCGTTTGTAGCCGATGATGAGAAAATAGTATATGTGCCGGTGGGCTGCGCCGAAGCATATCGCAATGCCCCGGGGTGGAGCGTGTTTAAGAATTTCGTGGAAATCTCGGAGTTCCCCACTACGGGTGTTTCCGCTCCGTCAGCCGGGGCTAAGAGCAGCGACGAGGCGCTTTACGACCTGAATGGCAGGATTGTCAGCAATACGGAAAAAGGACAAATCTACATTAAGAAGGGGACGAAATTTGTGGCTAAGTAATAGCGGGGGAGTACTCCCGGTGACTTTGCTCGCCGGGGAATGGCCCGCTGCAACCCTCTTTTCGTGAAAAACAGGCATCCGCCTCAACTTTTGGTTGGGGCGGATGTTGTACTATAAAAGGAAATGACAAAAACTCTTAATTTTTAGGTATTATGAAAACATTATCCATCATTTGTTACATCATCGGAGCTTGCCTGCTGGTGGCTTCGTGCTTCACCACAGGAGTGGCGCTCACATGGTGGCTCGGAGGAGCTGCTGTCGTTCTTCTCATACTGGGATGTGTGTTCCAGTTCAACGTGAAGAAACGCGACGTGGATGACCTGATCAATACAGAGCGCAACGCGCATTTCAATTCATAAGACATGCGCGTGGGCCTGAACTCAGGCACCTGCAAACAGGGAATTGGCCCGGGACAGAGTCTCGGGCTTTCCTATGTCTATAAGCCTGAGGTTGTGACACATCTCTCCCAGCAGTGGCATCTGGCGCGTGTGGCTCAGGTAGTAGTCCATGATCGGGAACACGCGAGGCAAACCCTCCTTGGCCATACGGCGCACCAGCGAGGGGTTCATGACATGTATGCCGCTGAAGGCCAAGCTGTGAGGCCAGTCGCCAGGTTCTCCCCGGCGCTTGCCGTCGGCGATGTTCTCCCATGCGCGCAGACGCATGTCGCGGTCGAAGAGCAGTCGGCGCGAGGAATCGCGGGAGCTGACCAACAGGGTTGCCTCGCCGCCAAGTCGCATGTGCGTCTCCATCAGCAAGGCAAGGGGAGCGTCGCTGAGAATGTCGACGTTGTGGATGAGGAACGGCTCGTCGTCCTCGCACAGCAAAGGGGCGGCATGTAGCAGCGCCCCGCCTGTGTCGAGGAGCAGGCCGGTCTCGTCGCTGACGTCCACGCGGGCCTTCCATGTACGGGAACCAAGGAAATCGGTTATCTGCGAGGCGAAATGATGCACGTTCACCACTATACGGTCAAATCCCTCCTCCTCGAGGCGGCGTATCACCCTTTCGAGCATGGGTACGCCCCCCACGGGCACCAGGGCCTTGGGGTGGGAGAGGGTCCAGGGTTTCAGGCGGGTGCCCAGCCCCGCTGCCAATACGAATGCTTTCATAGAGTCTCGGTTATGCCTTGTTCGCGATGTATGAGGGTGATGATGGCCTTGTCTCCGAACTTGCCGGCGAGATGCCGGGCCATCTTCTCGGCGCAGTAGACGGAGCGGTGCCGTCCACCCGTGCAGCCGAAGCCTATCTGGAGCGATGTGAAGCCTCGTTTTATGTAGCGGTCCACCGCCGGGTCGCAAAGCGTGCGCGCCGCCTCGAGGAAGGGCTGCACCTCGCCCCGGTTTTCCAGGAACTCTATGACGGGAGTGTCACGCCCCGTAAGCGGCTTGTATTCGTCATAGCGTCCGGGGTTGTGCATGGCGCGACAGTCGAACATGAAACCTCCGCCGTTGCCGCTCAGGTCCTCCGGATAACCTTTCTTATATGAGAAGCTGAACACGCTCACGTGCAGCTTCCCGTCGGAAGGGGAGGGGCTGAACCGCTCGAGCGAGGCGGCCTCGCGCAGGATGCGCGTCAGTTCAGGGAAAGCGCGTGCGGTGTCCTCCGTGCAGAGGCTCACCGCATTGGCAAGCGCTGCCGGTATGGTCTGCACGAAGCGGGCCTTGTGCTCGGTGAGGCCGCGCAGGCCGTAGGCCCCCAACACCTGGAGTGTACGCATCAGTGCCATGCGGCGCAGCGTGCGGTGGAACTCGTCGTGCCCGCAACGGACATAGCGTTGCAAGGAGGTATGGTACACGTCGGCAAATGCTTCGCGCTCCGCCTCCGAGAAACCGGCACGTGCCTGCCACAGGAACGAGGCCACGTCGTACAGCACCGGTCCGCGCCGCATGCTCTGGAAGTCTATCCACCAGATGCGGCCGTCATTCACCATGACGTTGCGGCTCTGGCAGTCGCGATATATATACGCCATCAGTCCGTTGTCCTTCCACAGGCTCGCAGCGAGTGCGCGGAAATCATTCTCCAGCGCCTCCTCGTCGAAGGTCAGGCCGGTGGCTTTCAGGAAACAGTATTTGAAATAATTCAGGTCCCACAAGGCCTCCTGCAGTCCCATCTCCCGGACAGGATAAAGGCGGCTGTCGTCTATGGGGAGGCCGAACTGGATGTACGGCAGCGTCTCCATGACGCGGCGCACGAGGGCGTCGCCCTGCGGGGTGTGCAGGAGGTCCAGCAGTGAGACATCGCCGAGGTCCTGTTGCAGGTATGCCATGCCGTCGGAGCTTTCCTCATAGATTTCAGGCGCGTCCAAGCCTCGAGCTTTCATGAGGCGGTCAATATATATAAATGTGTCGTTCTCGCGTATGTCGGTGCCGAGCACGCCTATCGCGCTCCCTGGCTGGCCGCACAGCCTGAAATACCTGCGGTCCGAGGCGCTGCCGACTATTGGTGTGACTGATTCGCACCTTGAGCCGAAATGGTTGTGATATAGTTCTTTTAGGGAATCCATCAAATCCGTTCTTATAATGCCGTCCCCCCGGCGGGGACTGGGGTACGGTCTGCAAAATTAAGAATTGTTTTGAATTGTCGCAAACATTTTGTAATTTCGCTCTCTGAAACGAACCTTCCCGGGACGTGACCCGTAATATAGACAAACCCATTAATTTAAATATAGGATGGCAAATATTGATAATTACAATTTCGCCGGCAAGAAGGCGATTGTACGTGTAGATTTCAACGTGCCTCTCGACGAGAACGGCAAAGTCACTGACGACACCCGCATACGCGGAGCTCTCCCTACCCTCAAGAAGATACTGGCCGACGGCGGCTCCCTGATTCTCATGAGCCACATGGGCAAGCCCAAGGGCAAGGTGAACATGAAGCTGAGCCTGGGCCAGATTCGCGACGATGTGGCCAAGGCCTTGGGAAGCGACGTTAAGTTCGTGCCTGACTGCATGAAGGCCGACGAGGCTGTGGCGGAGCTCAAGCCCGGAGAGGTGCTCCTGCTCGAGAACCTTCGTTTCTACCCCGAAGAGGAGGGCAAGCCCGTGGGCATCGACAAGAACGACCCCGCCTATGACGAGGCAAAGAAGCAGATGAAGGAGAGCCAGAAGAAATTCGCCCAGAAGCTCGCTTCCTACGCTGACGTATATGTGAACGACGCGTTCGGCACGGCTCATCGCCGCCATGCCTCCACCGCCGTTATAGCCGACTATTTCGACGCGGACAGCAAGATGCTCGGCTACCTCATGGAGAAGGAGGTGAAGGCAGTCGACAATATCCTCTCCGACATCAAGCGTCCCTTCACGGCCATCATGGGCGGCTCCAAGGTGTCTACCAAGATCGGCATCATAGAGAATCTTATGGACAAGGTGGACAACCTTATCCTCTGCGGTGGGATGACCTATACCTTCGCCAAGGCACAGGGTGGCAAAGTCGGTGACTCTCTCTGCGAGAACGACAAGCTCGACCTGGCCCGCGACATCATGAAGAAAGCCCAGGAAAAGGGTGTCAACCTCGTGCTTGGTGTGGACTGCGTTGCAGCCGACGCTTTCAAGAACGACGCCAATACCCAGATCTGCTCTGTAATGGATGTCCCCGACGGATGGGAAGGTGTTGACGCAGGTCCCGAGACCCGCAAAATTTTCGCCGATGCCATCAAGGGTGCCAAGACCATCCTCTGGAACGGTCCTGCCGGCGTATTTGAATTCGACAACTTCGCTGCCGGTTCACGCGCTATCGCCGAAGCTATCGTGGAGGCCACCAACAACGGTGCATTCTCTCTCGTAGGCGGCGGTGACTCCGTGGCATGTGTCAACAAGTTCGGTCTCGCTGATGAAGTCAGCTACGTCTCCACCGGTGGCGGCGCACTCCTCGAAGCCATCGAAGGCAAGATTCTCCCCGGTATCGCAGCCGTCAAGGGCTGATAGATAAACCATAAAGGAGGCCGGAATCGAATGATTCCG
>URZM01000120.1 GCA_900552315.1 uncultured Bacteroidales bacterium | reverse complement strand
TGCGGCGTTTTTCATATAGGATATAAAGCGGACTGGGACGTGGCTCAATAGCCACGCCCCGGTCGTTTCTTGCGGACAGACCTGAATAGGGAGGTCTGCCCATGTGGGGAAGGTCAGTCTTTGTCAGATCGCGTCGGCACATGCCTCGTCGGCGGAAGCGCTTGGAAGCATGTCGGCGGGAGCCATGTCACCCATCTCCATGTCGGCGGCATTGAGGTCTCCCATATTCAGGTCGTCAGGATTCATGTCCGCAGACATGTCATAGCTGCCGGAGCCCGAACCGCTCCCCATAGAGGAGGAGCTGATGCGTGAAGAGCCTCCCTCGGCGGATGCGGTGACTATGCGCACGCTGGCAGCCTCTTCGTTGAACCACTTGTCGCAGTCATCCGAGTTGTTGGTGGAGAGAGTGAACACCACGACTCCCTGCGCGCCCTTGCCCTTGGAGAGCAGGTCGGCGAAAGCCTTGAGGTTGTCGCCCTCGAGTTTGTAGCCCTTCTGGCCAAGTATCTCCTTGCCCTCGCCATTCAGCACATCGAGTGTGAGTTCAGGGAGCTGGTGCTGCAGCTCGGCGGCAGGAACGCCCTTGACGGCGTCGGAGGTGACGTTCACACGCACCTTGACGGTCCATTTCTGCTCGTCGAAAGCCTTGCCGCTGTCATCCTTGCTTATCTTCTCCATGCTGTAGACGGCGGCGGTATCCACCACCACCACCACGCTGTTCCACTGCTCTGCGGTGGCGGCGTCGCCTGCGATCTTGGTCTCGACCTTGAGGTCCTTCGTGTTCTCACCTGAGCCGCACGAGGCCATAAGCAGAGCCACACAGGCCATCGCGAATATCTTCAGTGTCTTCATTTCAGGGTATGTTTTAGAGGTTGGTTAACGTGCCTGCTGCATAGCTTTCACGTACTTGGCCTGAATCTTGTTGAAGCGGGCCATCTGGGCGGCGGTCATGTCGCTCTTGGCACGGCTCAGCTTGTCGAGGAGAGATGCGGCCTCCATCTGCGCCTGGGCATACTCCATAGCGGCTGTGGGATCGTTGCCGCTCATCTTGGAGATGCAGGAAGTCATCTTGCTCACGTACGAGTCATAGTCGTCGAGCAAGGAGTCCCACTCGTTGGAGCTGGAGGAAGAAGCGCTGACGCTCTCATCGCCTTCGCCGCCGTTGCCCTCGTCGTCACCTTCCACGTCGCCGCTGCCCTCGTCGCTGCTGTCGGATCCGCTGGCGTTCCACTCAGCCTCTGTGCGCACCTCGGCGTTTGTCAGGCGCACGCTCTTCACGCAGTCGAACACCTTGTTGTAAGTATCATCCCATGCGGAGGTGGAATAGTTTACGGTGACGGTGCCGGGAGCGGCCTTCTGCAGCTCGGCCAGCAGGGTCTCGCGGTCAGCCTGGGAGAGGGACATGGTTGTCAGCACATTGTTGGTGGCGTCGAGCAGCTCTATATCATAGCTGGTTGTAGCGCCCAGGTCATACACCGGCTCGCCCACGGGCTTCACTACGGTGATGTCCAGCTTGCAGGTGATGGAGCCGCTCTGGCCGTCAGGCGTGCCTGTTATGGTGATAGTCTCGGCACCGGCAGGGCCGGCGATAGTGAAAAACTCTGCGTCCTCGCCTGTGACGGAAGCGCCTTCCATCACCTTAGCCTCGGCGGTCTTGGCCTCCAGGGGAGCCTCCTCTGAACCTTTGTTGGCGCTGTCGGAGTTCGAACCCTTGTTCGAGCATGAAACCAGGGCTGTTGCGGCGAACATGAGCGCCGCGATCTTGATTGTCTTCATTGTGATATAGATTAATATTTAGAAATTGGTTATTCGCATTATGTCAGCGTTTTCCTAAAAGCATGTAAAAGACAGCGCAAAGTTACGACATTATGCCCCCCTCAGCAATACCGCACCCCAAAAAGGACTAAAATGAACTTTTACATCCCCCGCCATAAAATCGATTCGCACAGACACCCGACGGCACCTGTGCGAATCATAATCCATGTAGTCCCGGACTTTATCGCCGGGACTGCGCCTTATCTTACCACCACCTTGAATGATTTGTGAGCATTATCGGCACGCACGTCAAGCACATAGACGCCCTGTGCCAGGCCGCGCACGTCTATCACGTTGCTCCGGGCCGGGGCCGCAGATGTAGCGACCGTTGGGCGACATGTCGTAAGGAGCCATGATGTCTACGCCTTTGGTGTCGATGCCGAGTGTGCCGGTCACGTAGTCCTGGAGGGACTGCAGACCGTTCTCCTCCGTCCAGGTCGCGGATATTGCCAACTATATAGCGTCCGTCGGGAGACATGTCGTAGGGGGAAGACAGGGTCTGGCCTTCGAGATAGCCGGTGCTGCGAAGCGGGGTCCAGGTGTCGGACTCCACGTCATACACGCCTGCCGTGTAGCCGCTGACCTTGTCCTTAGCGGTCATACGATAAGCCTCGCCGCCGGTGCAGAGCACGTTATACACCTTCTCAAACGCCTTGTAGCTTACCGCCCCGAGGTCTCCCTCGAAGCCTTCCTGCTTCTTGAAGGTCTCGCCTCCGTCGGTGCTCATGAAGCAATTGCCGTCTGTACCGGCCACTACCAGCTGCTCGCCGTTCCAGGCAGCGTCCTTCCACGCCGCAGACTCGGTGCCGGGCACCGTCGCCGGTGTCCAGGTATTGCCGCCGTCGCCGGTGAAATAGAGGGTATTGCCAGCCAAGGCCACACCCTTGGCGGCGTCGACGAAAGCCATGCGTGTCACGACTGCGCCTCCAGGCACGGTGAAATTCTCCGTCCAGGTCTTGCCTGCATCCTCCGATATGAAAATCTTGCCCTCGGAAGTGGTCAGGAAGAACTCTGTGCCGTTGTTGGCAATGCTTACCGGGATGCCGGGCATGGCGGTCTCGGAGAGGTGGGAAGTCGAGGCGCCGTCGTCGGTGTACCATACGATGCCGGAGCCGTCCTCCAGTATGGCCGCTATGCAGCCGGTCACGGCCTTCTCCGCGCCTGCCGTGTTTATCACCTCATAGGTGAAATCCATGGCTACGTATGATTTCACCGGGGTTTCGGACTCCACGCCGGCGAGGGACGTGGCAGACCGGGTGCCAATGCGGTCAGAAAGGAGCTGCCCGTCGGTGGTGCCGACAATCAGGGAGCGGTGAGTGAGAGCCCCGAAGCAGGTTATGCCGAAATCAGGACGCACCAGCTCCAATTCTCCGGCCTCGTTGGCGTGCTGTATGTTGTCGTATCTATTCCAGGTGGTGCCGCTGTTGTTGGAGCGCAGTATGGCTCCTGCCGTGCCGTCGGCATTCGAGCCTATGGCATACAGATAGTTGCCGCTCACGCAATCTATCCGGGTGAGGTCAATTGAAATGACGCACCTCCGACGCGTTGGGACAACTCATTGATTCCCAACTATACACAACGAAGATATGCCCATACGACAATGTCCTGGTTCATATTCTGCGACACATTCAACACCTGCTGACTGACAACCAAGCAAACAAACCAAAAACAAAGAGGGCATTGCCCCCTGCTATCCGCCGGGTGTTGCAATGCCCTCTTTATATCTTGTCTGCCTCCTGATCAGTTGGCGGGCGCTGCGGGAGCCACTGCCTCGACGGCTTCAACCTCCTCGACTCCTTCCACGTCGTTGTCACCAGCAGGGCCCTGTGTATTCCTTGCCTTATCGTATACAGCCCTAAGATTCTCAGACGCAGAAAGAAGCTCGGCATCCTGATCTAACGTTGCCCTTTCTTCCGGTGAAATAGAGTTCCCAATCGCCATAACCTTATTCTGAGCATCCATCAAGATTTTTTCTGCATCAGCAGGATTTGCAGCTATCTGGGCAGCCGCATCATCCATTATCTTTTTAAGCTGAGCCTTTGTGTCGCCGGTCTCGGCCTTGCCTGCCTCAGCCTTCTCTGTCTTCGTGGAGTCATTTGCTGAATCGGCGCCTTTGTCAGACTTGGAGCAAGATACGGAGAAGATGGCCAGGGCGGCAATCATGGAAAGTGCTAACTTTTTCATAATAATGTCAGTTGTCTGCCGGGCTCCCGGGACAGACGTGTGGTTTGGAAGATTGTCATGTTTGGGAGGTGCGGGGCCGCCTGCTTCGCCAGGCCCAGTGAGGGTGTGCCGTAACGGGGCGCCTCCCGGTTCGTTTCTACTTATAAAAAATCTGCTAAAGGAATCCCAAAAGCGCTGCAAATTTACGAAAAATATCCGATACCCCACCCCCATCCCACCTTTTTTTACACCAACCCGAACCGATGTGCCCGACACACATGCGTCACACACAATCATGACTTTCGGAATTCAGCAGCCACGAGTCGGCGATTGATTGCCGTCTGAAACCACCTCAGGGACGAGCGGTAATAGGCAATAGCCATCGGTCGGCTTGGTAACGCCCTCGTATATAATATATTGGCAATATGCGAGACAATACCTCGGGAGACTCTATGACACGGGCCACCCTGCAATCCACCGCAGAATCACCACACCCACGCGCCACCTTCACCTTATAGGCCGTAGGTTTGCCCAGGCTGTCAAAATCCTCACATCTGACATCCAGGATTATCTTACCAGGCACATGTCCCAGGTCAAGGGAGTCGACGACCTGCCTCCGAGCGCCTTGAGACACGGGATTGACAACACGGTTCTCATAGACGGTACGCCCCTTGACAATACCTCCCTTGACCGAGACAAACTCCTCATGTTCCCAAGAAGAGCACCAACCCAAGTGCTCGTAGCGTACATAATCCCCTGACACAATACGAAGCGTATCCGTGACCCAATCGGCAAAATATCCGGACGGAGTGCGCCGTGCGGCGTAAATATCGTCAAGCCGAACCGGGACATATCGGGGTTTATCGGCAGCATGTCCCGATACGAGCACACTGTCAAGAAACAGCGAGTCATTCTGAATCTTCCAACAGCCGATATAATTTCTCCACAAGGCAGTGCTGGACAACCCATCGGGAATCCTCTCCTCAAGACGCGAGAAGGATGCGCTGTCAAGCTCCAACAGACACGTGGCAAGCCCCCTGCACACGCCGTTGTCGCGAATCCTTTCCGTGAACTGAGCTGTAGAGAACGCCGTTATCGCAGAAACGGCGAGCAGCAAAATCGACAATAATCGTCTCATATAAATCCTATATTACGCGTTAAACACACAACTTTAAAATCATTTCACATTGTATTTCAGGAAACCGACGAGTCCACTATCGGAATACGATTTTGATACACGCACATTTTCCATCCCGGAGTGTAAGCCTCCCCACAAAACTGAATAAGTGTTGAGAATGTTCCATCGAGTAAAATCATGGTGAAAAGACTTTATACCGCAAATATACGAACAATCCTCGGTATTGCAATAATTTTTTTGATAAATATAAACGCATATCCCTTCTAAGGTACCTCCCGGCATTTATTGTAAAGGTATTGCAGGGGTTACATCGGCTGAATAGTGCCCAGAACAGGATTCATCAGTTAAAAGACGTTAAAATTTATGGCATAATTTGGTTTATACTATAAACCGTATTAACTTTGCATCGTGAACGGGGGCGGTAATCGCGAGTGCCGCCTTTTTTCAACCGACAAAGGTTTATGTTATAAACCGTTTTAGAAACAATTAAACCATTTGAACTCATGGAAGAAAAGAAACTCACTGAGAAGGAGAGCATCCGACTGATAGCCGAGATGATCTCTCGTACCAAAGAACGCTACATCGGCGACGGCAACATCATGCTCATGTGGGGATGGCTCACTATCGCGGTCACCGGCCTGGTGTGGCTGATGCTGGCGCTTACACTGAATCCCGCCTGGAACTGGCTGTGGTTCCTCATCCCTGCGGTGGGGAGCATCGCGACACCCGTGATGGCCGGAAAGGCTGAAAAAGTGCGAGGTGTCAAAACCTATTCCGACAGGATTTCCTCGCAGATATGGACTACGGTGGGCATACTCGGCGTCATAGTAAGCGCAGTCTGTCTCGGCTTCAGCATGGCAGGTATCCATATCTGGAGCGTAATGTTCATCTACGCGCTGATCATAGTGCCCTTCGGCGAGATAACCCAGGGAATAATCGTGAAAGAGAAATCCCTGGTGGCAGGTGGCGGCGTCGGGATGACGATAGGCATCTTCACGGCATGCTGCCTTGTCGGCGACGTCGCGCTGTACGCCTATTGGTTCCTGCCCATGTTCATGCTTGCCTTTATGTGCATGATGCTCATCCCCGGATATGTCATAAACCACAAAGCCCGCAAGCAATGAAAGAGTTAGACCCACTGTTGCACTCGCAGCTGCGACTCGCGGTGATGTCGATTCTGATGACAGTAGAGGAGGCGGATTTCGTGTATCTCAAGGAGAAGACCGAATCCACGGCCGGAAATCTCAGCGTCCAGATCGAGAAGCTCTCGAAGGCGGGATACATAGACGTGGAGAAGGGGTTCCAGGGGCGCAAGACCCGAACCGTCTGCCGCGTCACCGACAAGGGGAGCCATGCCTTCAAGGACTACGTGGACGCGCTAAGGACCTACATCGACCTCTGACACATCATTAAGAGAGTGTTCGGGTTTAAAACCGG
>URZM01000119.1 GCA_900552315.1 uncultured Bacteroidales bacterium | reverse complement strand
CGCCCCCTCCGGGGGCTGGCCGGGTCGCAGCAGGTGGCCTTTGGCCAATGGTGGTCTCCTATACGCGTCCCCCGCGTCGTGGATAGGTCCATGTAGTTTTTGTGAATCGGGTGACTATTCAGCGTATATGAATCCCGTAACGTGTTGAGAACCAATGTAGGGATGCACCCCGGTGCATCCGCTGAACACTGGAATTGTCGGCATCATAACGGCAGAACGGATGCACCGGGGTGCATCCCTACAAGTCGTTGGCAATCAATAATTTGGCAATGGTTGTTCGCTAAATGGGCTGTGGGTCAGAGGTATAGCTCGGGGCGGTAGTCGTAGCTGTCTCTCCAGGTCTCGAAGCAGGCGGGGTCGGCTTTCAGCCTGGCTGTCTCGGCCAGGGGGGCGTAGCTTGCCTTTATGTCGGCGGCGGTGACCTGCGGCCACGGGGTGTAGGGCGCGGGCAGGTCCCATACCTTCACGCCCGGCTCTCCCTCGCGTCGTGCCACGGGTATGCCGAATGTACGCCCCACGGACTCGATAATCATGCGTGTGGCTCTCTGCTTGCCTTGCAGGGAATAGCCGGCTATGTGGGGCGTGGCCACCTCGCTCTTCTCCAGTATCACTGGGTTGAGGCGGTCTGGTTCCCCCTCCCAGACATCGGTGACGAGCCTCAAGGAGCCGCTCAGGGCCTTTTCGGCCACCGCCGCGCTGTCCACCACCGGACCGCGCGCCGCGTTGACGAGAACGGCTCCCTTAGGCATCAGGGAGAGGATTTCGCGGTCTATCATGTGGAATGTGGGATGCTCTCCGCTGCGGGTGAGGGGCGTGTGGAGTGTCACAACATCGACCTGAGACACGAGATCTCGCAGGGAGATGTAGCCTCTACCCTGCCCTGTCTCGGCCTTGGGCGGGTCGCACACCAGCACCTGGGCGCCGAGCTTGCGCCCCCAGTCGGCCACTATAGTGCCCACGTTGCCATGGCCCACCACTCCTATCTTTAGCCCTTTCGGGTCGATTCCTATATGTAGCAGCGAACTCCATACGTATTGCGCCACGGCGGAGGCGTTGCACCCAGGAGAGTTGAAGGTGGCTATGCCATGCGCGGCGCACCACGGCAGGTCGAACTGGTCCATGCCTATGGTGGCTGTGGCTATCATCTTTACCGAGGAGCCTTCGAGCAGGGGCGCCCCGCATCGGGTGCGTGTGCGTATGAGCAGGGCGTCGGCCCCTTTTATGGTCTCGGGACTGAAGGAGTCGGGATGTATGAACTCGATTTCGGCAAAAGGCTCGAGACGGCCTTGCAGGAAGGGTATGAACCGGTCGGCTACTATTTTCATTGCGTGAGTGTGAGGATGTAGATGGCTATGTAAGCCGGGATGGCTATGAGTGTGGGCAGGTACGCGAACCTGTGGCGGGGTATGGCCGCGTAGCGCGCGGCCTGGAATCCCAGGCAGAAGGCCAGCACGGAGGTGTAGGCCAGCAGGTTCGTGTAGTCAAAGAGCATGAACCACACCATGGCTATGCCGAGCAGGTTCATGAAGGCTATGCAGGAGCGGTGCTGCTGCCCGGTGGTGGGCGGAACCAGCGCGTTTGAGGCTGTGAGGACGAGCAGCAGCAGGGCTGTGAACGCCTGTCCAAGCATCATGAAGAAGAGCGGCCCGGGGTCGGTGTAGCCTGTGAACAGATTGGTGAGCGTGGGCAGCGTGAACGAGTGCGGGGACACGATTCCAAGTCCCAGCACTATCCAGAACGGGGTCGCTATGCCGAGCAACGCGCCCACTATCTCGCGCAGGCGGAACACGCCCAGGAATATCGCCCCGAGCATGAATATAGGCATCAGCATTATGAAGGCATACTGGATCATGGCTCCCCACGCGAGGGTGGAGAATATGACGAACATGCCTTGGGAGGCGTTCCTGCGGCCGTAGAGGGCGAAAAGCAGGTGCGTGCATACCAGTGTGCCTCCGAGCAGGATAATGGCCGAGGAGAGCCTGGGGGCGACCCATGGCACCGAGCCGGCCGCCAGCAGGTAGAGAGAGGCGTACAGTACACTTGTGCCGGGAATAAGCGTGAATCGGGTGTTCAGGCTGATAGAGAGCAAGACACACAGGCACGTGAGCGCCACTGACACGCCGAAAGACACGTACGGGGGCAGGCTCCACTGGTTTGGCGAGGGGAAACAGACCCCGGCGCATCCTTCCAGCGGAGCGTCTTGTATCACTGAGACGGCGCCCCAGGTCATGGCGGCATAGATCAGTATGCCTATGGCCAGGCCTACGGAACCTCCCAGGATTGTGTTTGCCAGATATGAGTTGCGAGTCAGCACGTGTGTGGTGTAAACCTCCAGCGGTGATGTGTCACATCAGGTCTTTGGCTATGTCGCGGCGGAAGAAGCGTCCGTCGAACTCTACCGCTGCGGCTGCCTCGCGGGCCTTCTCTGCGGCCTGGGCTATCGTGTCGCCGTAGGCTGTTAGAGCCATGACACGGCCACCGGCCGTCAGCACACTCTCTCCCAGCGCCTTGGTGCCGGCATGGAAGCACAGCACATCGTCCGGCATCGTTGCCGGGATGGTCATGACCTTGCCCTTCTCGTATGAGCCGGGATATCCTTGCGATACGAGCATCACGGCCACGGCGGCGCGCGGGTCCTCCTCCACTTGCTTTATGCCGAGAGTGGAGTCGGCTATACCCTCAAGCAAGTCAATGAGGTCTGAGCGCAGGCGGGGCATCACCACTTCGGTCTCCGGATCGCCCATACGGACGTTGTACTCGATGACGAAAGGCTCGCCGTCCACGTTCATGAGACCCAGGAAGATGAAGCCCTTGTATGTTATCCCTTCGGCCTTAAGGCCGGCCAGGGTGGGCTCTATGATGCGGGAGGTTACCTTTTCCATGAAAGAGGGGTCGGCGAAGGGCACGGGACTTACCGAACCCATGCCGCCGGTGTTGGGTCCGGTGTCCCCCTCCCCTATTCTCTTGTAGTCTTTCGCCACAGGCAGTATCTTGTAGTCTTCGCCGTCGGTGGCCACGAACACCGAGCACTCGATGCCGGACAGGAACTCCTCGATGACCACCGTTGCTGACGCGTTGCCGAACATGCCTTCGAGCATGTCGGTCAAGGTGTCTTTGGCATCGGCCAGGGTGGGCACTATCACCACGCCCTTGCCTGCGGCCAGTCCGTCGGCTTTCAGTACGTAGGGAGGCTGCAGGCTCTCCAGGAAATGTATGCCTTGCTCCAGGGTCTCCTGTGTCACGCTCATGAAGCGGGCCGTGGGTATGCCGTTGCCCACCATGAATTCCTTGGCATATTCCTTGCTGCCCTCAAGCCTTGCGCCGGCCTTGCACGGGCCTATCACCTTGACCGGGGACTCGGCGAAGAAATCCGTGATTCCCTCCACGAGCGGCACCTCGGGGCCTACGACTATCATGTCGATGTCGTGGGATTCCACGAAACTGGCTACGGCAGGAAAGTCGAGCGGGTCGAGATCCACACTCGTGCCGTAGCGCGCGGCGTTTCCGGGTGCCACATAGAGTTTGCCCAGACGCGGGCTTTGGCTTAGCTTCCAGGCGATGGCACATTCGCGGCCGCCTGAGCCGAGGAGGAGTATGTTGATTATATCTTTCATCATTAGGAAATTAGGAGGTTATTGTAATGGTACACTTGCGGGGGGGAGGCACCGGTCAGTCCTCGGCAGGGTTTTGTTTTTTCCAGCCCTTGCGTGAGCGCATTGTGCGGCCTTCCGGAGCGAACCGGGTCTCGTTGGCGCGCGATATGCCGGGCGATTTGGCATCGAAATGCACCCCCTCGCGGCGTTTCTGGAAGCGGTCCGCCTCGCCTCTCTCTTCTCTGCGCTCCGGCTTGAAGCCGTTGCCCTTGAAGTCCTTGCCCTTGAAATCCCTGTGCTTGAAATCCTTGGACTTGAAGTCGCGGTCGGGCTTGCCTCCTCGGAAGGAGTCCTTGCCGGAACCCTTGGGCTTTGCTCCACGGCCCTTGTCTGGGAACTCGCGGCGGTCTTTCTTGAACTCGCGGCGTTCGCTCTCGCGGCGCTTGTCGTTGTGCCTGTCGGTCTTTGAGCCGCCGAACTTGCGTATTTCCTTTGCCCACTCCTCGTCGGATGCACGATGCACTTTCGGCTTGGCCTCGCGGTGGAAGTCGGTGTTGGCCACGGTGCCTCCGGCGGTCTTGAAATCGGCGTAGCTGCCTTCGAACAGAACGTATTCCCTCATCTGGCACTCCAGGGCGCCGTTGAGCACCGGGAAGGTGACCCCGGCCTTGAGCCCTATCTCGTGGAAATGCTCGTCGCGGTAGCCGAGTATCCAGGCGTGGTATCCTTTGAAATAACGTTTCAGGGTGTTTCCTATCTGCTTGTAGAGTCCCTCTATGTCGCCGGCCTTGAGGCGCTCGCCGTATGGGGGGTTGGTTATGAGCATCCCCTCGAAGGGAGGCTCTGTCCAGTCCTGGAAGGGCTTGCACTCCACCTCCACATAGTCGTCCACTCCGGCGGCGTGCAGGTTCTTCTGCGTGGCGGCCACCGCCTCGCGGGCTATGTCGCCGCCGTAGATGCGGCATGTGGGGTCACGCTCGGCCGAGTCGTCGTTGTACAGTTCCTCGAACAGCTCCTTGTCGAAGTCGGGCCAGGACTCGAAAGCGTAGTTCTGGCGGAATACGCCCGGGTTGATGTTGGCGGCTATGAGGGCGGCCTCTATGAGGAAGGTGCCTGAGCCGCACATGGGGTCCACCAGGTCGCAGTCGCCACGCCAGCCGGTCTTGAGTATAAGGCCGGCGGCGAGCACCTCGTTGATGGGAGCCTCGGTCTGGGCCACGCGGTAGCCGCGCTTGTTGAGGGGTTCGCCCGAGGAGTCGAGCGAGATGGTGATGCGGTTGTCGCTGATGTGGACGTTGAGCTGCACGTCTGCCCCGGAGAGGCGTATGGAGGGACGGCGGCGGTACTTGTCGTTGAAATAGTCCACTATGCCGTCCTTGACGCGGTAAGTCACAAATTTGGAGTGGGGGAACTCCGCGCTGTTCACCGTGGAGTCGATGGCGAAGGTGGAGTCGGGGGTCATGAGTGTGTCCCACTCGAAGTCACGCACGAAGTCGTAGAGCTCGTCGGGGTCCGAGGCGCTGAATTTGGCTATGGGCTTGAGCACGCGCAGGGCGGTGCGCAGACACAGGTTGGCCTTGTAGAGCATGGCCAGGTCTCCCTCGAAGGAGACCATCCTGCGGCCGAGTTCCACATTTTCCGCGCCCAGGTCTATAAGCTCGTCGCGGAGCACTTCTTCAAGACCCTGGAAGGTCTTGGCCACCATTTCAAATTTCGTGTTCACTTTATTGTCTTTTTTGAGAGTTTCAAGAGCGATGAGAGAGGGGAGTGGTTATAGGGCGTGAGTCGGATGTCAGAAGGTTATTTCCCTGGCCTGGGCCGGTTTTTGTTCCTCTGTGCCCTTGGGCGCGGACGCGGAGGCGCTCGCGGAGGCGGGGGTGTAGGTCTCGGTCACGGTGCCTATATGGCGTATGGCCTCGGTAGTGGCCGAGTCGCGGTTGTAGGAGGGTATCTTCTCGAACATGGCTATGACCTCGTCGTTGTCGAACTGCGAGGGCTTGAGCACCACATACTTTTTGCGGGCCATGTCCTGGTTGTGGCTTGTCATCTTGTCCTCGCCATACTCGGAGGCTATTCGTATCTTGATGTCCTCTTTCTCGGACTTCGAGGCTCCCGCATGGGTGTTGGACGCCTTGTCCCCCTGCTTGTCGGCCTTGAAGGTTATCACCTCGTCGGGATTGTCCTTCTTCTCGGCTATGGATATGTCGAATCCGGACGCCAGGATTGTCATCTTCACCTTTTCGCCCAGGGACTCGTCCCAGCAGGCTCCCCACTTTATGCCTATGTTCTTGGAGAGGTTGGCGCTGAACTGCGTTATCTCGTTCATCTCGGCCATGGTCACCACGTTCTCGGCCTTGGGGTTGCAGTAGAGGTAGAAGAGCAGGCGCTTGGAGGAGCGTATGTCGGAGTTGCGCAGCAGCGGGGAGTTGAGGGCGTCCTCGATGGCCTTGGTCACGCGGTGCTCCCCCTCGCCGTAGCCGGTGGATATGATGGCCGTGGAGGAGTTCTCCAGGGTGGTGCGCACGTCGTTGAAGTCGGCGTTGATGTATCCGTCGGTGTTGATGATCTGGGCTATGGAGCGGGTGGCGTTGGCCAGGGTGTCGTCGGCCTTGGAGAAGGCGTTGACTATGGTGAGGTCCTTGTATATCTCGGTGAGGCGCTCGTTGTTGATGATGAGCAGCGAGTCCACATGCTTTCGCATCTCCTCGGCGCCCTCCAGGGCCTTTAGTATCTTGCGCTCGCCCTCGAAGAAGAAGGGGATGGTGACTATGCCTATGGTGAGCATGCCCGCCTCCTTGGCTATGCGCGCCACCACGGGGCCGGCGCCGGTTCCGGTGCCTCCTCCCATGCCGGCGGTGATGAACACCATGTTGGTGTCATCCTTGAGGGTGTCGCGGATGTCGTCGGCGGAGAACTCTGCGGCCTCGCGACCCTTGTCCGGATTGTCGCCGGCGCCCAGGCCGAAAGTGGGAGAG
>URZM01000118.1 GCA_900552315.1 uncultured Bacteroidales bacterium | reverse complement strand
TACTCTGAGTATGTTTACTTTTAAACCGCGTTAACAATTATGTGTGTGAATGAAAGCGCTTCAAATCCAAATCAGTCGCATGAGATTACCACGTTCCAAAAATTATGAGTATATTTGTGTGCAAAATTAAAGTACATGACAAGAAGATAAGAATGAGTATGGAGATTTTATATGTTTTGCTTCCGGATTTCGCCGCTCATGAGATGGTGTATCTGATGGAGGCTGTGAGCAGTGATGAACAGGAGCTTAAAGTGAATCCGAAGTATAGGAACCGGATTGTGGCTCCGTCGTTGGAACCGGTGACTGCAATAGGGGGCTTCAAGGTCTTACCGGACTATACGTTCGAGAGTGTGCCGGACGAGTATGCCGCGCTTGTGCTTATCGGTGGCTTCGGGTGGTTGTCGCCTGCCGCTGCCAAGGTGGCTCCGATTGTCAGGGAGGCGATAGAGAGAGGGCGAGTCGTGGGGGCGATATGCAACGGGGCGTCTTTCTTGGCCAAGCATGGTTTCCTGAATCATGTGAGACATACGGGCAACGGTATCGGGCAGCTGAAGGCGTGGGGCGGTGAGAATTATGTCAACCATGCGGGATATGTCCATCGGCAGGCGGTTTCGGACGGGGGCATCGTGACGGCCAATGGTTCGGGGGTGCTTGATTTCACACGGGAGCTTCTTCTGCTGCTTGAGAACGATTCTGCGGAGCGGATAGAAGGGTATTATCAGTTCAACAAGCAGGGTTTCTGCGCATTATTTCCCGATAAGTAACTAAGAGAGATGGCTTGCACGACTGATTTCATAGGGTTTGTCTGCGAGGCGCTTGCACCTTTAGGGGAGGTGCGTGCCCGGAAGATGATGGGGGAGTATATAATTTATGTGAATGGCAAGTGTGTGATAACGGCGTGTGACAACATGGCGTTTGTGAAGAAGCTGCCGTGTATCGCTGAATTGATGGCGGATGCCGAGACCGGGTGTGCCTATGAGGGGGCGAAGGAGGGCTATATACTTGATTTTCACGACCGGCAGAAGGCTTTGAGAGTGATCAAGGCTTTGTGGGAGGTGCTTCCTTTCCCGAAATCCAGGAAGAGTTGACGGGGGCGGAGAAGAGTTGTCCCCTACCCCGGCGACTGATACATAGAGGATGCACTCTGAGCCAGCGACCTGGATATCGGCGCTGGCTCAGAGTGTGTTTGCTTTTTGTACTTTAAACATTTCTTCGGAGGATAGGGTTTGGGGAGAATCGGGATAATTAGAGGGGTGAGTGTAGTGAGAGGAATGAGAGATATATGGGGATGAGGGATATATGGTACTTGGAAGATTTTTTGGAGGGTCGAGGTGTAATTGAGGATTTTAGGGGGAACCACAGGGGTGTCGAGGAGGGGGTGAGTTAAAACAGGGGTTGTGTGTAAAATACTTGAATAAAAGTATTATCTTTGCAGACGCAAAATCTCCGCTGCAATGATACGTATACATAAGTCACCTGAAGCACCTCTGTCGCTACGCGGGCTTCTGCCTCCAAGGAACGGGGCGGAAATAGACACGCGTCTATGCACGTGCGCGGATGTGAAGGAGCAATTGCTTGCAGACCAGCATGGCAAGTGCGCCTATTGCGAGTGTATGCTTACCGGAGACTTGGGACACATAGAGCATTTCCGTCCTAAGCGGGGGTTCACGACATCGGCGCATACCAAGCTACAGAAGCCAGGATATTACTGGTTGGCGTATGAGTGGAGGAATATCCTGCTCAGCTGCTCGAAGTGCAACACGGTGTACAAGAAGAACCGATTCGAACTCAAGGACGAAAAGGGGCGCGACATAGAGCATGAGGACACGAGCCGGGAGGAGCCTCTGCTTATAAATCCGATGGAGGAGAATCCGGAGGATTTCATAGAGTTCAGGGGTTACACGGCGTTTCCGCGTATGAAGGGTGGCAGGCCGAGCGACAAGGGGCTCTACACCATAGAGACGTTGAAGCTGAACGCACGCAGGGAGCTTGTGGCGCGCAGGCGGGAGAGATGGATGGAGCATGCCCGCCTGGAGCGGATAGCGAGCATCGCGGAGCGTGAGTTGGGAAAGGATCCGGAGAATAAAAACATGCGTGCCATCCGGCGGACAGCACGCAAAATGTTAGAAGAGATGGCATTGCCGGAAGCCGAGTTTTCGGCCATGTTCCGGCAGAGGGAGGGAAGGAGGAGGAGGCGCAAGGGAGGAGGAAGGGGTGGGTCCGGGAGCACGCCTGCGGCCGCGTATGTCAGTTCAACGTGATGTGCTTTGTGGTGAGGCACTCTCCGTCGCAGAAAATCTTGACGGTGTATTGGCCGGGTGTGAGGGTGGTGTTCACGTCCCAGTAAATGGATGTGGAGACCTCTTCGTTGGCATATTCGACCTGTCGGCGGGCTGTGGCCTGGAGTGTCGTGCCTTCGGCGCTGAAGGCTCCGCCACCGGTAAGGAGCTGCCCCTCGGGGGTCTTGATGGTGATGTAGAAATCCTTCATGCCGGGCGCGGCAGTGTTGTTGGCCGTAATGGTGAAAGAGACACCGAGCTTGGCCGCTTTCTGCACCTTCTTCTCGGACTTGCCCTTCTTGTTGTAGGCTTTCAGGGAGACACCCGTGATGATAAGGCGCTTTGCGTTGTTGACGGTGGTGGTCAGGGCCTCGTTCTGGCTCTGAGTGGTTGTCACGGTCTGCTCGAGGGCACGGTTCTTCTCGGTGAGCTCGGTATTGATCTGAACCTGCTCCTCGTATTTCTGCGTCATGTCCGCGAGGCGTGCGAGCAGGTCCTTGCAATAGTCCTTGAGCTGGGAAATCTGTCCCTCGAGCTCGGAGACTTTCTTTCGGTATGAATCCAGTTCGGCCTGGGAGCGTTTCTCGTTCTTGGCGGACTTAGCGCGCTCGGCCTGAAGCTCGGCCATAAGGGTCTCGATGTTGTTGCGAGCCTCGTTGTATTTGTTGACCAGCTCCATCTGCTCGGGGGTGAGGTTCTGTCCGAGGTCGCTGATGTCACGGTCCATCATCTCAATGGCAGCCATGTCAGCCACGAGGCGGAGAGAGTCGTTCTGCAATTGCAGCTCTTCGTCGGAGAGGGAGCCAGCCACGGGGACCTCGGTCTCAGTTTTTTCGGGAACGGAGGAGGAGTCACGGAAAAAGAGAAGCCATACGAGCACGGCAATGAGTATGAGGACGACTCCTATGCCGGAAAAAATAATGATCTTTTGCTGTTTGTCCATATCTGTTCGTTATTTTAATCAACACTCTGAGGGCTTGGCCTTGCCTTTGCCGGCAAGCATGCCGCAAGCGGCCATAATGTCCTCGCCCCGCGAGGCACGGATAGTACAAATAATTCCTTTTGAGTTCAGGTAGTTGCGGAAAATAATCATTTTTTCCTCGGATGAGGGCACGAGGTCCACCCCCGGGATGGCATGGAAGCGAATGAGGTTCACCCTGCACTCGAGCTTCCCGATGAGGGATGCGAGCATGTCGGCATGCGCCAGGTCGTCGTTGACGTTCCGCCACATGATGTATTCGAGGGAGAGACGGCGCTGGTGGGAGAAGTCGTAAGCCTGGAGCAGCTGCATGACGTTTCGGACGGGGAAGGCCCGCTCGGCAGGCATCATGGAGCGGCGCTGGTCGGGGTCGGCGCTGTGCACGCTCAACGCCACATGCACCTGTGTGCGGTCGAGCAGTTCTTTAAGCTCGGAGAGCTTTCCGACGGTGGAGACGGTGATGCGTTTGGGGCTCCATGCCATCCCCCAGGGTGCGGTCATAATCTCAAGGACCGGAAGGAGCTCGCCGAGGTTGTCGAGGGGCTCTCCCATGCCCATGAACACGACATTGGTGAGGGGCTGCATGGGCTCAAAGCCTTTGGGGGGCACAGGGGGTACGCTGAGAATCTGGTCCATAATCTGAGCGGCTGAGAGATTGCCTTTGAAGCCTTGCTTGCCAGTCATGCAGAAATAGCAGTTCATGCGGCATCCAGCCTGGGAGGATACACACAGGGTGGCGCGGTCATGGTCTGGGATGTAGACGGACTCCACCTTTTGTCCGTCGCCGAAATCAAAGAGGTATTTCACGGTGCCGTCGGTGGACCTGAGTGCGGCCGACGGGGATGTGCGGCCGACGGTGTAGTATGTGGAGAGCCACTCCTTGTTCTTGATGGATATGTTGTTCATCTCGTCGAAGGAGGTGACGCGCTTGTCGTAAATCCACTGTGCAATCTGCTTTGCCACGAAGCGGGGCATGCCGCCTTCCTTGACCACAGCCTCGAGCTGTGAGAGAGTCATTCCTATAAGGGGACGTTTCATATTGTTCAGATTAAGAAAGGCAAGGAGGAGACGGCTGTCTCTTCTCCTTGCCCTGTATGAGTCGTTACTTGCAAGAGGTGGTTCAGCGAGTGCCGGTCATCTTGTAGAGGTTGTTCTCCATTCGTTTGTTGCCACGCATCATCTTGGAGTGGTTGGCACGGGCGTTGAAGGCGTTGTTGTAGACGTTCTTGACCTGCTTTTCGTCCATCTTGACCGTGGCTGGGTTCTTGCTCTTGACCACGAAAGCGTATACGCCATCGTTGCCCTTGACAAGCACCACTTTCTGGCCGGCGGGAGTTCCGGCGATGCGTGCAAGCACTTTGGGGTCTGAGATGCGCTGGGCCTTGTTGAAGCGTACCATCTCGTCGGTGACAAGCGCCTCGCCCATAGCCTGTGCGGTGGCGTTGATGTCGCCCTTGCCGCTGAACTTCTTCACCAAGTCGTCGCCGGCCTTGGAGGCACGCACGCGCGCCTCGAGGTCCTTCTTGACTGCGGTATCGTTCCAGGGAGCGAAATCCTCGTATTCATTCTCGACCATCGCGATGTAGATGTAGGGGTTCTGACTGTTCTCGTTAGTCACCACCTCGGATATGTTGCCCGGCTCGGCATCGGTCACCGCCCATGATACGAGCTTGCTCGCCATGGGATAGTAGCGTGCGGGAGCCTTGGGATTGGAGCTGAGGGACATCTGGTCTTGGGGGTTGTTTATGGGGAACCCGGGCGTGGAGCCGTTGACGGGAACCGCCTGGAAATTGTATCCGGCCTTCTGGGCGTTTGCCTGGAACTTGGCGGGGGTATTGTTTGCGGCGGCATATTTGGCCATGGCCTCGGAAGCCTTCTCAATGGTCTCTTTGGAGGGATAGAGCGTATAGGATACAGTCTCGAGGTCGTATACAGGCACACGAGGCTTAACGGTCTTGACATAGGCGAGTATGTTGCCCTCGGGAGCAGCCTGCACATCGAGGACAACACCGGCAGCCACCGTGTCGAGGCGCGCGGCCATGTCTGCGGGAAGAGCGGAACGGTCATCGGGATTCTGGAGAGCAATGTTCTGAGGCTGAGGAGCGACCTGCACTTTGCCGTCTCCGAACTTGAGTGTCAGGGAGTCGACCGATGTGCCGGCGGCCAGGGCAGCCTTCACGTCGGCCTCCACCTCTTTGTCGACCATCATCTGCACCAGCTCCACGCCATCGTTGGCGGTATTGCCAGCGCCGAGCACCTTGACAATCTCGAAGGATCCGTCAAGCCCGGGGAATGCTTTTATGGAGCCGACAGCGACGGGCACGGAGTCGGCGGAGAGGAACTGGGCGATGGCCGGGTTGCGGAGAGCGGAAGCGGAGTAGCGCGCTGTCTTGGACTGGACACCGGCCTTCACCAGGTCCTTGGAGAGCTTCTGGTTGCTCTTCATGGCCTCGAGGGCCTGCGCCTGGAGCTTCTCGGCATTCTTGCGGTCGGCGTCAGATGGCGTTACGTGGTATGAGAGGAAATCGACGGTCTTGGTGTCTTCGTTGACTTTGTAACGATTCTTTGTCTTTTCGTATTCGGCCTGCAGCTCGGCGTCGGAGACCTTGATGTTGTCGAGGTTCGCGAAACGCTTCACCACAAAGTCGACGGTGGAGCTTTCGTTGTCGTTGGCGAAGAGGTCTTGCTTGTCGAGGCTGTTTGGCTGGATCAAGCCGGAGAGGAGCTGCTGGTACAGTATACGGCGAGCGGCGTTCTTTGTCTCCTGCTCCATGGCCAGCCAGTTCTGCTTGAGGGGCTCGACCATGTCGGGTTTCAGGCCGTATTTCTCCGGGGAGAAAATCAGGCCGTGTATGAAGCGAGGATTGGCTATCTGCTCCTGAGTGAGATTAGGGTAAATCTGCTGGATGTATGAGGCATTTGCGGAGACGAAACGCTGCATCGGCTCCTGCGGGTTGTCCATAATCATGAATGTGACCATCTCGTCGCTGACCTCGATACCGAGCTTCTCGGCCGCCTCATCGAGGAGTTTTTCCTCTATCAGGCTGTTGATCACAAACTGAGAAAGCTCCTGGCCGTCGGCGTCGGGATTTGCCGCCTGGAGCATCTCGAGGCGCTGCTGATACTCGCTGATGTCGACTTTGGTGTCGCCGAGTTTCGCCACGGTGGTTCCGCTACCGAACAGGGTGCGGCCGTTTGTAAGCGCGTCACCGAGGATGAAGGCGAGCAACGCCGCGCCGATTATCACAATCAGCAGGACTGATTTCTTTCTAATTTTTTCAAGAGTTGCCATTAGTAATAGCTATAATTATGTATTTATTTTATTATCGTATGCACTGCGAAGGGATTTCTGCATAAT
>URZM01000117.1 GCA_900552315.1 uncultured Bacteroidales bacterium | reverse complement strand
GAGCGCACCTCCAACTCGGCTGACCCGCGTCCGGACTATTACCGCTACCTGCCGAGCTACGTGGCCCCCACGGCCGAGCCGGGCACCACCCTCTATGAGCAGCAGAAGGCCACATACGACTATGTGACGAACCAGTGGCTCACAAACCCCAACGTGAGCCAGATCAACTGGGACGCCATCTATTACGCCAACGTGATGAACCGCGACAATTTCGACCGCAATCCCGAACTGCGCGGCCAGAGCTCCTACATCCTGAGCGCACGCCACACCAACAGCACGGCCTGGATGTTCAACTCATACATCAACCACCGCATCAACGACTGGCAGACGCTGCAGGGGGGCGTGTCGTTCAACTATACCGACTCCCATTTCTACAAGACGGTGTATGACCTGCTGGGCGGCGAGTTCTGGAACGACATCGACTCGTTCTACGAGCGCGACTTCGCCACCACGGACCCCAAGCTGCAGAACAACCTGCTGAACCCGAACCATCACGCCACCAAGGGGGAGACCATAGGCTATGACTACAACATACGCTACTACAACGCGGCAGCCTGGATCCAGCACCAGATAAGCACCCGGCACTGGGATGTGAACTATGCCCTGAACATGTCCTATACAAATTTCATGCGTCACGGCAATTTCATGAACGGCCGCAACCCGGAGAACTCTTACGGCGCGGGTAAACGCCACACTTTCGACAACGCGGGCATCAAGGTGGGAGCCACCTACAAGCTCAACGGACGCAACTATTTCGTGGCGCACGGAGCCTACGGCACCACCGCCCCCTCCTACTACACCTCCTACATCTCGGCCAACATCAAGGACGCCACGGTGCCTGACCTGCGCAGCGAGCGCTACCTGAGCGGCGACATAGCCTATGTGTGGAACTATGACCGGTTCAGGGGCTCCATCACGGGCTATTGGACACATACCTGGAACGGCATGGAGTACACGCTCTATTATGACGACATCAACGGCACCAACGCCACGTCGCTGCTCAACGGTGTGGAGCGCGAGTACAAGGGCGTGGAGCTCGGCTTGAGCTACGCCATAACCCCTTCGCTCACCCTCTCGGCCGTGGGCACATACTCCAAGGCCCAGTACAAGAACCGTCCCACGGCCTACATCTCATACGAGAACGGCCTGTATGACGACCGCCAGGAGACCGCCTACCTGAAGAACTATTACCTGGGCGGCGCTCCGCAGCAGGCCTACAACATAGGCATTGACTGGGCTGCCCCGAACCAGTGGTTCTTCGGCATCAACGGCACCTGGATGGGCGACTCGTACATGTATCTCTCGCCCATGCGCCATTTCTACATGGACGGCATAGTGTCTGCCGGGGATTCGCAGGAGAGCATCATGGAGAAGCTGCACGCCATCACCAAGCAGGACAAGATGAACAACGCTTTCGTGCTGAACGCCTCCATAGGCAAGGTGCTGTACACCTCCTTCGGCTCGGTGAATTTCAACCTGGGCGTGAACAACATCCTGAACAACCGCGACATCATGGTGTACGGTCAGCAGCAGAACCGTTTCGACTACGACAATTTCAACGTCAACAAATGGCCGAACCGCATCCGCTACGCCCAAGGTATAAAAATCAATTTCAACGTCGGCATACGCTTCTGAGAGAGGCCGGCATAAACAACGCATAAAAACAAGTACACGATATGAAATTTTTCAGCAAATTATCAAGTCTCGCGCTTCTGGCCCTGGGCACAGGCGCATCTCTGACCTCCTGTCAGAACGACTTCGACCTGCCTCCCATCCCCGAGCCGAAGGCCACGATGGAGGCCAACACCACCATCGCGGAGCTCAAGGCCGCCTATTGGCAGGACGCCGCGAACTATTACGAGACCGTGGGCAAGAACGCCGACGGCAGCGACATAATAGTCAAGGGACGCGTCATCTCCTCTGACGCCACCGGCAACATCTTCAAGTCGCTGGTGATACAGGACGCCACGGGTGCCCTGGCATTCTCCATCAACCAGTCAGGGCTGAACAACAACTACCGTGTGGGCCAGGAGCTGGTGGTCAACCTCACCGAGCTGGGCATAGGCAAGTACGCCGCCCTGCAGCAGGTGGGCGGCTACGGCGAATACAACGGCACCCCGCAGGTATCGTTCATGGACTACACACTGTTCCAGTCCCACACCGAGCTGAACGGATTCCCCCAGCCCGAGTATAAGTACATCACCCCGGACCAGGCACGCCCCGAGGGCGAGATGTATTGTCTGGAGGCCGACATGGGCAACCTGCCCAGCACCCCGGAGGGCCAGCGCCAGTGGCAGAGCCAGCTGGTAGTGTTCCGCAACGTGCATTTCGAGAGGGGCGGCGAGCTGACCTTCGGCTCCAGCGACACCTCGACCTCGGCCACAAACCGAACGCTGCTCGACGCCAACGGCAACAGCCTGCTGGTGCGCAACTCCAACTATTCGTCGTTCCGCAGCCAGGTGATGCCCGCCGGCACAGGCGACGTGATGGGTATCCTGTCTTATTTCAACGGCACCTGGCAGCTGCTCCTGCGCTCGCCCCAGGACTGCATGTTCGACGTGAAGGGCCAGGCTTCCGACCCCTACACCGTGGCTGAGGCCATCGAGATGCAAGGCTCCGGCAAGTCCGGCTGGACCGAGGGCTACATAGTTGGCTCCGTGAAGGCTGGCGTCACCGACATCGACTCCAACGACAAAATCATCTGGAGCGCCGACGCCGAGATGGACAACACCCTGGTGATCGCTCCCGCCGCCGACTGCCGCGACATAAAGCAGTGCCTCGTGCTCTCGCTCCCACAGGGCTCCTCGCTTCGCAAGAACGGCAACCTGGTGGACAATCCCGGCAATTTCGGAAAGTCCATAAAGGTGAACGCCTTCTTCGACTCCTACATGGGCGCCAACGGCCTCATAGACTGCAAGGGCACTGCCGCCGACTACCAGATAGACGGCCAGACCCCGGGCGAGCCGGGCGAGACCGTCACATCCATCGACGAGACATTCGACGGCTCCAAGTCCATCCCCGCAGGCTGGAAAGAGGTGAAGGTGCAGGGCAACAAGGCCTGGTACATCAATACGTTCAACAACAACAACTACGCCGCCATGACCGGCTACAAGGGCACCGCGCCTTTCGAGAGCTGGCTCATAACCCCCGCCATAAACGCCTCTCAGATGGCCGAGAAAGTGATGTCTTTCCAGACACAGGTCAACGGCTACGGCTCCACCACCTCCAAGCTCGAGGTCTATGTGATGACGAGCGACGACCCCACCAAGGCTACCAAGACCAAGCTAAACCCCACCCTGGCCACAGCTCCCGCAAGCGGCTACAGCTCATGGGTTGACTCCGGCTCGCTGAGCCTCGAAGGCTATACCGGCGTAATCTACATAGGTTTCTGCTACACCGCCTCCACCGACGCCAACTATGCCACATGGTGCGTGGACAACGTACTGGTAGGCAAGAGCACGAGCAGCGGAAAGCCCGACGAGCCTGACCAGCCCACCACCGGCAAGGGCACCAAGGAGGATCCCTTCAAGGTGGCAGACATACAGAAGTCCACGACCGATGCCACAGGCGTCTGGGTCGAAGGCTATGTGGTAGGTTGGATCAACGGCAAGGCCTGGAGCAGCGGAGCCACTTTCGACAACACCCCCGGCTCTGATTTCGCCAATACCAATTTCATCCTCGGAGCCTCAGAGAGCACATCGACCACGGACAATGCCGTGCCTTGCGCCATACCCGCCGGCTCGCTCCGCGATGAGCTGGGACTTGGCAAGAATCCCTCCATTTACAAGAAGCATGTGCTCGTGAAGGGCGACGTCACCAAGTATTTCGGCATACGCGGCGTAAAGAACATCACCGAGTATGTAGAACTTTAATCACCATCCCGACGACAGGCAGATGCGCTTTTCCATACTGGGGAGGCGCATCTGTACTTTTAAGCGGGTTTAACACTACCGGACATGTCCGCACTGAAGGCTGAAATGAGAAAGAGGGTGCTGGTGCTCGACGGAGCCATGGGTGCGTTGCTGCAGGCACACGACAAGTCAGGAAACCTGGACGCGCTCTGCCTCACGGAGCCGGAGCTTGTCGCCGACATACACCGCGAATACCTGGAGGCAGGTGCCGACATCATCGAGACCAACACGTTCAACTCCAACAGGCTCTCACAACTGACCTACGGCATGGCCGCACAGGTCGCCGACATCAATATGGCTGCGGCACGCATAGCGCGTGAGGCAGTACGAGACTTTGCCGCACGGCATCCAGGCTCGCCTCCCCGCTTCGTGGCCGGAGCCATGGGACCGACCGCTCTGTCGGCATCCGCCGCCCCCGGCTCAGGGCATCGTGTGCCATTCGGCACGCTGACAGACGCATACGCCGAACAGGCTGCCGCGCTCATACGTGGCGGAGTGGATGTGCTGCTTGTGGAGACCGCCTTCGACCTCAGGAACATACAGGCGGCGCTGGAGGGCATTTCGCTCGCCAACCGGGGAGAAGGCTCCCGGGTGCCTTTCATGGTTTCAATGACCATTTCCCCTGCCTCAGGCACACTGCTCTCTGGGCACACGCTGACAGAGGTGCTTGCCACCCTATCCGGATACGACCTGCTGGCGCTGGGTTTCAATTGCTGCTCCGGTCCTCGCGGACTGGATTCCCTCGTCAAGGAACTGGCTGAGGCCTCCCCCTTTCCTGTAATCCTGTACCCCAATGCAGGGCTTCCCGACGAAAAGGGACGTTACAGCGAGACCCCTGAAAGTTTCTCCACTCTTCTCAGTCCAGTTCTGAAAGCCGGATACCTGAATATAGCGGGCGGATGCTGCGGCACCACCCCTGAGCACATACGGGCGCTCTGCGGGCTCGCGCACAGCGCCCCGCCACACAACGTGTAGAAGCCCCAGGATTCATCTCCCGGGGCTTCTCTTTATGGTACAGTGTGAGCCTATGGCTATTCAGTCGGATACTTTGTCGGATACCGACTCTTGGTGGGCTTTCTCGTCCGACGCCTCGCGGGCCTCATACGCGTCCACTATGCGCTGCACCAGCGGATGGCGCACTATGTCTTTCTTTTCGTACTCTATATGGCCGATTCCCTTGACCCCTTTCAGGATATTGAGTGCCTGAAGCAGCCCGGAGCGGGTATGGCGCGGCAGGTCTATCTGCGTCACGTCACCGGTGACAACCATCTTGGCGTTCATTCCCAGACGCGTCAAGAACATCTTCATCTGGTGCGTGGTAGTGTTCTGGGCCTCGTCCAGTATAATCACGGCATCGTTGAGCGTGCGGCCTCGCATAAACGCCAGCGGGGCTATCTGTATGGCTCCGCTCTCCATATACTCCTTCAGCTTCACCGCCGGAATCATGTCCTCCAGCGCGTCATACAGCGGCTGCAGGTACGGGTCTATCTTGTCCTTCATGTCGCCGGGGAGGAAACCGAGCTTCTCTCCGGCCTCCACGGCCGGCCGACTCAGTATGATGCGGCGCGTCTGCTTGCTCTTGAGCGAGGCCACGGCCAAGGCTATGGCGATGTATGTCTTGCCAGTGCCGGCAGGGCCGAGAGCGAAGGTCAGGTCATTGCCGTGGAAGGACTCCACCATGCGGCGCTGGTTGGCGTTTCGCGGGTTTATCGGCTTGCCGTTCACCCCGAATATTATGGTCTCACCTCCGCCGGGACGCTCCACCTCCTGACCCTTCACGATGTCAATGATCACCTCCCCGTCCAGCTTGTTGTACTGCCCGGCGTAATCCATTATCTCGCGCATCTTGCGCTCGAACTCGGCGGTCTCCCCCTCCTCGCCTATCACCTTTATCACATTCCCACGGGCGGCAATGCGCAGCTTGGGAAACAGGTTGCGTATCAGCGAGATGTTCGAGTTGTTCACCCCGTAGAACACCTGCGGGTCCACATGGTCTATTATCACTATTCTCTCTATCATAGCCTTCTCACGGCTCAGCCCACCGAGCCTTCAAGGGTGATTTGCAGCAGTTTCTGAGCCTCCACCGCGAACTCCATAGGGAGCTTGTTCATCACCTCCTTGGCGTAGCCGTTCACTATCAGGCCCACCGCCTCCTCCATAGGTATGCCCCTCTGGTTGCAATAGAAGATCTGCTCCTCGTTTATCTTGGATGTGGTGGCCTCATGCTCCACCGTAGAGGTGTCGTTCTGTACATCTATGTAGGGGAAGGTGTGCGCCCCGCAGTCGGGACCCATCAGCAGCGAGTCACACTGCGTGTAGTTGCGGCAACCCTCCGCTCCCGGCAGCATCCTCACCAGTCCCCTGTACGAGTTCTGGCTCTTGCCCGCCGAGATACCCTTGCTCACTATGGTGCTTCGCGAGTTGCGGCCAACGTGTATCATCTTCGTGCCCGTATCGGCCTGCTGCATGTTGTTGGTCACGGCCACTGAATAGAACTCACCCACACTCTCGTCTCCCTTCAGCACGCAGCTCGGGTATTTCCATGTGATGGCCGATCCGGTCTCCACCTGGGTCCAGCTCACCTTCGAGCGGTGCCCTCGGCACAGCGCCCTCTTGGTCACGAAATTGTAGATGCCGCCGCGCCCCTCCTTGTCGCCCGGATACCAGTTCTGCACCGTGGAATATTTCACCTCGGCCCGCTCCTC
>URZM01000116.1 GCA_900552315.1 uncultured Bacteroidales bacterium | reverse complement strand
ACGTACTTTTGGATCGCCTGAGCGCAGAGCTTATCGCCTTTATAGGCCTTGACCTCCGCGACGCACATGCGGCTCGAATTGCGCGTGATGTTGGCCTCAAGGCGGATCGTATCGCCGGGGCGTACTTGCTCGCGGAATTTCGCTTTGTCGATACCTGCGAAGAACCCGAGCGAGCCGGCCTTGTCTTCCTGCGCGAGCTGGGTGTTTATTTTCTCGAGTGTCTCCTCGTATTTCTCGGCTGTGGTGGCCTGGGCCTCTATCTTGGCGTCGATGTCCGCGCGCCCCCCGTTGAGCTTCAGTTTATCTGCCCCTTGCTTGGTCAGCACGCCTGTCACCTTGGCGCTCTCGCGGTTGATGACCACCTTCTCCACATAGCCCATCTTCACATATTCCGTGAACTTGTCGATGCCCACGTTCTCTACGACCGAGTTGTCTTGAAATTTGTAAAGGGCTATGAGCGATAGGCATATAAGCACGTAAAGCCAAAGCATGTTAAGCCTCGGCTTGCGCGATTGCCTGTTGTTGTTTCTGTTGGGTATGGGATTGAATCCTGGCATAGACAATGATGTTGGTTAATTATACCGGCGTCACCGCGCCTCGCACCTCGCGAGGACTCCTCAGTCGATGTCCGCCACCTTTGTAATAACGCCGTCGCACCACAATTGTTCAATGTCGTAGAAATTTCTCGCCTCAGGCACGAAGACATGCACCATCACCGACCCGTAGTCTATCACTATCCAGGTGCTGTTCCGGTATCCGTCGTAGTTGTACGGCTTCTGGCCCGTGTTGGCCTGCACCTGCTCGCGCACCGAGTCGGCTATGGCCGCCACCTGTGTCGGCGTGTTCCCCTCGCATATCACCAGTTCGGGGGCACTCGCCGTCTCCAGCTCCGTGAGGTCGATGAGCGTGATGCCACGCCCCTTGCGGTCCTGTATCGCGTCTATTATGGCCTGCGTCAGCGCAGGCGCTGATTGCTCTTCTGTTTTATTGGTTTGGTTCATGTTTGTATGTTTCTGTATATGCGGCAAGCCTCGGCACGCCGTTTGGGCGCGCCGGGGCTTGTGATTATTCAAAAATCCGGGGACACGGATGGTCAGAACGGCAGGTCATCCGTGGCGTCGGGTGCGGCTGCGAACGGGTCGGCGGCAGGCGCGGCGGCCGGTCCGAAACCCGGTGCGGGCGCTGCCGGCGCTGCGCCGAAGCCCTGCTCGGAAGGCATCGCTCCTCCGGCTGCCTGCGGCACACCCTTCTCCGCCTTCCATCCGTGGATGTCGGTATACCAGCGGCCATTGAACTCGCGGCTCTCTATGTCGAACGACACGGTCACGTCCTCGCCGATGGCCAGCGGGTACTGGTCCACACGGTCGCCGAAGAAATCGAATTTCACCTTACGGGGATACGTGTCCTGGGTCTCCAGCACATACTCCTGCTTCTTCCAGGCGCGGCCCGCCTTGCTCGTACCGCTCTGAAGTGGCAGCACGGCTATGATTTTTCCGGATATTTCCATTTATTGTCTATTGTATTGTAGTTTGAAAAAATTGCAGATGCGAAATTACGAAAAAAATCCCAAACCCGCAAATCTTTTTCCCTCCGCCCCCGGCGTGCAAGCCCTGCGCCCAGCTCTGTTCCCTGCGCCGTCTCCAGCTGCTCCCGCCAAGTATTGCCTGCGCCGTCTTGCCCTTTACGGCCATGGAATGTCTGCGCCTTGTAGGGCTGCACCCCGGTGCAGCCGCCTTGCCGTCAACGCTTTCCCTGCTTGGCCTACTTTGGCTATCGATACGTTACGAGAGGTGTATCACTGACTGATTGCCTAAGGGACAAGTTCTAAGGTCACTGCCACCAAGGAATCAGATTCTCAAGCCGGTCCGCGTCCGTGCGGGTCACCCGCCAGCCGCTCGGATCTGAGGTGTCGCGTGTGGCGTAGCCCACCTCGTTCCACTCGCTCCCGTCGTAGGTCAGCTCTCCGTTCATATAGCTGGCGTCGGGCACTTCCCACGTGAAGCGGTATAGCTTCGCCGAGGGTCCGTTCTTTCCCTCCATCTCCACCAGCAGCAATTGCTCCCCGTGGCTCCACCAGTCAGGATAAGTAGAGACGCCCACAGGTGTGCCCTCCACGGTCCCCGATTCATTGTCTACCATCTCTCCCGGGTCATCTTTGCCCGAGGTGTTCATCTTGATCAGGTACTTGCCTGAGGATTCGGGGAACAAGGCTATTTCGGTGGTCTGCTTGCGCCCCTCCATGTTCTTGCACCAGGTGCCCGTGACTCTCAGCGTGTTGTAAGCCTCGGGCCATGTGGCGGCGCACTGCCTGAAATTCATGAAATAGGGTGTCACGGGAGGGGTGATGTTCCATTTCCCGTCGCGGCAAAGATAAGTGTAGTCTTTGCCAATGGTAGAACCTTCAGGATGAACTCTGACCAGAAGGCCGTCGCGGGTCGGCCCCCCTGGCTCGAAAACCTCGCTCAGAGTGGAAATGCCCATGTCATCGCATTGTATGTCGCCGAACCCGAAACCGAGGCAATACTCCTCCGGCTCCTTGTCTATGATCAAGTCAGGCACCGTGCCCTTCTCGCTCTTCACCAGCATCTGGCCGTAAGCCTTGAACCCGTACTCCGTTTCGGTCAGGCTCTCTTCCACCGGAAAGATGGTCAGACGGTCCGGGTCAGTGCCGTTGAACCGCCCGGTGGCACTCACCTTCAAGTAAGCATAAGGGTCGCTGCCACTGAGCCGTTCCCGCATCTCCGGTGTGGAATAAAACCGACGCACCAGCTCGCCATAAGTCTCCCCCTGCGCCAAGGCGCCGAGCCCTCCCGCCGCCAAAACGGCCAACAACACATGTCTAACCTCCATAATCAAACATAAAAAATAGTCCTACGCAAAGTTACGAATAATTTTTGAGAAACCCCCCAGAATTTCCCGGCGTCATAAAAAGAAAACGAAAGAAAGCAAAAGAATCCGTAAATCTTTCGCTTTCGCATTGTTAATGATTTGTTTAACAAAATGTTAGCTTATCGAAATCAGGAGATTTGATATATCCCTGAGTGCGTCCGTCGAGCCTGATCTTATTCAGAATACCCTTACTTGCCAATGCGTCAAGATAGCCTTTGGCCGTGACCCTGCTTACTCCGAACCTGGAGGCTACGTCCTTGGCCTGCAGCGTTATGTCTCCCTCGTCATCGAATAATCGGATAATCTCAGCCTGTTGGGGCGATACATCCCCGATCTGCATAAATCGATATGCGCGGTGTTGCTCGACCTGCTTCTTTTTCAGGTACCGTCTCAACTCGTCGAAGGCTTTTGACAGCACGTCCAAATTATAGCTGATGAAATACCCTATATCGTTCTGGTCGCTTTCGCTATAGAGAAAGGAATTCTCATATTTACCTTTGGTTTTATAGATAATTCTCGATATGGAGAGATACTGCATCAGCCAGTAATCCTCTTTAAGCATATACCAATAAAACAGGGCGCGAGCCGTGCGGCCATTCCCGTCAACGAAGGGATGGTAATAAGCTATAAGAAAATGAACTATCAAGGCGCGAATGATGGGGTGAATGAATATATCGCTGTTGTTGGAATTGAAAAAGCGGCACAGATCATCGACAAACCCCTCGAGTCTTTTATATGAGGGGGGACGATGCACTACATCACCGGTTATGCCGTTGCCTACCACAATATCGTCATTGTCTCTTAGCCTCCCGCTCATTGACTCGTCCTCTAGAGTGCCGGTGGTCACAAGTGCGTGGACCTGCAACAGGAGTTCTTTGGTTAGAGGTCTCCCCTTGTTCTCGGCGATGAACTGGATTGTCTGATAGTTATTTAAAATCATGCGCTGTGACCGGTCGCGGGGAGTAGATTTCTTGCGCAGCATTTCCTTGGCTATTTCCCTGGTCGTTGAGGCGCCTTCCATCTGGCTTGAAGAGATGGCCTCCTCCATAATAGAGCTGATTAAATACAGTTCCTGGTTTTTCTTGTCGGCAGGGAACAGTTTCATGGAACCCCAAGAACCGCCGAAGTCCATGTCGAATCTCTGACACAGCCTTTGCATATTGTTGTTCAGCGAGAAATGAACTCCGAACTCATGCCACACGGGAATCTCCTTCATCTTGCGGAAATACTTGGATATCCTCCATAATTCCTCAGGAGACAGGCCCGTTCCGTTTGCCCGGTACTTGGCATCCGACCAATAGAGGTAGCGCTCATTGATTTCAGTGATGCGTTCCTTCGCGGCCTCGGACAGCAGGTCCAGGTCCGGGGCATTTCCTGTGAGAGATGATGGAGCAGCTTCAATCATAGTCTAATTTTTCCGCAAAAATACAAAAATAAAACGAATGAAAGCGAAAGAATCCGCAAATCTTTCGCTTTCTCCGATGGCTCGGCGCCCCTGGTCATATAGAATCCCTCGATTCAAATCATCCCCAAAGGCGTTAACCTACAGAAAATGAGACCGAGTAATTGTGGGTCGCACCACTGGCGTGACAATTTGGATGTCCTGAGAAACATTGTTGTAAAATTTATCTTGCGAAGGCTCTAGCTATCATTAACCTTATGTGAATTTCCTGAGTTAATTGTTTCCTCAAAGTCTCGATAACATGCTCGTGTTTTTAGGCGGCATAAAAGGGAAGCGAAAGAAAACGCATGTCCTTTCGCTTCCCAAGTTTTTAGATTTCTACTTTCACACACACTCTCTCTGCAGATACGCAATTTAGCTTGGTCAGGCATTCTTTAGCGTCTCATGTTATTCAGAATTCGAGGGTTGGTCTGCACTTTATGGATGTTCTCGTTAGCAAATCTTATTGCGCTCTGATAATTCCCTGCTTCAATTTCTGTGGCCACTGAACTTATAAGGCTTTCTGCGTACTTGTAAAACCATTTTTGTGTTTCCTCATTGGGATTCAGTTTTTCTGAAGTCTTTGTGAGAAGCCCTATTAGCTCATTCAGCTTTTCATAGGCCTTATTGCGCCTGTTTTCTTGCTGTTGCATAGACCTTTCCAATATAGAGGGGTCAGCTGTTTGTGGTGTATAGGGAGTGGCTTTATATGGAGTAGGTGACCAGTCAAGTTTTGGCACACTCATTTGGGGGAGAGATTGCCCCATGCAAAAACGAGCAAACCTGCAGAAGCCTCACGCAGATACATAATCGACATGAAGATGCTTAGAGCATTATCTTCAATGAAGAATATACACATCCACAAGGCATCTACTGCTTGCTTCATCCTTGACTATACCAAAGAAATTTTCCAGATTTCAAGATGTCAAGAAAGAACGTCAGTAAACGCTTTTCATTATGTCTGCATTCCCACCCGCTTATCCCTTGAAGGGCTTCTGCGTTGTGGTATGCATCGCAGAATTAGTTGTTATTTTTGAGTTGTGCAAATAAAAGTTGTGTTTTTTTCGCGTCTGATATGGAGCCAGAATTTGATTTGTGGGCAATGCTTTGGTGAACAGTGATTTAGGCGGTGGTGGTGGCAGATTGGGGTATGGGTGGTGATTGTTGCCGGTAAAAAGGAATCAATGGGCCATTCGTTAGGATGGCCCATTGATTTTTGCAGGGTGGTTGTGTCGTTGTATTGTTGGCCGGTGCTTATTGCTTGCGGAGGCGCAGGGCGCACCAGTTGTCGCGGGTCTTGCGGTCCACGGGGGTGAGGCCGTGGAGGGCTCCCGCCTCGGTGAGCAGGGGTGCGTCTTGCTCGTAGAAGCCGCTCAGTATCATGAGTCCTCCGGGCTTCAGGGCGGCGGCGTAGTCGCCCATGTCGGCCAGAATTATGTTGCGGTTGATGTTGGCTATCAGCAGGTCGGCGTGGCGGTCCTTATTGGAGTCGAGCAGGGCGAACTGTTTCAGGGCGCGCGCGTCGCCGTGTATGAGGTGCACCTCTTCGGAGTCGTTGAGCGTGGCGTTTTCCACCGCGTTCTGCCAGGCTCCTTCGTCTATCTCGATGCCCGTGACCGGCTCGGCGCCGCGCTTGTGGGCCAATATGGCCAGTATGCCGGTCCCGGTGCCCATGTCTATCACGCTTTTGCCCTCCAGAGGCTCGGACAGCAGGTATTCTATTATGAGCGAGGTCGTGGCGTGGTGGCCTGTGCCGAAAGCCATCTTGGGGTCAATCACGATGTCGTATTTCGCCTCGGGCATGTCGGTGTGGAATGAGGAGTGCACCACGCACTCTCCGCCCACCACGATGGGCTTGAAATAGTTCTTCTCCCACTCGCTGTTCCAGTCGCGTCCCTCCACGAGCGTGTCGGAGAGGGTTGCCTCGATTTCCATGGGGAAGGAGGCGATTATCTCTTCCACGGCCTTGAGGTCGAAGTCGGAGGCGGCGATGTAGGCGGTGAGTCCCGCCTCGTCAGGCACGAACGACTCATAGCCGGCGTCGGCCAGATATGCGGCCATCAGGTCGGTGGCTTCTTCCGTGCAGGGATTGATGTCTATGCGTAATTCTTGATAGTCGGTCATTTTTTCTTACGTCTGAAGAATGAGAATACGTTCTTTGCGGTCTTGAACACGGAGAACCCCATCATGAAATAGTCGGTATAGCTAAGACCTTTCATCAAGGTGCTTACCAGTGTGGATGAGAATCCTCCACCCCCTCCGGCTTTCTTGCTCCAGGGGGCGTTGCTGAGGGTGGAGTTGCACTTGTT
>URZM01000115.1 GCA_900552315.1 uncultured Bacteroidales bacterium | reverse complement strand
ATATCAACAGGAATCCCCGGACACAACCGCTCCGCCGAAAAATGACACCACTCTACGAGGACAACCACATAATAATAATTGACAAGGCCCCGGGCGAGATAGTCCAGGGTGACAAGACCGGAGACACCCCCCTTTCCGAAACCGTAAAGGCGTACCTCAAGGAGAAATATGCCAAACCGGGAAACGTGTTCTGCGGCGTGGTGCATCGCATAGACCGTCCCGTAGGGGGAGTCGTGGTGTTCGCCAAGACATCGAAAGCCCTGGAACGGCTGAACCGTATGCTGCGCGACGGGGAGATACACAAGACATACCTGGCCATAGTGCAGGGATTGCCTGAAAAAGATTCCGACACGCTCACACACTTCATCACCTCCACCGAGCGCAACAACAAGAGTTACGCGCATCAGGACCAGGTGCCGGGCTCCAAGAAAGCCGTGCTGCAATATGAGGTGGTAGCACGCGGCGAACGCTACGCCCTGCTGCGGGTGAACCTGCTCACCGGGCGCAAACACCAAATCAGGGTGCAGCTCTCAGCCATAGGACACCCGATAAAGGGTGACCTCAAATATGGGGCAAGGCGCTCCAATCCTGACGGGTCCATATCCCTGAACGCACACCGAATAGAGTTCGTGCATCCGGTCTCCAAGACAAAAGTGGATGTCACAGCCCCGATGCCGGAGTACGAGCCTCTGTTCGCCATACTCTCTGAAAACAACGATACCCCATAATCAGCACCATGAGCATGAAAACAGAGTACTCCGCTATGCTGGAGCAAGAGATAAAGGCCTCCATTAGCTATGACCCTGCGCTGGCGGGGCTGTACGACCCCATAGTCTACGGACTCGACACCGGCGGCAAACGCCTGCGCCCCATGCTGGCTCTCATGGCCGCATCGGCCTGACGAAGCCATGCCCGCCGCGCTGGCCGTAGAGATGTTCCATAATTTCACTCTGCTGCACGACGACGTGATGGACTCCTCCCCTACCCGCCGAAGCAAACCCAGCGTATGGAGGAAATGGGACGTGAACATTGCCATCCTGAGCGGGGACACCCTCTTCGCCCTGTGTTATAAACAGATAATGCGTCTTCCTGCCTCCGCGCTCGCGCCGGCCCTGCGCATGTTCACCGACTCCGCCGTCCAGGTGATGGAGGGTCAGCAGCTCGACATGGATTTCGAAAGCCGTGACGATGTCTCGCTCTCCGAGTATCTGGAGATGATAAGACTCAAGACATCCGTGCTGCTCGGATGCGCCACAGCCCTGGGCGCCATAGCCGCAGGCGCTGACGAAAACACGGTCAAGGCTTTCTACACCTATGGCGAGGCGCTCGGTCTCGCCTTCCAGATCCAAGACGATTTCCTGGACGTGTACGGAGACCCCTCCACTTTCGGCAAGCCGATAGGAGGCGACATACTGAACGCCAAGAAGACCTTCCTGCTGCTCTCGGCACGCGAGGGCGGACAGGCACAAACGCTGCGACGCGCCATGCAGCTGCCGCCCGACGGCACACGCATAGCCGCCGTACGCGACGTGTATGACAAAGCGGGCATACCGACCCTGTGCCAGGAAGCCATAACAAGATACACTGACCGCGCCCTGGAGGCGCTGAAAGCCATAGACATGCCGGACAATGCCCGCGAGGAACTCGCCGGCCTTGCCCTCGGCCTTGCCGACCGTAAGAAATGACAGATACCCACACCCATCTATACATACCGGGAGACTTTCCCGGACAGGAAGCCGACCAGGCCGTGACCCGGGCCATTGAGGCGGGAGTACACACCTTAGTGATGCCCAACGTGGACACCGAAAGCATAGCCCCACTCATGGAACTGCGCTACCGCTTCCCGCAAAATGTCTACGCAGCCATGGGTCTGCACCCCACCGAGGTCAAAAACTCCTGGCGCGAAGACCTGCGCGTCATCGCCTCCCATCTGGACGACGACGGGGTCATAGCCCTCGGCGAGATAGGCATGGACCTCTACTGGGACACAGCCATGGAGGCCGCGCAGGCCGAGGCCTTCGCCATGCAGCTCGGATGGGCCGCCGAGCGAGCGTTGCCGGTCATAATCCACCAACGCGGAGCCTTGGAGCAGACACTCCGTGTGCTTGACCGGACAGACACCGGACACATTCCCGGCATAGTGTTCCACTGCTTCACCGAAGGGCCGGAGAGCGTGCGCCGCATCAGGGAACAGCTGCCCGAAGCGTTTTTCGGCATAGGAGGCGTATGCACCTTCAAGAACGCTCCCGCACTGCGTCAGGCCCTGCACGAAATAGGCCCCGGGCATATCGTGCTGGAAACCGACGCCCCGTGGCTCGCCCCCGTGCCTCACCGTGGCACCCGCAACGAGAGCGCATACATACCATGCATCCTGCAAGCCATAGCCGCCGAACTGGCCATAGACCCCGCCCTGCTCGAAACCATGACCGACCGCAACGCCCGCCGCCTCTTCCCCGCACTGTCGTCCTCATGTCCAACTGATACAGATGCACCCGGCCCGAAATAAACGTTTACCACTTAGAAATCGAGTTTACAATAAACCATAAAAGTCCGGGCATATCCCCCTTCAGGATATACCCGGACTTTTTTATAATAAACACTGTCAATCCCTGTGCAACATACGGCTCAACCAGCCCTTTTTCGACCGAACGGACGCGCCTCCGCAGACCACTACGGTGATGTCATCCTCACTGCCATGGCGTAATGCCAACTCGGCAAGTTCACGGGGAAGACATGAGAGGTCCTCGGCATCGGCAGCGGCCACGCAATCGCGGATGTCCTCGTCACGGCAATAACCGGAAACACCATCGCTGCACAAGAGCAATATGTCCGACTCCGACAGCCGGCATGAGGTGAACTCGGGTACACACATCTGGTCTCCTCCCCCCACATAGCGGGTTATCATATTGTTGTCCGGATGTGTGAACGCCTCTTCGCGCGTCAGCTCTCCATCGTCTATAAGCTCCTGGACGTAGGAATGATCTTTGGTCAACGACCTCAGGTTACCTCGGCTGTCATACAGGTAGCAATGGCTGTCACCGCACCAGGCTATGCATGCCTCATCGCCGCAAAGCATAAGCAGCAATATGGTGGTCCCCATCCCCATAGACATAGGATGCGAGTCCATGTAAGCCTCTATTGCCCGGTCAGCCTCGTTTATAGCCGACAGAGCATGATGACGTGCGGCCTCAGAATCCAGTTTAGAGAAATCAAGTTCCGACAACCGGCGCGCGATATGGTCGACCGCCATGCGGGCCGCCACATCTCCATCGCACTCGCCGCCCATGCCGTCGGCCACAATTACAAAATCATCGCGCATCACATGGCAATCCTCGTTGCGGTCATGGCCTCGGCCTTGGAGCGAGACCGCGTGATACATACGTCTCATGCTCAGACAGGCAATTGCGGGGCTGCCGGCTGTGCGGGAACCACAGGTTTCGGAGCATTCCTGTCCTTCTTGATAATCTTGACCTCCTCTTTCTTCTTGGTCTTGGGCACAGGCTTAGAATAATAGATCTCGAACGGGAAGACGGAAGACGGGCACCCCTTTTCCTTGACCATTATGTTGAGACTGTTGGAACCCTCCTTCAGGTCCGAGACCTCGAACTTGTACCTGGTCTCCGATATTTTTTCATACGAGACATTCCCGGCCTCAGCCTCTATCCATACGTCAAAATAGTAATCTCCCTCACCCGCGTTCTTATCGTTGTTGACATTTACCGTAAAGGAGGCCACACCACCCGAGATGGAGGTCTCGGAGTCTATAGGGTCCACATTATAGGACTTTCGATGCCAAGCCTTTATAGTCAACGGCATGTCCGGCAGCATGAGGCCGTCATAAGAGAGTCTCACCGGATTGTACGTCATGTCCGTCACCACGTCCGGAAGAGAGTCAGGTATGTTCAGCACGCAGTCATACGTGACAAAGTTGCCGCTCTCGGTATCCTTCGTCTCGCGCGAGGTCTTGTCTATCTGGCAACCGGTGTCCTCCGATATGTCGATATGAGCCTCCTTAGCCGAAATCACGGAAGGAAGGTCCAAGCGTATCTGCGTCTCAAATTTCTGATGGCGGAAACCCACATCATCACCCTTGTTGAGCTTCAATGTATAGTCAAGATTCGGGTCAATCTCGATCAAACCCCACTTGCCGTCCTTCTTGACAAACGCCTTGTTGTCATACATCAGGTCTATCTGCTCGAACTGCGGGGGGAGTATCTCTTCCCCTTTTATGGCCAGCCCGAATGTGTCCTTGCCCGTTTTGGTCAGAGCAGTCTGATATATACCGGGCTTTTCCTCCGCTTCGGAAAACTCCATTTCATAGTCGTCGAACTTGATTCTCGCAGGGCGCAGCTCCCTGTCGAATATCAGGATGGCATAACCGTTCTTACCATACTTTGCCGAGAACTCTATGCTGTCATACGGAAGCGCCTCGAAATACTGGTCATAGTCCATGGCAAGACTCAGATGACGCTTCTTTTCCGAATCGCCGTTGCCCCACAGCATCGGTTCGAACATGTTCTCCTGCGGTTCGTACCAGTACAGCTTGCCCTTGATTACCGCCACACCTTTCCCGTTGGCCCCGATGCTCGAAAGGAAAACGACCGACTTCGGCTCAGCCTCCTTGACCTTGTCTTCCTGCCGGTATTGATATGTCATAGGCTCACCGTCGGTCCTGAAATAGCCATAGCATGGATCCTTGCGCTTGTCCGGCTGGTCGTATGTCATATATACCGCGTAGCCTCGGTGAAAAGGATAGGCCCTGTGGACAGCCGGGAAATCAGCTTTGCTGCCATCGGTCTTGAAATAGGAGAAACCGCTCTTTTCCAGACCCAGCAGGTACCCGTTGCGGAACACGGGACTGTCGTATGTCATCTGCACGTCCGGCAGGGATGTGAACTTTCCCTCCATGTCCACAAAACCTTTTATCTTGTCGCTTCCCTGTGGTATGAGCGTAGCCACGCCGTCCCTGAATTGCATGATGGTATGCTCCGTGGTATAGACCGGGCTGCCGTCGGCCATGGACCACAACGTCATCTTGCCTCCCGCCTCGGTCTGCAGCAGCTTCTCATGCACCTTGACCCCTATGACTTCATATTCCGGGGGAATGGCCCATCTGGGCATACGTGCCTCGCACGTGAGTACGGCCATGCCGGCCATCAACAATAATAAAGATCTGTTCATATAGTGTTTTGTCATTTCAATAAGTTGAGTCCGCGTTCCACCTGATTGATCACCGTGCTGTCATCACATTCCTTTGCCCAGTCACGTGCTTGGAGCAGGTATTTCTTGGCAAGCGTCTCGTTCTTTTGCAACAGCTTGTTGGAATTATTATAATAGCAAGCCAGCCGATAAAGCGCCTCGGCATTGAGCTGCGGCCAAGCCGAGTCTCCACGTTCCGCAATGTCAGTGAACAGTCCGATGGCCTTGATATTGAGCTGATACGATGTGGGCATGGAGGCTCCCTGTGTACCGGCCGGAAATACATTTATACCCAATACGCTCTTGCGGCGCAGCGACTCTTTGTCCGAATACCATCCGTACGTGTACGCCTGCTCATACAATGCAGGCACATACCCCTTGCTTCCCAAGGCTTCCAGTATCGACAAGGCTCGCCTCAAGGTATCGGCATTGTCCGAAACCATCATAGCCTTGGCGTTCTCATAGATTTCCTTGTCGGATGGAGTCACCTGTACCGGATCCACAGTAGTCGGAGCCGGTGGAGCCTCCTCTTTACGCAACAACAATACCCCGGCAAGCACACCGGTGAATACCACCCCCGCGATGGCCGCGATAACCCATTGCTTCTTCCTATGGGAAGACCTGTGCGTCTCGGCTGTCTGGAATATCTTGCGTGCCGAAGGGCGTTTGCTCGGATCCAGCGAAAGGCAATCAGCTATCAAGCTCTTGACATCATGCGGGACAGGCGCTGATATAGGCTGCAAGGTCACCGTTCCGTCAAGTTGTGCCAATCCTCCGTTCTCGCCGAAAGGCACCTTGCCTGTTATCAGCTCATACAGCGTGGCTCCGAATGACCATACGTCACTCTCAGGCATAGACTCGTAGTCTTCCCTGAACCTTTCCGGAGCCATATAGGCCATTGTCCCGCTCTGCGAGTCGTCATAACCTTCCCTGTTGAGTCCACGGTGCGAACTGATGCCGAAATCCGTTATGGCATAATTGCCGGCGTCGTCTATGAGCACATTCGCCGGCTTGATGTCATGATGCACGATGGTCGGGTCAAAGGCATGAAGATATGCCAGGCCGGCGGACACGTCCGAGATATATTTCCACAGGCTCTCGGCATCGTTGATCTTGCCCGTCAAAGACTCGGACGACCCCTCCTTGCAATATGGAAGCACAAGGTATGGTATGCCATTCCATATCGAAAAATTGATAGGTTGTACAAGATTGGTGTGATGACATTTGAAAACAATCTTGAACTCCTCGCGAAATCTCTGGTCACCGATGTCAAGGGCATTCTTGGGCCTGTAGATCTTTATGGCCACCTCTATGCCGGAATCTTCCTTGACGGTTATGCCGTCTGTCTCCTCGTCATATCCCTCGTCAATGGTATTGGTGTCGAGCGCGAGCCACACGTCAGCGGTTCCCCCCTCAGAGCTCAAGGGGCGCAACAGCTTGTATCTGCCGTCGAGCATCACACCTACAGAGACCATCTTGTCTGAATCACTCA
>URZM01000114.1 GCA_900552315.1 uncultured Bacteroidales bacterium | reverse complement strand
AGAATTTCACATCAAAGGGACTTCACCACCTCCTTTGCAAAGTGCCATACCCCACCGGTACCGTCCAGGTGGAAATAGACGCCGCAGGCATACCCCAATACGAAATAAAGGAGAACGTGGCCTGGGACAACATACCCCTGACCGAAGAGCTGAAAGAGCTGGCGAGACGCACACGCGCCGTATGCTTCGGCTCCCTGGCCCAGCGCAACATAGTCTCACGCGAGACAATCAACGGATTCCTCGACGAGATGCCCGAGGACCCCGACACCCTGGTGGTCTTCGACGTGAACCTGCGCCAAGGATTCTACACCAAAGATATACTCTGCAATTCCATGAAGCGCTGCAACATCCTTAAGATAAACGACGAAGAGCTGGTCACCGTAAGCCGCATGTTCGGCTACCCCGGCATTGACCTCCAGGACAAATGCTGGATCCTGCTGGGGAAATACAACCTGAAGATGCTCATACTCACATGCGGCATCAACGGGAGCTACGTCTTCACTCCCGGCAACGTCTCTTTCCAACCGACTCCAAAAGTGGAGGTGGCTGACACCGTAGGGGCAGGCGACTCATTCACCGCAGCCTTCATAGTCTCCATCCTCAAAGGCAAGAGTGTCCCCGAAGCCCACTCCCTGGCGGTGCGCACCTCCGCCTTCGTCTGCACCCGCCCCGGAGCCATGCCCATCCTACCCTCCGACCTCACCCGCTCCTGACTCACTCTCCAACCAGCATAAACTGGAATCGTCAACCCAAAACAAGAGCCGACCAAAAAAGATTTTGGTTCGGCCTTGTTTTTTATGCTTAGTTTGAATCATTATCATATTCGTAGAGCTGTTAAATTAAATTAAATGATGCAAAAATATATCAATTGGTGTCAAATAGCACATAGAGCTATATGTTAAAATCTGTAATTTGAGCAAATAAAATCACTTGCATAATCAAAGAAACGCATGTAACTTTGCACAAAACAAAAAATCAATGACATATCACAGAGCAAAGAAAGATGAATATATTTCGTCTTCCCCCCAAAAAATGCAAATAAACTTGGGCAGTATATATGATTCAGTTGAGACATTGAAATTAATGTGTCACGACAAATCAAATGAACTCGTCAATTCCATTCACTTAGAAGATGGCGAAGAAAGGGAAATAGTATTTTGGACTAACGACATTCCGGAACTTATAGGTGTCTCCAAAATTAACAAAAACGAGTCCGGAATACAGGTGTACCATTTAGATTTCAAATCAAGTACTTTATTTTAGATTTCAACCTGTCCAGCCCGCATGCCTTTAGGCATGCTTCGCACCGCTCGGCGGCGCGTGGTAGCCCCACATTGCAGGCGGCAGCCGGAAATGTGGGGTAGGGATCAGCAAAGGCAAACGCATGCCGTCAGGTATGCGGGTGTCCTGCCATCCAGGATACATCCATGACCCTACCCACTCTTCCCTACGATTCCAAGTTCCCCCGATTTCCGCTTGATTCCTCTGATTTCCACAGCTAATCATTAAAAAACGAGTGAAAGACTTGCCCATCTCGCAAAAAATCAGTAATTTTGCACAGTTTTTGTGGCACATCCTGTAAAGCCGTTGAGAATGATGCACTTAACAGCGATATGAGAACTGAGATGGCGGCCCCTAAGCGACTAAGTTTAATTAATCAAGAAACGAAGCAACACCAACAGCCATGTCAAAAATTTGTCAGATCACAGGCAAGAAAGCGATGACGGGTAACAATGTGTCCCACTCCAAGCGTCGCACAAAACGCAAGTTCAACGTAAACCTCTTCACCAAGAAATTCTATTGGGTGGAGGAGGATATGTGGATTCTCCTCACAGTGTCCGCCCGCGGCCTGCGCACCATAAACAAGATGGGCCTCGACAACGCTCTCAAGGAGGCCGAGAAGAAAGGCATCCTCGATTTCAAAGACATCAAAGTTCTTTCATTCTAAAATAAGCAAGATCACATACTATGGCAAAGAAAGCTAAAGGCAACAGAGTGCAGGTTATTCTCGAATGCACCGAACACAAGAACAGCGGCATGCCCGGTACATCTCGCTACATCACCACAAAGAACCGCAAGAACACTACCGAGCGTCTGGAGTTGAAGAAATACAACCCCATCCTCAGAAAGTACACTATCCATAAGGAAATCAAATAAGGTCGTTACCCCGACTCGTTCTTTAAACCAAAATCCGTAAACACTTACAACTATGGCTAAAAAAACAGTAGCATCTCTGCAAAAGGGTGAAGGCCGCACTTACAGCAAAATCATCAAGATGGAGAAATCTCCCAAGACCGGCGCCTACATCTTCAAAGAGGAAATGGTGCCCAACGATGCTGTAAAAGACGCTCTCAAGTAATAAGTCTCCCGTATACAACGAGAAGGCCACACCCGGAATCCATATCCCGGAGTGTGATGTCACCCTAAAATATAGCACCCTAAAATATAGAGGAATCGACCTACGGCCGGTTCCGCACTTTTTTATATATATTCAAGTCAAAGATTCGAATTGTAATATCTCGAGTCTCCGGTCACCTCCTTGCCTACAAACGGGGGTAACAGGTAGTCATGACGGCTTACGTCAAGCTCTATCTCGGCCACCACAAGCCCCTGGTGTGAGCCGTGGAACTCATCTACCTCCCAGGTATGATCCCCATATTTCACCAAATAGCGCGTCTTGTCTATCACGGAGCCCTCGCACATCTGAAGCATCTGCTCCGCTTCATGTACAGGCACCTCGTATTCGAACTCGAGTCGCGTGTCCCCCGCAGTGCGACCCTTGACAGTAAGATAAGCCTTGGTGCCTCTGATGCGTACACGCACGGTTCCCTCGGGTCTGCGGTTCAGATAGCCTTGCCGTATGCGGACCCTTTCATAGCTCATGGACCTATAATCGTCTGATTTGACCAGATACTTATGCTCTATCTCCAGTGCCATAGCATGGTTATTAATTGTTTTAGAATAGCAAATACGAACTTTTGACCAATGATGTGTGAGTAAAAATTCGTACCTTTGCACTCGCAAATTTAATAAAAAAATATCATACGCTATATCGCCTGATGCGAAATCTCCAAATACATATATTGTTCATTTTCACCATCCTCTCAGCTATTCTCCCGCTGCACATGTCAGCACAGAACCGCCAATACCCCGTCACGGTAATAGAAGGTGTCGTGACAGACTCCATTACCGGCGAGCCCCTCCCCTACGCCAACATATTCCTGAAAGGCAGCACGTCCGGCATCGCCTCCGACATAGATGGCCGTTTCAGCATGTCGACTTCCACCAATTTCACAAGCCTGCAAGTGAGCGTGATGGGCTACGACACAAAAAACATATTTGTTAACAAAGGGAAGCACAACACTCTATACATCAAGCTCGTGCCCTCTGAAACAATGCTCGAGGAGGTGGTGGTGAGACCCGCCAAGGAAAAATACAGCAAAAAGAACAATCCCGCCGTTCAGCTCATGGAGCGCATCAGGGCCACGCACCCTCAATACAACCCTGAGAATCATGACTATTACTCCTACGACAAATACGAGAAACTGGTCATGGGACTCAATGATTTCTATCCCGACCGACAGAGCAGCTGGCTTACCAAGAAATTCGATTTCATATATGAGTTCATCGACACCAGCGAGGTCTCCGGAAAGCCCATCCTGCCCATATCGGTGAAAGAGAAATCAAGTCGTGTGCTGTACCGCAAGGAGGGCGACAGACACAAGGAATACATAGCCGGAATAAAGCGCAGCGGCCTCGACGAGATGGCTGACGAGGAGAGCATACAGAAATTCCTGGAAGATGTCTTCAGGGAGGTTGACATATTCCAGAACGATATCACCTTGATGCAGAACCGTTTCGTGAGCCCCCTGAGCCATATAGCGGCCAACTACTACAAATTCTACCTCGACACCGTCTCCGTCATGGGCGAGCGGTGTCTGGAGCTTAGTTTCGCCCCGCACAATCGCGAATCCTTCGGCTTCAACGGACGCATGTATTTGCCCGTGGCCGACTCCACCCTGTTTGTGAAGAAAGTGGTACTGAACGTGCCAAAGGCCATAAACCTTAACTATGTCAAGAACATATACATAGTGCAGAATTACGAGAAGGCTGAGGACGGCACGCGCATGAAGGTGAGCGACGACATGACGGTGGAATTCGAGATCATACCGGGGACACAGGGGCTCTACGCACGCCGCCAGACCGGATACCGTGATTTCTCATTTGACGAGCCTGATAAGGAACTCGCTCGCTATTTCGACAAGGAGGGCGAGAAATTCACAGATGATTTCGCCACAATACAGCCTGAGCAATACTGGCATGACCACAGGCAGATGCCCATCAAGGAGAACGAACAAGCCATGAAGAAGCTGCTGGCACGCCTGCGCGAGGTTCCCGTGTTTTACTGGACCGAGAAAGTGGTCACAGTGCTTGTGAGCGGATATATACGCACAGGCTCCGAATCCAAATTCGATTTCGGACCCATGAACACCACCATATCCGCAAACACGGCTGAGGGTGCCAGATTCCGCGTCGGTGGTATGACGACGGCCAATCTCTCCAAACACTGGTTCTCTCGAGGATACGTCGCTTACGGAACCAGGGACAAGAAATTCAAGTATGGAGCCGAGGTGGAGTACTCGTTCAACGAGAAGAAATACCACTCGCGCGAATTTCCGATCCACTCCCTACGCCTGGAACATAACTATGATCTGGACCAGCTCGGCCAGCATTACCTGTTCACCAATGCCGACAACATCTTCCTCTCGCTCAAACGCAAGCCGGACGACAAGGTCACGTACCGCAGACTCACGTCATTAAATTACAAGATGGAGCGAAAAGGCGGCTTCTCATTCGATGTAGGCTTCAAGCACGAGATTCAGGAAGCCACACGCTGGCTCCCCTTCGAGAACGGCTATGGCGACTGCTTCAAGCGCTTCACCGAAGCGGCCTTCACCCTGACCCTGCGATACGCCCCCGGCGAGACTTTCTACCAGACCAAATCCCAGCGCATACCCATAAACCTGGACGCGCCGGTATTCCAGCTCACACATGAATACGGATCCAAAGGCATGCTCGGCAGCGATTTCACCATGAACAAGACCGAGTTCTCTGTCCAGAAACGATTCTGGTTCTCTGCTTTCGGCTACACCGACATTATACTGAAAGCGGGCAAGATATGGAGTCAGGTACAGTACCCCGCGCTCATGTGGCCCAACGCCAATCTCTCATATACCATACAGCCCGAAAGCTACGCGCTGATGAACGCCATGGAGTTCGCCAACGACCAATACCTGAGCTGGGACCTCACTTACTGGGCCAACGGCGCGTTGTTCAACAGGATTCCGCTGATAAAGTATCTGAGACTGCGCGAGGTAGTGTCGTTCAGGGGGCTTTACGGCAAGCTGTCCGACAAGAACAACCCCGAACTGCACAACGAGCTGTTCCGCTTCCCGTTCGACTCCTTCGCCACCCCTATGAAGAAGCAGCCATACATGGAGCTTGGAGTCGGCATAGACAACATTCTCACCATTCTGCGTGTGGACTACGTATGGAGACTCACCTATCGCGACACGCCCAACGTGGACCGCGGAGGAGTCAGGGTACAGCTGCATTTCACCTTCTAAGCCGGAGGATAAGGAACCCCGTTATGCCACCTGAATGGCGCCATAGCGGACCCGTCTATTGCGGGGGCGCTAAAGCGTGGATTGTGCCCTACCTCCTCCTTGCAGCAGAATCTATTTCCCGGATATGATTTACGAATCTGTCCGAGAAACGGTAACCGTCCGCCTTCGCCGCCGCGCTGTTGTAATTGTCCACAAACCCGACTATGTCCCCATAGCTCTACACTACCGCTTCAAGCCCAAGATTGTCCCTTATCATGAAAACCATGTAATCCCCCGTGGTGTGTCCCCCGAAATGCGCACAGCTCAAAGCCCTATTCGTATACTCCTCAAACGAGACTTTTCCATCCAAATAATCGCATGTCGCCAAATCAAGCTCCCTGAGCACATCAGGTGAAGCGAAATAATCCGCATTATAAATCTCAAGCATATCCTGGCCGTAAGGAGCCAGAGAAGTGAGCGGCATACGCTTCTTGTTGATTATATCTGCAGTCCCCTCCATCATATTGTAGACCAACGCCTCAGCAGCCGGGTCATTAATATCCCCTGAATAATTTGCCTCAAAACAAGGCTGCGTATAAAAGTGGTGCATCTCATGGGCGAGAATCTCGGTGGCAGCACACGGACCATCGAAAAGGAATGTGTTCAAATCCATATATATTCCACTGCCGAGGCTGCGGCACTCCAGATCCCAGACTATAAAATAAATTGGCGAACACGTCGGATTCAAACCCGCTCCTCTCCCCGGCAACAGCTCAAGAGCCATCTGACGCGCATCACTCACCGTACTCCCTAAATCAAGGCTGTCAAGCCACCCCGAATATTCGTCGAGCCTCTCCCTGATGCTCATTGCCGTGGACAAATACAACGGCAAATCACTGTCTAAGCCCTGAACACTGCTCATGACACTGTCCCTCTCAGCGCACAAAGCGGGGTCATACGCCAACTCAAACGCATGCCGGACATTACTCTTGAACTCATCCACATCCCATGCGATATGACGCAGAAAAGCCCTATACGCTGCTGAAGAAAAAAGGGTATCCCACTCCGCCTGGCCAGGCATATCCCCACGCGAC
>URZM01000113.1 GCA_900552315.1 uncultured Bacteroidales bacterium | reverse complement strand
TTACCGTAAGATCAAGGCCCTCACCAATTATTCCCCTGTCGAGCTTATCCGCGCATTGCGCCTGCGCCGGGCTCGGCACCTGCTCATAAGCACCGACAAATCAGTGAGTGAGATCGCATATGAGACAGGATTCTCCTCACCATCGTATTTCTCCAAATGCTACCGTGAGGCTTACGGGCAGACCCCGACCGAGCAACGTGCCCAGACAAGGTGACGTATTCCTGCATGTGTGACCGATGGCGGTGCTGTTGAACCGGACGTGTCTGAGCTTTCCTCGGCACGTCCGGTTTTTGCCGTATGCTGCCACAGATGATGCGAAGCCAATAACGAATCAGGCCAATCCCCAAAAACAAAAGGACGTGCAACATTTGTGATATGCTGCAATTCAACGTATTACATAACTTCGCACCGGAAAACCCAAAAAACCTATAATAAACATGAAAAAATCTTTTCTGACTGCGATCATGCTTCTGGTGACTGCGATTCTCGCCCAGGCCCAGAATGTCACGGTACACGGGACGGTGGTCTCCGGGACAGACAACGAGCCCCTGATAGGCGCGACCGTGTATTGCGACGCGACCAAGACGGGCGCCGCCACAGACTTCGACGGCACGTTCACCCTGACGGTGCCTGACGGCGCCATCCTCAAGTTCTCTTATGTGGGGTATGAACCCGAGGAGCGCAAGGCCGAGGAGAACATGCAGGTGGCGCTCGGCGAGAGCGACGACATGCTTGACGAGGTGGTGGTGATAGGCTACCAGAGCGTAAAGAAGGCGGACTTGACAGGGGCTGTGTCCGTGGTGTCGACCGAGGCACTGGAGACCACTCCTGACCCTGACCCTATGAGGGCGCTCCAGGGCAAGGTCCCGGGCATGACCATCACCGGCAACGGCTCGCCGAGCGGGACGGGGTCGGTGCGCATCCGAGGCATAGGTTCGTTCAACGCCTCGCAGGACCCCTTGTTCATAATAGACGGAGTGCCTACAACGGCCACGCTCAATTCGCTTAACATGAACGATATAGAGAGCATGCAGGTGCTCAAGGACGCAGCCTCGGCCTCCATCTATGGCTCTCGGGCTGCCAACGGAGTCATCATCATAACGACCAAGAGCGGCAAGAAGTCGCAAGGGAAGAAAGTGGACGTGAGCTTCTCGGCCAACTGGACGGCGCAGTTCTACTCGCCGCAGTCGAAGATGAAGCTTTTGGACACTCCCGGCTATGCCACGGCTATGGCGCAGGCCGCCATGAACGACGGTCTCGACCCGGTGGCCTACGCCTCCGGCTACGGCCTGGACCTGCGGGCTGCCGACGGCTATCCCATCTCTGTCTATGACCGTGTGAACAACCGCTATGTGGACTACAGGGTCAACGGCCTTTATGACGGCTATATAAATGCCAAGCGCACCATGCTCATGTCTGACACCGACTGGCTCGGCGAAATATCACGTACCGGCTTCGCCCAGAACTATGACGTGGCCCTCTCCACGGCCTCCGAGCGCGGCACGGCGTTCTTCTCACTGGGCTACAAGCGTAATGACGGTATATTGAAATATACTAATTTCGAGAACATCTCGGCCCGCATGAACACATCGTTCAACATCTGCCCGATTGTGAGCGTTGGCGAGAATTTCACCCTGACCTACACGAAGCAGGTTGACTGCCAGCCGCTGGAGAACGCTCTGAAGATGCCCTCCACCGTGCCTGTGTTCGAGACGGACGGCACCACCTACGGCGGCCCCGTGGGCAGCATGGCGGACCGCCAGAACCCTCTGCGCGAGCTTGCCTTCAACAAAGACAACTCCCTGAACGTATGGCGGCTCTTCGGGAACGCCTACATAGACGTGAAGCCCGTGAAGGGGCTGCTGCTGCGATCCAATTTCGGACTGGACTATGACGCGGCGTTCATACATTCGTACAACTACACGTTCCACAGCGACATCGTGAACAACGACATGAACTCCACGACCCTCTCGCAGGCCAACGACTCCAAGTGGACATGGACCAACACGGCCAACTACAATTTCAAGATACGTGAGGACCACGACTTCACGGTGCTTGCCGGCATGGAACTGTTCCGCCAGAGCCGCATCGATTTCTCGGCCTACAATGAGGACTACGACATAGAGACACCGGACTATATGTATCCGGACGCGTCGAGCGGTGTGGAGCGCTCCACGGGCAACCGGAGCGCGTATGCCCTGGTGTCGTTCTTCGCCAAGGCGGACTACAACTGGCGCGACCTGCTGCTGGCCTCGTTCACCATACGCAGGGACGGCTCCTCACGGTTCGGCAGCAACAACCGCTATGGCACTTTCCCCGCCGCCACACTGGGCTACAGGGTGTCGGAGCATATCGACAAGTCTTGGCTCAATGACCTGAAAGTGCGACTCTCCTGGGGCAAGACCGGCAACCAGGCCATCTCCAACACGGCCCGCTACGCCCTTTATGTGGCAGACTACGGCAACGACCGCGTGACCTCTACGGCCTACGACCTGCTCCTGCAGCAGAGCGGCATATTCCCCTCCGGCTACATAGCCACGCAGACGGCCAACCCCGACCTGAAATGGGAAACGACCATCCAGTACAACGCGGGTGTGGACTACTCAATGTTCGGCAGCCGCCTGTACGGCACGGTGGACGCGTATATAAAGGACGTGAAGGACATGCTCATCATACCGGCGTACCTCGGCTCCATGGGTGAGGGGGGCGCCTCCTGGCTCAACGGTCCCTCGCTGCGCAACTGGGGCATGGAGTTCCTGATAGGGTGGCGTGACGAGCTGGCCTGCGGTGTGGGCTACAAGGCGTCGCTCAATATGGATTTCTTCCGCAACAAGGTCACTTACCTGCCGAGCACCACCACCGGCTCGTATGCCCACACCACCACCGAGAACCTGGTGCAGTCCGGGCAGCCTTACGGCTCCATCGTGGGGTATGTGTGCGAGGGTATCTTCCAGGACCAGGCCGAGGTCGACGGCCATGGCCAGGACAACGCCCGGGTGGGCGGACTCAAGTATGCCGACCTGAACCATGACGGCCGCATCACCGCCGACGACCAGACCTGGATATTCAATCCGGTGCCGGACCTCTCCTTCGGACTCAACCTGGAACTGACCTACAAGAATTTCGACCTCAGCATGTTCTGGCAGGGAGTGCTGGGCCAGGACGTGTACAACAACCAGAAATTCCAGAACGATTTCTGGAGCGTGACGGATGCGGGAAGCAACAAGGGCGTGCGTGTGCTGGACGCGTGGCTCCCGGTGGTGAACACCTCCTCCACGATACCTATGCTCACGACCAACAACACGGGCGACGAAGGGCGCACCTCCTCCTATTTCGTGGAGAACGGCTCCTATGCCAAACTGCGCACGCTGCAATTGGGCTACTCGTTGCCGACCAGCTTGCTCTCGAAGCTGCGCATGTCGCGCGCCAGGGTGTATGTGTCGGGACAGAACCTGCTCACCATCAAGAGCAAGAGCCTGACATGCACGGACCCAGAGAACCCCAACTGGGCCTATCCGCTTCCCACCTCCGTGTCGTTCGGCGTTCAGGTGGATTTTTAAACAACTCTCTTAAACTCATAATACTACGATGAAACTATTCAAAGCATTTATCATAGCCATGGCAGGCTCGGCAGCCCTGACCTCGTGCAACGATTTCATTGACGTGCCCCCCACGGGTGTGGTGAACGGCGAGCTGGCCTACGCGCAGCCTGACAAGATGGTCAACTCGGCCTATGCCGCCATGGGCGACTGCTGGTTCTCCTATCCGTTCAACCTGTGGCCCTACGGCGACCTTTCGTCCGACGACTGTCTCAAGGGCGGCGGAGGCACCACCGACACGGGGTATCACCCCATGGAGATATGGTCTACGCTGACAGCCACCCCCGGCGAGCTGGACGAGCTGTGGTACCGGCTCTATTGCAACATATCGCGATGCAACCGCGCCCTGGTGGCGTTGCAGGAGCATGGCGTGGAGGTGCTGGGCGAGAAGACGGCCGCCCAAAGGACCGGCGAGGTGCATTTCCTGCGCGGACACAGCTATTTCAAGCTGCTGACCGTGTTCAGGCAGATACCCTGGATAGACGAGCATGTATTCGTGAACAACCTTCAGGAGAAGACCCCGAACAACCAGTACACCTATGAGGAGCTTTTCGCCAAGGTGATACATGAGTTCGAGCTGGCCTATGAGGCACTGCCTGCCGAGGTAGAGGATGGCGGCGGCCGCGCCAACAAGATAGCGGCAGCGGCGTACCTGGCCAAGTGCTATCTGACATTGGCGTGGGGCGACGGCTACGAGGCTACGGACGGCGTGGACTTCATCAATCCGGAGTATATGCAGAAGGTGCTGGACTACACGGAGGTGGTTCGCAATTCGCGTTATGGCTACCTGGAGGACTATGGCGACATATTCCTGCCCGAGTACAAGAACAGCAAGGAGTCGGTGTTCGCCGTGCAGACCTCCGGCTACACAGAGGACAACACCCGCTTCGGACGTGCCAACTGGTCCAACACGCTCAACGGATGCTGGGGCATGTGGTCCTGCGGATGGGATTTCCACAAGCCCTCGCAGAACCTGGTGAACGCGTTCAAGACCAAGGACGGCCTGCCCATGTTCGAGCATTTCAACGACTCTGACGATTATCCTGTGATGGGCGGGTCCACCACCCAGAAATGGGACCCGAGACTCTTCCATACAGTGGGTATGCCCTCGTTCCCCTACAAGTATGAGCAGGACTATATGATGACCATGGCCAATTCGCGCACTCCCAACACGTACGGGTATTACACGTCGCTGAAGGATGTCCCGCAGCGCAGCGCCGGGGAGACTTTCGAAGGCTCCTGGCAGGCCTTCGCCATGAACGACTACGTGTTCCGCTACACGGATGTGATGCTGATGCGCGCCGAGGCGCTCATAGAGCTTGGATACCTGGAGGAGGCACGCACCATCATCAACGAGATACGCCAACGCGCGGCCAACTCGGTGGACAAGCATATAGAATACGCCAAGGATTACTGCGAGATAGCCCTCTATCCGGCATCGTATTTCGCCGACAAGGCCACGGCACGCGAATGTCTGCGCTGGGAGCGCCGCCTGGAGATGGCCATGGAGAGCAGCCGCTATTTCGACCTGCGCCGCTGGGGCATAGCCTCGAAGGTGCTGAACGCCTATTTCGAGTCGGAGAAGAACGCCAGCTATGAGGGGGTGCGTTACGGACAGTATTACGAGGACGCGCACTATACACCGGGCAAGAACGAGTTCTATCCGATACCGTACAACCAGCTGTACTATGTGCCCGGACTGTATGTGCAGAACAAAGGCTATAACTGACGAATCCAGTAATCGGTCAAGATAGAGATTAGTACAACAGTTCTACATTCCTGAGATACGAAAGCGAGCCGCGCCGATTCCGGTTTATAGCGATTCAACTGGTGCGGGCGAGAGAGAGCCCCGTCACTCGTCGCCGCTGTATTCAGGTGGGGTGTAGTTGTTGCGGATCACGTTGAGGAGCATGACCATGGCATGGTTTGTGGCCGCCTCGATAATCTCGTCGCGCGAGCCTTTGAAATAACGCACCTCGCTCACCGTGAGGTCGTCATATTTGACGGCGAACCAGACCGTACCCACGGGTTTGGATGCAGAGCCGCCGTCGGGGCCCGCTATGCCTGAGGTGGCCATGCCGCATCGGGTGCGCATCAGGGCACATACCCCTTTCACCATCTCTTCGACCACGGGACGGCTCACGGCTCCGTTGGCCTCGATGATGGAGCGGTTCACGCCGAGCACATTAGCCTTTACGTCGTTGGAATAACTTACCACGCTGCCGAGGAAATATGATGAGCTGCCTGGGTTCTGGACTATTCGGTGGGCGATGTTGCCGCCTGTGCAGCTCTCGGCGCTTGAGACGGTAAGCTCGTTTTCCTCGAGGCTTTTGCCGAGCAGGCGCGAGATGGAGGTGTCCTCCATGGCTATCACCTCTTCGTGGAACAGGTCTGCCAGGGTGCGCTGATATTTGTTCATATTGTAGCGCAGCAGTTCAAGGCCCTCGGCTGCTCCACGCAGCGAGACATGGGTACACTCTCCCTGTGTCTTGAAGGTAAGGGATATATAGTCCGGCAGTGAGGCCTCGAAATGGTGCATGAGGCGCTGCAGGTCCTCGCGCGTGTATCCGTAGATGACAACGTGGCGCTCTTCTTTGTGTTTCTTAGCAGTTTCCATATATTATGGTCATACGCTCACACGCGAATATGGCGGGAGCGAGAGGTCGCAAAAGTCAGAGTCGAGATATTTGAAATACCCGGCGGCTGCCACCATGGCGGCGTTGTCGCCGCAGAGCCGGAGCTCCGGCAGATACAGCCGCGCGCCCAGCTTCTTCGCGCCCGCGGCAAGCGTCTCCCGCAGCAGGCCGTTGGCGGCCACGCCGCCTGCGATGCAGATCTGCTTTGCGCCGGTATCCTGCGCGGCCAGCAGCAGCTTTTCGGCCAGAATGTCCGTGATGCGGAACTGGAAGCTGGCGGCCATATCGGCCACGTTCACACGTTCTCCTTTCATCTGCGCTTTGTTCACAAGATTGAGCACAGCTGTTTTCAGACCGGAGAAGCTGACGTTGTACGGGCCCTCTACATGGGGCGTGGGCAGGGGATAAGCTTTGGAATCGCCCGTTTGGGCGGCCCGGCTCACCGCTGGGCCGCCGGGATAGCCCAGCCCCAGCGTGCGCGCCACCTTGTCGAAGGCT
>URZM01000112.1 GCA_900552315.1 uncultured Bacteroidales bacterium | reverse complement strand
AACGGATTCAAATTCCACACCGGCTCCCTGGGGGGACACGGCGTGATAGCCATGCAGTGCGGCATAGGTAAAGTGAACGCGGCCTTAGGAACGATGACGCTGATAGATAGCTTCCACCCAGACTACATCATAAACAGCGGCGTGGCAGGAGGTACCAGTGCCGACACTCACGTGCTCGACCTTCTCGTGGCCGACGGTGTGGCATATCACGACGTATGGTGCGGCCCAGGCACTGAATATGGAGCGGCGGCCGGATTTCCAACCATCTTCAAGCCTTGGGGCAAGGTGATTGACATAGCACGCCGACTCCTGCCGGCGACAGAAAGGACACGCTTCGGGCTTATATGCTCCGGAGACAAGTTTATCTCGCAGGAGTCCGAGGTCCATGAGATTCTATCCCATTTCCCGCAGGCGCTGGCCGTGGACATGGAGTCGGCGGCGATTGCGCAGACATGCACCCTGCGAGGTATTCCGTTCAATATATTGCGGGTCATAAGCGACACGCCGGGACAAGAGGAGAACATCTCCCAGTACGAGAATTTCTGGACCGACGCCCCGCGCGAGACTTTCGGCGCGCTGAAATCCATACTTGACGAGCTCTGAATCATGGAAAAGATACCGAGTTTCACCATCAAACATCTCACCCTCCTGCCCGGAGTGTATGTAAGCCGCCGGGACGTGACGCCATCCGGGGATGAGCTCACCACATTCGACTGCCGCATGACGGCCCCCAACCGTGAACCGGCGCTCTCCATCTCCGCGCTGCACACTATTGAACACCTGGCAGCCACATATCTGCGCAACCATCCGCAATGGGCCGACAAGGTCATATACTGGGGACCCATGGGTTGCTGCACCGGGAATTATCTCATTCTCGCCGGACATTTGGAGAGTGGGCATGTCCTGCCGCTGATGCGCGACGTGTTCCGTTTCATCAGCACCTACGAGGGCGCCGTGCCCGGTGCCTCGCCCCGTGACTGCGGCAATTACCTGCTGATGAACCTGCCGGAGGCCCGCATAGTGGCCTCTCGCTATCTGAAAGTGCTGGAGGATCCGGAATGCCCCACTAAATATCCTGACTGATGAGCAAGCACGCATCCCTGCGCAGCACCCTCAAGGACTGGATGCTGCCCATTGCCATGGCCGGCGGTGTAATGTTTTACAACTGGATCGGCTATCTGCAATTCCTCTCGCCTTACCTGATTTTCTGCATGCTGACAATCACATATTGCCGCATCAGGCCCTCGGATTTCAAGATAGGCAAATTCCAGATGAGCCTGCTCATGGCCCAGATGCTGATGGCGGCAGCCTCCTTTTTCGCGCTAATGCCGTTCAGCCACACGGTGGCCACGGGAGTGTTCATCTGCATTTTCGTGCCCACGGCCACAGCGGCTCCGGTAATCACCGGCATGTTGGGAGGCAGTGTGACACATGTGGCCACCTATTCACTGGTATGCAACCTCACGGTGGCCATAGCCGGACCGGCTGTGCTCGCCGCCATAGGCGACCACCCGGAGATGACATTTCTGGAATCGTTCTACCGCATCTGCTCCTCCGTGCTCCCGCTGCTGCTGCTTCCCATCATCACGGCCTTCGTGCTGCGGTATTCCTGGCGCAAGGCCCACGCTTTCCTGGCCGGGAACCAGACCCTCTCATTCTATATGTGGGCGGTCGCGCTCTTCATAGTGGTGGGGTCGTCAGTAAGCTTCATCATCAAGAATTTCGCTCTGTCCAGGATGCCGGAGATCTCTGGGCTGGTGGCCGGCTCGGCCGTGGCATGCGCCTTGCAATTCTTTGTGGGCAGGAAAGTCGGGGGGCGTTTCGGCGACAAGGTGACAGGCGGCCAGAGCCTGGGACAGAAAAACACGGTACTCGCCATCTGGCTTGCGCTCACGTACCTCGACCCCATAGCATCGATAGCCCCAGCCGCATACGTGGCCTGGCACAACATCGTGAACTCATACCAGATAATACATTATCACAAACACCACAAGACCGCACGCTGACCTCACGGGTGACTGCCGAGACGACGCGCCTTCTCCTTCTTGCTCTCGAAACGCCGCGAGGTCAACGCGAAGCGAACAAGCAGGTAATTCACCGGCACCGATATGGCCATGGCCGGAAGCAGGGCCAGGTCCGGACCCGTGACGCCCTTGAATATGGCTACAAGGCCGGTCTGAAGCCCCATGTTTATCAAGTGGCTGAGAGTGAACCCTATCCCTTTCTTTGCCGTGGGATGGGTATGGAAAGTGAAAAAGGTGGACAGGACGAAATTGAATATGAAGCTGATGGCGTAACTTATCAGCGTGCTCGGCACCGCAGGCACTCCCACACCTGACACGAATACTATATATATCAAATACTGAAGCACCGTGGCGAAACCTCCCACGATGCAGAAACGGAGCATCTCGCTCCTGCGTGAATTACCGGTAATCTTAACCTTCAGGTTCATGGGTCCGCTTGCGTTTTTGAGTGAGCGCATCTCCGTTTATTGAATTGAGAAAATATGGAGGACGCCGTTTTGTCTCCATGAAAACACGACCCAGATATTCGCCTATGATACCCAACGCCAACAAGATAAAGCCGCCCAAGAACAAGATGAGCGAGACTATGGTGGGATATCCGGCCACCGCGTCGCCCCACCCTATGGCCTTCACCAGCACGACCAGGAGATAAATGAAAGCCACGGCCGACACGCACAGCCCCAGATACGAGGCGATACGCAGGGGCATCACCGAGTGGGAGGTTATGCCGTTCAGCGCGAGCGACATCAGTTTCCCCACACTCCATTTTGACTTGCCGGCGGCACGCTCTGCCACATCATAGTCCACCGGAGCCTTGTGGAAACCCATCACCTCGTAGAGTCCCTTGGTATAGCGCTCTCCCTCGCGCAACGCGCTTAGAGCGTCTATGCATTTGCGGTCGAGCAAGCGGAAATCACCTGCATCGTCATTGAAATCCACGTCTCCGCTCATGCGTGCGAGCATGCGGTGATATAGCCGCGACGACACGCGTTTCATGAAGCTCTGCCTACGCGCGCGTCTGCGTCCGTACACGTCGTCATAACCCTCTTCCCATCTGGCAAGCATCTCGGGTATCACCTCCGGAGGCTCCTGAAGGTCCGCGTCAAGGGTCACCAGGCAGTCACCGGAGGCATGGTCGAACCCGGCAAGCATCCCGATCTCCTTGCCATAGTTGCGCGACATGTCCAGATAACACACCCGAGGGTCGGCCATCCGCATCGCCTTAAGTATGCCCAGCGTACCGTCCGTACTGCCGTCGTTCACGAACAGCAGCTCGAAATCATATCTGTCCTCAAGCGGAGCCATGACCGCCTTCACCCTCTTGTAAAACAGTGGAAGCACCTCCTGTTCGTTGTAGGCCGGTACCAAGAGCGTGACCTTTTTGCGGTCGCAGGGACGTGGAGACAGCTCAGGACTCCTCATGGCAGGTCTCGTTTAGCATGCCTATATAGTCAAGCAGTTCCTCGCGGCCCTGCGAGTTGGCGCTTGACGTTATGAAAATCGGGGGCAGCTCCTCCCACTGCCGGGACAGCTCCTTGCGGTAAGCGGCCACATTGGATTCCAACACACGCGGGCCCAGCTTGTCGGCCTTTGTGAACACTATGGAGAACGGGACACCGTTCTCCCCGAGCCATTCCATGAATTCAAGGTCAATCTTCTGGGGTGCGTGCCTGCTGTCCACCAGCACGAAAAGGGTGGTCATCTGCGGGCGGTAAAGCACATAGTCCTCTATGATGCGCCGAATCTCGTCTCGCTGCTTCTTGCCACGCGCGGCATAGCCATATCCCGGCAGGTCTACTATGTACCACGCTCCGTCATTGATACTGAAATGATTTATAAGCAAAGTCTTGCCCGGGGTCTGGCTCGTCTTGGCCAGGGCCTTGCGCCCGGTAAGCATGTTTATGAGCGAGCTTTTGCCCACGTTGCTGCGGCCTATGAACGCATACTCGGGTGCCCGGGTGTCTGGACACTTGTCCACCCTGGCATTGCTTATTAGATATTCTGCCTTGTTGATTTTCATTACCTGCAAAGTTAACACTTTTTTCGCACACCTCGCGCCTCCGGTGCCCACAAACCCGTTGGACATACCGCGATTTCGGGATTTTTAGCTAATTTTGCACCATGATTGACTCATTGAACTCATCGTTGCTCGACAATGCCGTGGCCGAGCTGTCGAGGCTCCCCGGCGTGGGAAGGAAGACAGCCCTGCGCCTGGCCCTGCACCTGTTGCGGCAACCGACCGAGATGGCCGAGAGCCTCGGCAACGCCATAATACGCATGCGCCGCGAGACCCGCTACTGCTCCGTGTGCCACAATGTAAGCGAGTCGGAGGTCTGTCCCATATGTTCAGACTCGCGCAGAGACACATCCGTGGTCTGCGTGGTGGAGAACATCAAAGACGTGCTGACCATAGAGTCTACCCACGAGCACCGCGGGCTTTACCACGTGCTCGGTGGCCTCATCTCCCCCATCGAGGGCGTGCGTCCCCAAGACATAGAGATTGACTCCCTGGTGCATCGCGTCGGAGAGCAGGACATCCGCGAGGTGATCCTCGCACTCAGCCCAACCATGGAGGGCGACACCACCGGCTTCTACATCTTTCGCCGTCTGCGCGACATGCCCGTCAAGGTGACAGTGATAGCGCGCGGGGTGAGCGTGGGGTCGGAACTCGACTATGCCGACGAGCTGACCCTGGGGCGCTCAATTCAACAAAGGATACCCTTCGCTTCCACATTCGCTGACAGATAACGGCACATGCTTTCCGACACACACATACGTCTGCGCGCCCTGGAGCCGGAAGATGTCCTAAGTCTCTACGACTGGGAGAACCTCAGCGACCTGTGGCAAAGCTCCTGCACGCTTGCCCCTTACTCGCGCCGCAACATCATGCGCTACATAGAAAGCTACGAGGCCGACCCCTTTCACGAGGGGCAATTGCGCCTTATGGCGGAATCCGTAAAGACAGCTGAACCCGTGGGACTCGTGGACCTCTACAACGTGGAAGCACGTCACCGCCGGGCCTGCGTGGCCATTCTCATAGCCCCAGCCTTGCAAAGGCGCGGATTAGCCACGCGCGCGCTCGCATTGCTGGAGGGTTATTGCCGCCGACACTTGGCGCTTCACCAGCTGATTGCCGCCGTGCCCGCATCCAACACGGCGTCCCGCCGTCTGTTCCTGAAAGCCGGGTTCACCCATGTGGCCACGATGCCGCAGTATATAGCTTCCGGCGCAGAAGGCGAATACACTGACGCTTTAGTCTTCAACAAGATTTTGACAAGTCAGGCAATTTAGCTAACTTTGTAATTTATAAGAACGCACAGGACGGCGTGGCTTGACCAAGCCCCCGTATCTGCATAAACAATGATCGGGAGTATGAACGTACTCAAATTCGGAGGCACGTCCGTAGGGACAGTGGAAAGCCTTACTCATGTAAAGCATATAGTGGAAACCCGTCAGGAACCGGTGATAGTCGTTGTATCCGCATTGGGCGGCATCACGGACATGCTTATAAACGCAGCTCAGCTGGCATGTTCGGGATCCGACTCCTGGCATGAGATATATGGCACCATAATCGAGCGGCACAGGGTGGTGTGCGAGGCACTCGTGCCCTGTGAGGCACGCCCGCGCGTGTGGGAGCAGGTATGCCGCGAGCTGGACAGGCTCAAAAAGTATTATACCGGCATCCAGCTTGTGGAAGACCTCTCGGAGCGCACGCTATGCAATGTGGTGAGCTTCGGTGAGCGCATGAGCTCAATCTTGGTGACCAATATAATAACCGGTGCAAGACGCTTCTATTCTCCGGATTTCATCAAGACCGAGAAATGGTTCGGACGAAACATCGCCGTGGCGGAGCTTACTGAAAGGCTCATACGAGACACTTTCATATCAGCCGATTACAAGGTGGCGGTGGTGCCCGGATTCATATCCGCTGACCGCGACAACGGCGACATCACCAATCTGGGTAGAGGCGGCTCCGACTACACCGCTGCACTGATTGCCGCAGCCCTGGATGCCGAGACTCTGGAAATATGGACCGATGTGGACGGCTTCATGACCGCAGACCCGCGAATAATAAAAGAGGCCACCGTGATTCCGCACCTCTCTTTCCTGGAGAGCATGGATTTATGCAATTTCGGGGCAAAAGTGGTATATCCTCCGACTATCTACCCTGTTTTCCATAAGAACATTCCCATCAGAATCCTGAACACGTTCAACCATACGGCTCCGGGAACATTTATCACTGACGAACACCGCGTGCCTGTGCCGCAGCCTTTCAGGGGCGTGACCTCCATAGCCGATGTCTCGGTGCTCGAAATCCTGCCTACCTCGGCTTTCAACGCATCGGCCCTGCGCAACCGCGCCCTCAACGTACTGTCCAAAAAAGGCATAGAGATACTGCTGAGTGTATGTATGCACGATGAAGAAAGTCCGGTACGCATAGTGTTGCGTGCAGCCGACGCGGCACGCGCCGAACTACTCCTTCGCGAGGACCTTTCCGGTGAGGCAACCCCGGAGACACGTCCTACATTGCGCACCATAGGCGACATGAGCACAGTGACCCTTGTAGGCGAGAACCTTAAGACCGAGTCCTCGGCTGCCGAACGCATGCTGCACACGCTTCATCGCGGAGGGATAGAGATACTGACCTCCGGTCGAGGCTCCTCCGGATTCGCAATGACGGCAGTGGTGCCGCACAGCAGCATCACGGAGGCCCTGACCCTCCTCCACTCCCATTTCCTCTCCCCGCGCTGACCGGCACCTGTCCCGCAGGCCGATAATCCACAGTAAACCATCCTTATCAAGTCAGAGGGGGCAGACGGGTGAACCCGTCTGCCCCCTCTGACCCCCTGACCCGTCTGACCCGTCCGACCCGTC
>URZM01000111.1 GCA_900552315.1 uncultured Bacteroidales bacterium | reverse complement strand
GAGCCGTGTCAGAAAATTGTGAAATTTCGGGGCGGAGTTGGTGGATTGAAAAAAAAATAGTAATTTTGCACGCCGATTATATCCAAATCAACTGTGTGACAGCGCGTCCGAGGGTTTTGGCCGACCAACGGGAGTGTACGTCGCAAAGGTGTATAACTATTTAATAATCAATTTCTAAAGTGGATTCTTTAAGCTATAAGACTCTCTCTGCAACACCCGCCACTATCAAGAAAGAGTGGGTGGTGGTTGACGCTACCGACCAGGTGCTCGGTCGCCTGTGCGCTAAAATCGCCCTGATTCTTCGCGGCAAAAACAAGCCCAGCTTCACTCCCAACATGGACTGCGGCGACAACGTCATCGTGATTAACGCCGACAAGGTGAAGATGACCGGTTCCAAGTTCACCGACCGCGTGTACCTTCGTTACACCGGCTATCCCGGAGGCCAGCGCGAGTTCACGCCCGAGACTCTGATGAAGAAGAGCCTCAAGGTGCGTGCCAACGGCCGTCACCCCCTCTTCGACAAGGTGGTGAAGGGCATGCTCCCCAAGACCAAGCTCGGTGCCCGCCAGCTCACCAACCTCTACGTCTACAACGGCGCTGAGCATCCCCACCAGAGCGTGAATCCCACAGTAATCGATATAAACAAAGTGAAATAAGGTAAGAGATGGAACAGTTTAATGCAATTGGCCGCCGCAAGGCCGCAGTAGCCCGCGTGTATGTAAGTGAAGGCTCCGGCGTCATCACTATCAACAAACGCCCTCTGGAGGTTTATTTCCCCTCTTCCATCCTTCAGTATATCGTGAAGCAGCCTCTGAACACCCTTCAGGTTGCCGAGAAATACGACATCAAGGTCACCCTTTGCGGTGGCGGTTACAAGGGACAGGCCGAGGCCCTGCGTCTGGCCATCTCCCGCGCCTTGGTGAAGATCAACCCCGAGGACAAGCCCGCCCTGCGTGCGGAAGGCTTCATGACCCGCGACCCCCGCGCCGTGGAGCGCAAGAAGCCCGGTCAGCCCAAGGCCCGCAAGCGTTTCCAGTTCTCCAAGCGTTGATGCGTCTCGCCCTCGCGCGATTCCCTATATGCGAACATCGGCAGAGAGGCTGCTCTACGGCCCCTCTGCTGATTACGATATTCCGCTTCTCCTCCCTTTCCCCTCGACGAGTTTAGTATCTAAATCTGCGAGATGGACGCGTTCCCTACTCGTTGAGTCCGCCTGAGAGGCCGGCGTGCCCGTGCCTGCGGACTCGTGGATTGATTTTCAAAGAACGTAAACAAACACTTATTCAACTCAAATGGCAACACTCTCATTTGACCAGCTTCTGGAGGCAGGCTGCCACTTCGGCCACCTCAAACGCAAATGGAACCCCGCTATGGCTCCCTACATCTTCATGGAGCGCAACGGCATCCACATCATCGACCTCTACAAGACCGCAGCCAAGGTGGACGAGGCTGCCGCAGCCCTCAAGCAGATAGCCAAGAGCGGCAAGAAGGTCCTCTTCGTGGCCACCAAGAAGCAGGCCAAGGAAGCTATAGCCGAGAAGGCCGCAGCTATCGACATGCCCTATGTCATCGAGCGCTGGCCCGGCGGCATGCTCACCAATTTCCCCACCATCCGCAAGGCCGTGAAGAAGATGGACACCATCGACAAGATGGCTTCCGACGGCACATTCGACAACCTTTCCAAGCGCGAGAAGCTGCAGATCACACGTCAGCGCGCCAAGCTCGAGAAGACCCTCGGCTCCATCGCCGGACTGGTACGTCTTCCCAGCGCCCTCTTCGTTGTCGATGTGATGAAAGAGCACATCGCCGTGGCTGAGGCCAACCGTCTCGGCATCCCCGTGTTCGCTATCGTGGACACCAACTCCAACCCCAACAACGTGGACTACGTCATCCCCGCCAACGATGACGCCTCCAAGAGCATCGAGCTTATCCTCGACACCGTGACCGCCGCCATGGCCGAAGGTCTGGAGGAGCGCAAGATCGAGAAAATCGACGCTCCCGAGGAGAAGGACGAGGAAGCACCCGCTCCCGGCAAGCGTCGCCGCGTGCGCCGCGCCGAGAAGCCCGCCGAGGCTCCCGCTGTGGCTGTAGCCGAGGCAGAGACAGCTGCCGAGGCTGCCGCCGAGTAATAACATTTTAAAGAACAAACTACAATGGCAGTATCTATAGAAGATATCAAAAAGCTGCGCAAGATGACCGGCGCAGGCATGATGGACTGCAAGAACGCCCTGGCCGAGACCGAAGGCGACATCCAGGCAGCCATCGAGATCATCCGTAAGAAAGGCCAGGCCGTGGCCGCCAAGCGTGAGGACCGTGACGCAGCCGAGGGCTGTGTGCTGGCCGGCGCGAAGGAGGGCTTCGCCGCTGTCGTGGCTCTCAAGTGCGAGACCGACTTTGTGGCTAACAACGAGTCTTTCCGCGCTCTCACCAAGAAGATTCTCGAAGCCGCACTGCTGGCGTCGGCCAAGAGCCTGGACGAGGTGAAGAACATCACGGTGGACGGACGCACCATCGCCGACCTCATCACCGACGAGATAGGCAAGACCGGCGAGAAGATGGAGCTTGGCGCTTACGAGTACGTAGAGGCTCCCACCGTTGCCGCCTATGACCATTTCAACCACAAGCTCTCCACCATCGTGGGTCTGAGCGAGGCCGGTATCGACGAGGCTGTGGGCCGTGAGGTAGCCCTCCAGGTAGCAGCCATGAACCCTGTTGCCGCAACACGCGACCAGGTGGACCAGGCCGTGGTCGACGAGGAGTACAAGGTGGCCGTCGAGAAGACCAAGGAGGAGCAGGTGCGCAAGGCCGCAGAGGCCGCTCTGCGCAAGGCAGGCCTGAACCCCAACCACTTTGACAGCGAGGAGCACATCGAGAGCAACATCACCAAGGGCTGGATCACAGCCGAGGAGGCCGAGAAGGGTCGCGCCGTTATGAAAGAGGCCGCCGAGAAGAAAGCCGCCTCTCTGCCCGAGCAGATGATCCAGAACATCGCCAACGGCCGTGTGAACAAGTTCTACAAGGACAACGTGCTCGTGGAGCAGGAGTTCCACCGCGACCCCAAGATCACCGTGGGCCAGTTCCTCCAGGGCACAAAGGATGGCCTGACCGTCCTCACCTTCAAGCGCGTCAACCTCAACCAGGACTGATCCCTCCTTTAGGATTTGAAATACCAAGGGGCTGTGTCAAAATCTCTGATTTTGGCGCAGCCCCTGCGTTTTCTCCGAGTGGCTGAGATTCAAAGTACTGAGCATGAGGACAAAGGAAGCCTGCTAAGATGCATGGCCAAGCCTGAATGTCGATGGAGACGAGCAGATAGGCCATTATGACACGTCGCCTTTTTAGTGTCGGCAGGCCGCAGAGCTTTCGCTTGCGGTATCGTATCTTTTGTTGCGCCGGAATGTTCGGAATACCGTTTTTTGCACTCTCGGAAATTTTGCTTAAATTTGTGGTTTAGAAATTACGGCATGGCTGGTGACGCATCAGCCATGCCCGAGAGGACAAACTGACTGAGACATATATGAACCCGCATAATCTTCCGCAGACATACGAGCCGGCGGGCCGCTCCGGCAAGAAGGGCCGCAAGGCGAGGCCCGTGCTTTCTCCCGAGGAGAAGAAATATAGGCGCAACCGCCGCATAGTGAGGTGGATGTGGATTTCGTTCCTGTCCATAGGCATGGTAGGCTTCCTGCTCCTGTTGCTCATATACAACGGCATCATAGGCTACATGCCCCCCATCGACGAGCTGGAGGACCCGCATGACAATTTCGCCTCCATACTCTATGCCTCCGACGGCAAGACTGAGATAGGCCGCTTCTATGAGGTGAGCGCCAACAGGGAGAATGTGGAGTTCAAGGAAATATCGCCTTACGTGATAGACGCGTTGCTGGCCACCGAGGACGCCCGTTTCCTGCAGCACAGCGGCATAGATTTCCGCGCCCTCGGACGCACGGGCGTGAAGACGGTGCTCATGGGCGACAAGAGCAGCGGCGGCGCCTCGACCATAACGCAGCAGCTCGCCAAGATACTGTACACCAAGAAGGGCGTGAAGGGATGGAAGCGTATGCTCCAGAAGCCGATAGAATGGATGATAGCCATAAAGCTGGAGCGTGTATACACGAAGGAGGAGCTGATAAAGATGTATCTGAACCGCTTCGACTTCCTGAACAACGCCATAGGCATAAAGACGGCGGCAGCCGTGTATTTCAACAAGCTGCCGAACCAGCTCAACATACAGGAGAGCGCCATGCTCATAGGCATGCTCAAGAATCCGAGCTATTACAACCCTCTCACTCAGGAGGAGCGCACCATAGGGCGCCGCAACACCGTACTGGGACAGATGGTGAAGGCCGGGCTTCTCACCGAGGGGGAGTATGACTCCATATCGCAGCTGCCGCTGGGGCTGGACTATCACCGCGTGACGCGCACGGAGGGCACAGACTCTTATCTGCGCGAGGAGATACGGCGGGTGATGACTGCCAAGCGTCCGGTGCGGCCGAGCCGGGGCGACTACAAGAGCGAGAACGCATATCTGCTGGCCATGAGCAAGTACAACACGGACTCGGTGCAGTGGAGCGAGGACCCGCTGTACGGCTGGATACAGAAAAACCCCAAGCCGGACGGCGAGCTGTATGACCTGGACAACGACGGCCTGCGCATATACACCACCATAGACACCAGGATGCAGAAATATGCCGAGGAGGCCATGTACGAGCATCTGGGTGGCGTGCTGCAGCCGGCCTTCGCGCGGGAGAAGGGGGGCAATCCCTATACCAAGAACTCTGCGGAGCTGTCTGCCGCCGGACGTGCAAAGCTGGTGGAGCAGGGCAAGCGGCAGACGGAGCGTTACCGCATGATGAAGGCTGCCGGGAAGTCTGAGGCGGAGATAGACCGGGCATTCAACACGAAGCGCAAGATGAAGGTGTTCGCCTACGTCAAGGAGAACGGCAAGTTGAAGGGGGGCTCCAAGGAGGTGACCATGAGTCCGCTGGACTCCATGCTGTATATGAAGTCGATCCTGCGCATGGGCTTGGTGAGCATGGACCCCCAGAGCGGATATGTGAAGGCCTATATCGGCGGTCCGGATTTCAATTATTTCCAGTATGACATGGCCGGATACGGGCGCCGGCAGATAGGGTCCACGGCCAAGCCTTTCCTTTACAGCCTGGCCATGGAGCAGGACTACACCCCCTGCTCCACCATGCTGAACTCGCGCCCCACTTACGGCGGCTGGAGCCCGCGAAGCTCAAGCGGTGGCCGCGCCGGCCAGATGGTTACGCTCAAATGGGCCTTAACCACCTCCAACAACTGGATTTCGGCACGCCTTACGGCAGACCTGCTTCCGGCGAACCTGGCGAACAAGATGCGCCTGTTCGGCATCACGGGCCATCTGGACGCGACCATGCCGCTGTGTCTGGGTCCCAATGACGTGAGCGTGCTGGAGCTTGTGGGGGCATATACGGCCTTTGCCAACAACGGCATCCGCACCACCCCGATACTGGTGTCCCGCATAGAGGACCAGAAGGGCAATGTCATATACTCGGCGGTGCCGCACCGCACGGAGGTGATAGGGCAGTCGGCCTTCTACAATATGCTCGACATGCTGATGAATGTGGTGAACAGCGGCACGGCCCGCTCCTTGCGCGGCATGGGCATCACGGCCGAGATGGGTGGCAAGACCGGTACCACCAATTTCAACGCGGACATGTGGTTCGTCGGCTTTATCCCTGACCTGGTGACGGGTGTGTGGATAGGTGGCGAAGAGCGTTACATACATTTCGACAACATGGCATACGGCCAGGGAGCCAAGGCGGCGCTGCCTATCTACGGCCTGTTCATGAAGAAGCTGTATGCCGACAAGAGCCTGCCTTACAGCCAGGACGAGAAATTCATGTTCCCTGCCGATTTCCGCCCCTGTGACGCCGTGAGGGTGCATCATGGCGGAGGCGGCAATGCCGCCGAGGACGATACCGAGGAGGTGGAAGAGGTGATAATCGACGCTCTCGAATAATATATCCCTTGGCCCCATCCACGGCAAGTGTCGCGGGAAAAGAATTGCTAAGAACAGATGCTGCACAAAGTCCAAGACTTTGATGCAGCATCTGCGGTTTTGAAGAATTGTCTCCGGTCTTGTGATTTATCTCACAAGGACCTTATAGGAACGCCCGTCTATGCGAATCACATAGACGCCGGCTCCGGGAAAGGCAACGCTGGTCCGGTCGCAGGAACCGTAGACCTTGGCCACGGCTCTGCCGTCCGCGGAGTATGCTTCCACGGTCGCCCCTTCGGGAACTCCTGTGATGCTTCCAGTCTTGCCGATGACCGTGATGACAGGTTCCTCTGATTCAGTCGTGGCTATGTCAGTCGGTCTGGTTATGTCATAGAATACACTGTCTCTGTTCCAAACCTTGCCCAGTGTGCTGGTAGATCCCACTGTAAAGAAGAAATCAAAGAGCCCGTACACGCTGCCCACTCCTTTGACCCACTCCATGTGATATAAACCTATGGTCTCTCCATATTCAGGACCATATTCGGCCTCAAGGTCGAAATCGAAGCTAAATAAGAAACGCATGGTTTCCAGACCTTGCTCATTGTATGAGTGATATCCACTCAAGCTCCCTATATATACTATCGGCAATGTTTCTTCTCTGTGGCCACGCCAATCCAGGGTGGAGTATGTACCCGTAGAGGGGTTCGAAATCATAAAGCAATCCCCAATCATCTCGAGACTTGTCCTCAAGGAAATACACTTTCTCGCCTTCGGTGCGGATGAACGTGAAGAATTGTTTGTCCTCGGGATTTTCGCCCGATACCTTCCAAAGCTTCATTGCTTTATATCCATTTACCTCTTCCACTCCTTCCAGCAGCATATACTGTTCTGATTTACTGGTTTCCAAAGAGCCGTCCGGTT
>URZM01000110.1 GCA_900552315.1 uncultured Bacteroidales bacterium | reverse complement strand
CCGCCGGGGTCTGCACGGCAGTGCCCGGGGCTATGCGTAGCGGCTTGCTCTGCAAGTGCTTGCCGTTGGCCATGAAATCGGTGGCTATCAGTTCGCCTTCCCCGGTCTTGTACAGGCGCAGGAAGGCCGTCGAGTCGGGAGCCACCTCCAGGAAATTCACCAAGACAGGTGATTTGCCATACAGGTCCACATGGTGGCCGAAACCCTCTGTGGTATATGTGGTGGCCAGGTTCAGGCGCTCTACCACGGATTCCATCAGGGAAGGCGATTTCATGATTTCCAGCTCGTTGGAGAAATTGACGTTCCCGGCGCCTATGCCGCTCATGTCGGTAATCGCCTTCATGGCTCCGGAGGAGGCGGAGCTCTCGTCATTGCCGAACAGCAGCATCACCTCTGCGCTGCTGCCGTACGATATGGGCTGCCGCTTGTGATAATAATAAGCCGCCGCCATGCACACTATTACGGATAGCAAGACCCAATATTTGTTTGCCCATACCTTGCGCAGCATCTCGTTGACGTTGAACGCGTCATTGTTGCTGGATACAGGCTCCTGTTTTTTCATTTCCATTTCGTCTGCTGCCATAGCCACACCGGTTTATTTTGTTGTCAAAGCCACAATGATACTTGCCATCGAGGCCACGAAGGATGCGAGCCCCATCCATGTGCTGACCTGGCGCCATTGGTTGGAGTTTAGGTCTCTCTGTGCTGCCTTCACGTCGTTGGGAAGCACGTATATCACATCGTTCTGTTGCAGATAATAGGCCGGGGAGTCGAACAGCGAGCGGCTTTTCAGGTCCACGTTGTGGAGCTCGCGCTTTCCGTTCTTCTCGCGTATCACCATCACCTCGCGCTCTGCCGTGATGTTGAGGTCTCCGGCGTCCGCCAGCGCCTGGAGAAGGGTGTACTTGTCGTCCTTGAAATCATAGTTGCCGGGGTTTGCCACGTCTCCGAGTATGGAAATCTTGGAGTTCTGGAATGAAACCATGACGGAGAAATCCTTAAGAAGCCCTTCCTTTATTAGCCTCTGCTTGATCATGCTCTCGAGCTGCCGGCGGTTCAGGCCGCTCACGTGCAGCGTGCCGAGTTGCGGGAATACGATGTCTCCCTGCTCGTCCACGCGATAGCCTAATTCCAGTTTGTTGCCCATATTGTTCGTGACCGAACTGCTCAGCTCCGTGGTGAGGGTTCCGGGCTGGAGGTTGAAGATGGTGCCGAGTTCCGGGTCCTTGGTGGTGACCACGATGCTCAAGAGGTCGTCCGGTTCTATCAGCAAGCCGGAATTGGCCATCGTCGATTCAATAGAGTTGGGTGCAAGGTCCTGGATATATTGCACGTCTTTGGTGGTTGTGCAGCCTGAAGCCAATAGGAGGAGAGCGCTGCCTAAAACTATACTAATCTTTGATTTCATCTATTTGAGGGTTGATGCTGGGACGGATAATATTTTGATTACCAGTTGTTTTGTAGTATTATACACAAACACAGGCATTGACAAATCTCCCCGTGGGGAACCTCGTCAATGTCGTTTTTGCGATGCAAAATTACTAAAAAAATTAGAAAAAATGCTTACCTTTGTACTCAGAAATTTTAAACCATAATTCCAGACAATTATTATCATGAAAATCGCGTTTGCATCAGACCATGCCGGGTATGCCTTGAAGCAGGTACTTGAAGAGTATGTAAAGGCCAAGGGCTACGAGGTGGAGGATTTCGGCACGTATTCCGAGGAGTCGTGTGACTATCCGGATTTCGCCCACCCGGCCGCTGCGGCCATAGAGGCGGGTGAATGTGCTTTCGGCATAGCCATGTGCGGTACCGGCAACGGCATACAGATGACTCTCAACAAGCATCAGGGCATCCGGGCCGCCCTATGCTGGCAACCTGCCCTGGCCACTTTGGCCAAGGAGCATAACAATGCCAATGTGCTTGTGCTGCCGGCTCGCTTCATCACGGAGGAACTGGCCAAGGAGGTGGTCGACGCATATCTCGACGCCAAGTTCGAGGGGGGACGCCATCAGCGCCGCATAGACAAGATTCCCGTGTGCTGAGTAAGCTGTCCCGGACAGAAAGCTATATATATGACCGCGTCTACGATTACAATAAGCCTCGAGGGGGTGCGTCTTTACGGCTATCATGGCGTGTTTGGCCAGGAGCGTACTGTCGGAGCCGAGTTCGAGGCGTGGATAGACATCACTGTTCCGCACCAGGAAGGCTGTGAGACGGACAAGCTCGAGGGCACTATTTCCTATGCCGATGTCTATGATGTGCTCAAGGCGGAGTTCGACCGCCCCTCCGACCTGTTGGAGCACCTTGTGGCGAGAGTGGCTAAAGCCATCCGTGCCAGGTGGCCGCAGTTGCTTTCCCTTACCGCAAAGATACGCAAGGTGTCTCCTCCCATCCCCGGTTTCCAAGGCTCCGCTGCCGTGACCATGGATTTCCGCTGAGCTGTCTCCTCGCTGCTGGTTCACGGGCCGGGATACATGTCCGGAATAAAATATTTGAAAAAAATGAGGTGAAGGTTGCCTCTTTAGGGAATTTTTTATAATTTTGCATTTGCTAAGTAACGCAAATATTGAAAATGATTCCCCGCAGATTCGGACAGGCCGGTCCGCTGCCTTTGCATTGTTTCAAGATGCACGGGCTTGGCAATGATTATATCTATGTGCTTGAGAGCGACTTGCCTCCAACTCTCGATTTGTCTGTTCTCGCCATGGAGGTCTCAGACCGCCACCGTGGCATAGGGGCTGACGGCCTTGTGCTTGTGGGGCGGGGAGAGCACACGGATTTCACCATGCGTATATGGAATGCAGACGGTTCGGAGGCGCAGATGTGCGGCAATGCGAGCCGTTGCGTTGCACTGCTGGTCCGGCTGCTCGCGCTTACCGACAAAACCGATATCACACTCTGCACCAAGAGCGGGGTCAAGAGCCTTCATCTGAATCTCGACGATAAGGGACAGGTCGTTTCCGTGACCGTGGACATGGGCGCCCCTGATCTGTCGGCGCGCGCAATACCTGTTGATCCGGATATTGTAACCGGTGAGCCCTCCACGTTCAGGACCGAGACTCCTGCGGGAATATTGGAGTTTGTGCCGGTGGGCATGGGCAATCCGCATGGTGTGACATTTCTGCCGGAGGCCCCGGATGACTATATGGTCCATGTATGCGGCCCTTTCATGGAAATGCACGAGGCTTGGCCTGAAAAGGCCAATATAGAGTTTGCAAAGGTGGAGGACCGGGGCAACATATCTATGCGCGTGTGGGAGCGTGGCTCGGGCGAGACACTGGCGTGCGGCACAGGCGCATGCGCCACGGCGGTGGCGGCCATGCTCACGGGCCGGGCCGACCGAAAGGTGGACATACATCTTCCCGGCGGCACTCTATCCATAGAATGGAGATGCTCGGACTCCCACGTGCTCATGACCGGGCCTGCTGCCCTTGTGGCGGAGATTGAATATTTCCCTTGCCTGCGCGGTGAGGGTACCGATATATGATGTGAATGATGCGGAGCCACATGGGTTCCGCATCATTGTTTTTTGAACAACTATGTGTGTAGAAGATGAGTGAAGTTCTGATTAATGAATGTTTCCTGGAGGTTTCCGCGAGTTACCTGTTTTCAAAGGTGGCCGACCGTGTGGCGCGATACCGGGATTCCAATCCTGACGCGTCGGTCATAAGCCTCGGCATAGGGGATGTGACCAGGCCGTTGGCGCCTGCCGTATGCGAGGCTATGCGCGGGGCGGTGGAGGATATGGGTCATGCCGGGACATTTCACGGATACGGACCGGAACATGGTTATATGTTTCTGCGCAGGGCCATCGCCCTCCATGATTATCATGCACGTGGTGTGGACATGGACGAGAATGAGATCTTCGTGAACGACGGCGCCAAGTCCGATCTGGGAAACATTGGAGACCTGTTCAGCCGGGAGTGCCGTGTGGCGGTCACAGACCCTGTGTATCCTGTATATGTGGACACGAACCTCATGGGCGGCCGTGGCGGCATAGAACTTTTGCCCTGTACGGCGGCCGGCGGATTCGTGCCCCGCTTGCCGCAGACGCGCCCATCGCTTATATATCTCTGTTATCCCAACAATCCCACAGGCACGGTCCTGGGCAGAGCGGAATTACAGAAATGGGTGGACTATGCTCGGGAGACAGGCGCCGTCATCCTTTTTGACAGCGCCTACGAGGCATACATCACCACTCCCGGCATCCCTCACAGCATATACGAGCTTGAGGGGGCCAGAGAGGTGGCCATCGAGTTCCGCAGCTTTTCCAAGACTGCGGGGTTCACGGGCCTGCGCTGCGGCTATACGGTGGTGCCCCGGTCGCTCATGGCGCGAGACAGCAGGGGAGGGGTCCATTCGCTCAACGGCATGTGGGAACGCAGGCAGTCCACCAAGTTCAATGGCGCGAGTTATGTGTCGCAACGGGCCGCAGAGGCGGTCTATGCACCGGAAGGGCAGGAATATGTAAGAGGCGCCATAGCGTCATACATGGAGAACGCGCGGCTGCTGCTCGCGGCTTGCAGGCAGGCCGGTCTCGAGGCATATGGCGGCAAGGACGCACCATACTTGTGGGTCAAGACTCCCCATGGCGAGGATTCGTGGAGATTCTTCGACGTGATGCTCCACCGTCTGCAACTGGTCTGCACCCCTGGAAGCGGGTTCGGAGATTGCGGTGAAGGATTCGTGCGCCTCACCGCCTTCAACACGCCGGAGGCCACCCGTGAGGCGGCACGAAGAATAGCTAATTTCGATTTCAACAAATAATACGGATTATGTCGACATCCTTAAGATTCAAAAGCGTGGAAGAAGCTTCTTCCCGCAAGGCAAAAGCGGTTGAGATTCCCGCCGAACGCCCCGAGGTGTATTACGCTTCAAAGGTCTTCAACAGGCAGAAAATGTTTGAATACCTCTCCAAGGAGACGTATGACGCGCTTGTGCGCGCCATCGACCTCAAGCAACCCTTGTCGCGTGCCGTGGCCGACGACGTGGCCCGTGGCATGAAACGCTGGGCGGTGGACAACGGGGCACGTCACTACACCCACTGGTTCCAGCCCATGACGGACGGCACTGCCGAGAAGCATGACGCGTTCATTGAGCATGACGGCAAAGGCGGGGTGATAGAGAAGTTCACGGGCAAGCTGCTGGTGCAGCAGGAGCCTGACGCCTCCTCCTTTCCCAACGGCGGTATCCGCAACACCTTCGAGGCACGCGGATACTCGGCCTGGGACATCTCTTCGCCTGCTTTTATAGTTGACAACACCCTCTGCATCCCCACGATTTTCATATCCTACACCGGTGAGGCCCTGGACTACAAGACTCCGCTGCTCAGGGCTTTGAACAGTGTCGACAAGGCCGCCACCCGCGTGGCGCGTCTGTTCGACCCCGCCGTGGGACACGTGACGAGCAACCTGGGCTGGGAGCAGGAATACTTTCTGGTGGACGAGGCGCTCTATGCCGCGCGCCCCGACCTGGTGATGACGGGTCGCACGCTCATGGGACACGAGAGCGCCAAGAACCAGCAGCTTGAGGACCATTATTTCGGAGCCATACCATCGCGTGTGGAGGCCTTCATGCTTGACCTGGAGATAGAGTGCCACAAGCTCGGCATCCCGGCCAAGACACGCCACAACGAGGTGGCGCCCAACCAGTTTGAGCTGGCTCCCATCTTCGAGGAGACGAACCTGGCCAACGACCACAACCTGCTGCTCATGTCGCTGATGGCCGAGGTGGCGCGCCGCCATAATTTCCGTGTCCTGCTCCATGAGAAACCTTTCTCCGGCATCAACGGCTCAGGCAAGCACAACAACTGGAGCCTCTCCACCGACACAGGCGTGCTGCTCTTCGCTCCCGGCAAAACACGTCGCGACAACCTGCAGTTCATCACTTTCGTGGTGAACGTCATGGCTGCCGTGCATCGCCACAACGCCCTGCTGAAGGCTTCCATCATCTCGGCCACCAACGCCCACAGGCTCGGGGCCAACGAGGCTCCCCCGGCCATCATATCCATGTTCTTGGGTTCCCAGCTCTCGCACATACTCGACGAGATAGAGCATAACACCACCGACAATCTGCTGGACCTTACCGGCAAGGAGGGCCTGAAGCTCGACGTGGCTCAGATTCCCGAAATCATGATGGACAATACTGACCGCAACCGCACGTCGCCTTTCGCCTTCACAGGCAACCGTTTCGAGTTCCGCGCCGTCGGCTCCTCGGCCAACAACGCCTCGGCCATGATAGCCCTGAACGCCGCCGTGGCCGACCAGCTGGCCTCGTTTGCCGACAAGGTGGAGAAGACTACAGCCTCAGGCAAGAGTCTGGAGAAGGTGCTCCTCGACGAGATACGCATGCTCATAGCCGAGAGCAAGCCCATACATTTCGACGGCAACGGCTATTCCGACGAATGGAAAGAGGAGGCGGCGCGTCGCGGACTCGACATCGAGACCTCCGCTCCCCTCATGTACGACGCCTACCTGCTCCCCCAGACCGTGGAGATGTTCGCCCGCGCAGGGGTCTTCAACAAGCTGGAGCTTGAGGCGCGCAACGAGGTGAAATGGGAAATGTACACCAAGAAAATCCAGATCGAGGCCCGTGTGCTCGGCGACCTGGCCATAAACCACATCCTGCCCGCCGCCACTCGCTACCAGAGCACGCTGCTCGACAATGCCGACAAGATCATGCGCCTCTTCCCGCAGGATGACGCAGCCTGCATAGCCGCCTCCGACCTGAAATCCATCAAGGAGATGGCCTCGCACATGAACGTGATACGCGACGAGGTGGAGGCCATGGTGGAGGCCCGCAAGGTAGCCAACCGCATCGAGTCCGAGAGGGAGAAGGCCATAGCCTACCACGACACCGTGGTGCCCCGCATGGAGGCCATCCGCTATCACATAGACAAGCTCGAGCTGATGGTCGACAACGAGATCTGGCCGCTGCCCAAATACCGCGAACTCCTCTTCATACGCTGAGACGAGGCGCTGTCCTTATAATTACAAGGCCCGATGGATTTCCCACCGGGCCTTGTCGCCTT
>URZM01000109.1 GCA_900552315.1 uncultured Bacteroidales bacterium | reverse complement strand
GATTATATAGTTGTCCTTGATTTCATCCCCAAATCCCTCTCCGTGCTGAAATCATCTAAATCCAAATACTCTCTAACAAGAGCTTGGAGTGGCAAAGGACACCGGAAACTCTTGTGAAATTGGCAAACCATGGCCTCGCGTCAAGCCGCCGGCCCCATATCGGGTGAGGGAACCAGCAAATGCAGACTCTAACTAACTCTTATATCTTTTATACAGAACAAGCAATATGGCTTTAGACAAGATCGACAACTTAGACAGAACCATTCTGAACATTGTGATGAAGAATGCCCGCATCCCCTCCAAGGATGTTGCCATCGAGTGCGGAGTGAGCCGCGCAGCAATCCACCAGCGCATCCAGCGCCTTGTGGAGCTCGGCGTGATCACGGGATCGGGCTACACGGTAAACCCCCATTCACTGGGCTACAACACCTGCACCTACGTGGGCGTGAAGCTGGCCAAGGGATCGCTGTACCGCGAGGTGGTTAAGGAGCTTGAGAAAATCCGCGAGGTAGTGGAGTGCCATTTCACCACAGGCCCCTACTCCCTTCTCATCAAGGTCTATGCCCGCGACAACCAGCACCTGATGGAGCTGCTCAACGACCACATCCAGCATATCCCCGGCGTGACGGAGACCGAGACGCTGATTTCGCTGGAGCAGAGCATCCATCGCCAGATAGACGTGAAGGTGGAGGGACCGCTCCGCACCCGTCATCGCAGAAAGACCGACCCCATCGAGCCTAAAGAGGAGGCCAAGTAAAACGGTTTCCCTGCATCGCATACCACATCACGAGGCGCCTGTGGCATCACCGAAAGGGAGCCGTAGGTCGCCTCGCGCTGTGTGCGGGCATTGCCGCTCCGCGCACATGCGTCCTTTCCGCTCCCTTATCCCATTCTCCCGGCACTGCCGGAGGATGTCGTAAGCCGGGTTGTGGAGAGGGGAATTGAAAGAAACGTAAGATTGTGTAGAAATACCTTAAGTACGTTAAACAGGCTGAACGATTTCCTGGATTGCCGGACAAACATGCCGAAGGAATCTCCGGGCAAACATGCCGAAGGCATGTCCCTACATGGGCACCGGAATCTTGCTTCGCGACATGAGCCTGCCACCCATTTAGAACACTGATGATGAAAGACAAACGTAGAATATTCCTTATCGCTGCCGCCGTGGCGCTTATGGCGCTGCTGGCCGTGGCCTTTTTCTATCCGGACGATGTGGACGGCCGCACCCTGAGCCAGCATGACATGCAGCAGGGCCTGGCCAACGGCCACGAGGGCCAGGAGTTCAAGGAACAGACCGGCGAGGCCACCCGCTGGACCAACTCCCTGTTCGGCGGCATGCCGACCTTCCAGATCTCACCCTCCTACGAGGCCAACTCGCTTCTGGATTGGATCACACGGGCATACGGTCTGTGGCTGCCGTCGCCCGCCAACCTGCTGTTCGCCATGATGATAGGCTTTTTCATCATGGGGCTGTGCATGGAGATGCGCTGGTATGTGGCACTGTTCGGGGCGGTCGCCTGGGCCTTCTCCACCTATTTCATCATCATCATAGGGGCGGGCCACATCTGGAAGTTCGTCACCCTGAGCTACATACCGCCCACGATTGGAGGGATCTGGCTCTGCTATCGGGGCAAATATCTGTGGGGCACGGCCCTGGCCTCCCTGTTCGGGGCGTTGCAGCTCATGGCCAACCATCCGCAGATGTCGTACTATTTCGGCTTCGTGATAGTGGCCCTGATGGGAGCCACATTCATGAGCCTGCGCCGGGAGGGCAAGACCCGCCAGTGGCTCATAGCCACCGGCTGCGTGCTCGGCGCCGGGGTGCTGGCCCTGGCGGCCAACATAGCGAGCCTCTACAACACGGCGCAGTACGCCAAGGAGACCATACGCGGGCGCGCCACCTATCTCAGCTCCGCCGAAGGGGAGGCACCCCAGGAGGGTGGAGCAGACTTCGACTACATCACCCAGTGGAGCTACGGGGGCGACGAGACGCTGACCTTGCTTGTGCCCAACGCCAAGGGTGGCGCCACGATCAAGCCCGTGGAGGGCGCCAACCAGCCCAAGAGCGTGATGGACCTGAAAGGGGCGGATGATTACAGCTTCGACACAGAGAACGGCAATTATCAGTTCGCGGCCCAGTTCAACCAGTATTTCGGCGACCAGCCCATGACCAACGGCCCGGTGTATGTGGGAGCCTTCGTGCTCGCCCTGGCCATCCTGGCCCTGTGCATCTGCCGAGGGCCGTTGCGCTGGTGGCTCCTCGGGGTCACGGTGCTGAGCATCCTGCTGGCCTGGGGCCACAATTTCGAGTGGTTCTCGCGCCTGTTCGTGGACTATTTCCCCGGCTACGACAAGTTCCGCACCGTCTCCAGCGTATTGGTGATAGCCGAGTTCACCATCCCTCTGCTGGCCATGATGGGTGTGGCCCGCATAGTGGAGATATGCCGTGAGCCTGAGGGACCCGCCACGCGCGTCACGCGTGAAAGGCTGATGTGCAAGCTACTGATAGTCAGCGGCTCGCTTGGTCTTATATGCATGCTGTTGTGGATGTTCCCCTCGCTGATGGGTTCCGGCCTCTCGCAGGCCGAGACCGATGCCCTGAGGGAGGCCGACCTGCTTAAGAATCCTGATTACTCGCCGATGATAAACGCCGTGAAAGAGCTGCGCCTGGGGCTGGTGAGCGCCGACGCGTTGCGCTCGTGCCTGTTCCTGGCGCTCGGCACCGCCGTGGTGGCGGCCTACATCAAGGGGTGGTACCGGCAGGCATACGTCATGGTGGGCGGCGTGCTGCTGTTCAGCCTCATAGACCTCTACGGGGTGAACAAGCGCTATGTGGACCACGAGAATTTCACCCAACAGAATGAAATCACCTTCGAGGAGAACGACGCCGACCGCCAGATACTCAAGGACCCTGACCCGCATTACCGTGTCATGGACATCAACGGCATGGGTTCCGCGCGCAGCTCATATTTCCACAAGACCATCGGAGGCTACCATGCCGCCAAGCTCACCCGCTACAACGACCTGCTGGAGCGTCAGGTGTACAATAACAACATGGGTGTCATCAACATGTTGAACGCCAAGTATTTCATGGGTCAGGTGGACGACGGGCAGGGCAATGCGGTGTGGGTGGCCGAGCAGAACCCCGACGCCCTGGGCAACGCCTGGTGGGTGAGCCGTATAGACTATGTGGAGGGTGACGACGCGGAGATGGCGGCCCTCGATTCGCTGGACACCCGCACCGCCGCCGTGGCCAACAAGAGCTTCGCCTCCCTGCTGGGTCAACCTTCTGCTCCTGCCCCCGGGGACGGCATAAAGCTCACGAGCTACGCTCCCAACGAGCTGAAATACGAGGCGAACTCACAGCGGGGCGGTGTGGCCGTCTTCAGCGAGGTGTATTTCCCTTGGGGCTGGAAGGCCACCGTGGACGGCAAGGAGGCAGACATAGCGCGTGTGAACTACGTGCTGCGGGCCCTCAAGGTGCCGGCGGGCAAGCATGAGATAGTCTTCACCTTCGACCCCGAGAGCCTGCACGTGACCAACGGCATAGCCGTGGGTGCCGTCGTGGTGATATATCTGTTGCTCGCCCTCGCTGTCGGGCTCTGCGTGTACGGCTATGTAAAAGGCAGGAGGAAAGCCTGATGTCCGTCCTGAGCCGTTGGTACATACTGCGCCGCCACCGGCTGGGCATAGGGGTCCACTCCCCTTTCGCCTACCGAGTGGTGAGGGATGTGATATACGGCAAAGGATATTACTACACGGTGCTGAGGATGCGTCGCCTCACGGCCGGCTACCCCAAACGCACGCGGCGGGCCTACGAGGTGATGTTCCGCCTCATAGCGCGCCTGGCCCCGGAGGGGGTGCGTATATCGGACGGCGTGGAGCCGCAGGTGGAGGAGCTGGTGCGAATGGCCGACATGCGTCCCGTCATGGGGCGCGGGCTGGGCGGCTATCGCCACGGGCTGCATGTGCTCAGCATCTGCGACGCCACGGACCTGCGCCAGTCCATTCCTGAGGGGATGCTGCAGGGAGGCAACATGGCCGTGGTGCGCGGCATGCAATATGTGCCCGGGACCTTCGAGCGCCTGCGCGGAGCCATGAGGGGCGGATGGCTGTTCGCCGACCGGCGCATGGCCATAGCCGTGAGCGACGACTCCGAGCCGCTGAACGTGATAGAGGTGAAGATGACATGAGCGGCGCCGACCGGGAACACCGTCCCATAGGGGGCGAGGAGAAGCTGCTGCGTGACTTCACGGGGTATCTGCTGGTGGAGCGCTCACTGAGCGCCAACACGCGCGAGGCGTACGGACGCGACGTGCGCGGACTGCTGGCGTGGCTCGTGGACGGCAACCTGGACCCGGCGCTCGCCACGCGCCGGGAGGTGGAGGAATACCTGTTCGCCCTGCACGAGACCGGCATAGGGGGGCGCTCCCAGGCGAGGGTCCTTACCGGCCTGCGCAGCTTTTTCCGGTTCCTGCGTCTGGAGGGGTACCGCGACGACGACCCCACTGAGCTGATAGAAGGGCCTTCGCGGACTGAGACGCTGCCCGACGTGCTGACGGTGTCCGAGGTGAACGCACTTATAGCCGCCATAGACATGAGCAAGGCCGAGGGACAGCGCAACCGCGCCATAGTCGAGACCCTCTACGGCAGCGGCCTGCGCGTGAGCGAGCTGGTGGAGCTGCGCCTGAGCCACATCTATGCCGACCGGGAGTACATGCTCGTGGAGGGCAAGGGCTCCAAGCAACGCCTCGTGCCCTTGTCCCCGGTGGCTCTGGCCGAGATAGAGGCATATCTGGAACAGCGTGAGCGTGGTCCAATAAAACCGGGAGAGGAGGACATACTCTTCCTGAACCGGAGGGGCAGGCGGCTCACCCGCGTCATGGTGTTCTACGTGATACGCGACGCGGCGGCCCTGGCCGGCATAAAGAAGACCGTGAGCCCCCACACCCTGCGCCACAGCTTCGCGACACACCTTCTGGAAGGGGGAGCCAACCTGCGCGCCATCCAGGAGATGATGGGCCACGAGAGCATCTCCACCACCGAGAAATACGTGCATATAGACCGCACGCGGGTGCGCGCCGAACTGCTGGCCCACCATCCCCATTTCCGGCCCAAGACACCGTGAACAACTTTTCGAGAGGGGGACGGGTCGGACTTGTCGGACATGTCTGACTCGGCCGCGTGTCTGACTTGGCGTTTGGGGGTGTCAGGTTTTTTGATTAATTTTGCGCCCTGTTTCTTTATTCAACCCAAAAGCATCAGATGGATATAACCCGTAAATTCTCATTTCGCCCGGCATCGCTGGAGTGCCTGCGCAATTACTCGCTGACTCGCTTCAAGACCGACCTTACGGCGGGTATAGTGGTGGGTATAGTGGCCCTGCCGCTTGCCATAGCGTTCGCCATAGCCAGCGGGGTAAGCCCCACATCGGGACTCATAACGGCCATCATCGGCGGCTTCATCGTGTCGGCCTTAGGAGGCAACACGGTGCAGATCGGAGGTCCCACAGGCGCGTTCATCGTAATCGTTTACAATATAATAGCCATGTACGGCCTCACGGGTCTGGCCATCGCCACGTTCATGGCGGGGGTACTCCTGGTGGTCATGGGCGTGTTCAAGCTGGGGACGGTGATCAAGTTCATCCCCTACCCCATAGTGGTGGGGTTCACGGCGGGCATAGCGCTGACCATCTTCTCCACCCAGATGCCCGACTTCTTCGGCCTTACCTTGGCCGGTGAGGTACCGGGAGATTTCATAGGCAAATGGCTGCTGTATTTCCGCAGCTTCGGCACCATAGAGCCGGCCACGCTCGCCACCGGCGCCGTCTCCCTCCTTATAATAATAGGCACCCCGTTCATCTCCAAGCGTCTGCCCGGCCCGCTGCTGGCCATAGTTACTGTGAGCCTGGGCGTGTGGGCGCTCAACCAGGCAGGGCTATGCACCGAGGTGGAGACCATCGGGGCGCGTTTCGGCACGTTGCCCACGGACATCCCCACCCCGCGCTCGCTGGGTCTGAACATGGAGAGCATACGCCTGCTGCTCCCCTCGGCGTTCACCATCGCCATGCTGGGGGCCATAGAGAGCCTGCTGTCGGCCACGGTGGCCGACGGCGTGACGGGGGGACGCACACGTTCCAACACTGAGCTGATAGGCCAGGGGGTGGCCAACATCACGGTGCCATTCTTCGGCGGCATACCGGTGACCGGCGCCATAGCGCGCACCATGACCAACATCACAAACGGGGGGCGCACACCGGTGGCCGGCATAATCCATGCCCTGGTGCTCCTTCTGGTGTTCCTGTTCCTGATGCCGCTCATCAACCTGGTGCCTATGTCGTGCCTGGCAGCGGTGCTGATAGTGGTGTCCTACAACATGAGCGGATGGCGCACGGTACGCGGCATATTCCGCAACCCGGCCTCGGACATCTCGGTGCTGGTGGTCACTTTCCTGCTAACGGTGATCTTCGACCTGACCATAGCCATAGAGATGGGCATGCTGCTGGCAGTGGTGCTGTTCCTGAAGCGCGTGATGCAGAACACTACGGTGCGCGTGTACGGCGAGCAGCTCGACGCTGCCGAGGGCACCGACCTCTCGGTGCATGAGGAGCTGCATGTGGAGAAGGGTGTGAGCGTGTATGAGATAGACGGGCCTTTCTTCTTCGGCGTGGCCACGAAGTTCGACGAGGTGATGCGCGGCACAATGCACGAGAAGCCCGTGGTGCGCATCATACGCATGCGCAAGGTGCCCTTCATCGACGCCACGGGTGTGCACAACCTTGAGATATTGATCAACTCCTCCCTGGCCGAAGACATAGACATAGTGCTGAGCGGCGTGCAGCCCAACGTGCGCGAGGTGCTCCACAAGGCGGGTGTAGACCGCCTTGTAGGCGCGGATCGTATCTGCTCGCACATCTCGCAGGCGGTGGTGGTGGCCAACGAGCTGGCTTGCCGCCATGCCGAGGAAAACAAAAATGGCTAAAAAATTTGGCGGTGGAGGAATTTGTTTGTAACTTTGCAGTCGCAATTGCAGCTCGTGTCTGCGATTGGATCATAATCCGCAAGGACCTCGGGGTTTAGCGCAGTTGGTAGCGCGCTACGTTCGGGACGTAGGGGTCGGGCGTTCGAG
>URZM01000108.1 GCA_900552315.1 uncultured Bacteroidales bacterium | reverse complement strand
CGCTCAGTGTCGCCATGTGGTCGTCGGCCTTGAATAATATGCCTGAGGCCTCCATTGCCTCACGGCATATTTTTTTGTCCCTGGCCGAGAGTATGCCGAGCATCCCCGTATATGGCTGACGGCCGAGTTCCACCAACTGCCTGACGGTAAGGCCGCCTACCATTCCGGTACCGGTGTCCACTATCGAAACCATCGTGGCGAGTTTGCGTTTGGAGATTCTGCCGATAGGGCTCCCCATCACCTCTATCTCGCCTTTCAGCGGTTTGAGGCTGCCGGACAGCGTGCGCATGAGCGTGGACTTGCCTATGCCGTTGCCGCCTACGAGGCTTACTGTCTGTCCGGAATGAAGCTCCAGACTGATTTCTTCGGCAATCGGGGTGCCATGCTGGTAGCCGATGGCGAGATTCCTTGTATTGACATAGACTTTCCCCATCAGTTGAAATAGTATAGCCGTTTGCGGCGGATAATCACATACAGTATGACCGGTATACCGATTACGGGCGTCACCGCGCTCAGCGGGAGTATGCCCTTGTCTCCGGGCATCACGCAGAGCCATGCGCACAGCAGACCCACCGCTCCTCCTGTAAGCATGGTGGCCGGCAGCAGCACGGCATGGTGGGAGGAGCGGAACAGCACGCGTGCGATGTGCGGCACGGCAAGCCCTATGAATCCCACAGGACCGCAATAGGCCGTGGCTACAGCGGTCAACGCTCCGGAGTAAAGGAGTATTTCGGTTCGTATCCGCTTAGGGTCATACCCCAGGGATTCGGCATACTTGTCCCCGGACAGCAAAGCGTTCAGAGGTTTGGACATACATAGCCCGGCAATACACATTATCAATGTGACGGCTGCGAAGACAGGCAATTGGCCGGAGTTCACGCCCATAAAGCTTCCCATTCCCCACACGGCATATCCCTTAACCTCTTGTGCGGGAGCGAAGAAATTGAGCCAGGAGACCACTGCGGAGGCGAGATAGCCTATCATGATGCCGGCTATCAGTAGCATGGTCGGGCTTTTGACTGCCGAGGAGAAGGAAATCAGGATCAGGATGATGGTGGCCGCTCCCGCCAAGGCTCCGACCAGGATGCCGAGTTCTGATGCCGGTCCGGACATGATGTGCAGCCATTGTGCCGGTCCGAGCATTACAAGTGCCACGCCGAGTGAAGCGCCTGTGCTGACTCCCAGGATGGATGGCCCCGCCAGCGGGTTGCCGAAGGTGGTCTGGAGCATGAGGCCGGACATGGACAACGCCATGCCGCACAGCAGCGCGGTGACGGCCATGGGAAGGCGCGCCTCGAGCAATATGGCTTTATGGACAGGGCTGTCGGGAACGTATCCTGCCAGGCATTTGACAACCTCTTGCCAAGGGATTTCCACAGCGCCACACAGCATGCAGGCCATGAAAAGCATGACCAGTATGGTCCCTGTGGCTATGAACGAAGCTGCGGTGCGCATCTCAAGGTGAGGGGGTTATCTTGCTGGTTTGAAATATCTTGCTTCTTTGCCGGGCAACGAGCCTGGGTGGAAGATGGTTATGTAGTCTTGCAGAAGCAATTCGGGATGGAATGGGGTCTCCTCATAAAGCGGCACGGCCTGTGTGTCGGCATTCCATACCCCTCCGGTCTTGGCCGGCTTGAAAAGCATGTAACGGGAATCTTGCTGCTCCAGGTCCGAGAGCGTTAGATCTTTGCCGAAAGATTTTATTAGCCAGATGTCGGCTTCGTTTGCCTTGTCGAGCACGGCCTCGAAACTCATTTGAAGGCTCCCGGCCGACGGGTCATCGTCCCAGATGTATCTGCCGCCGGCGTCTCTTATCATCTTTGCGGCATAGCTTTGGCCGCCTGGCACGAACCATGAACCCTCGTACATGGTTTCGGTCATCACCAGCGGTTTGTCTCCCTGGATACCCGCCGCTGTCTTTGCCAATGAAAGGTACCGCTCTTTCACCTGGTTATAGATGGAGTCAGCCTTCTCCTTTTTGCCGGCTATCAGGCCCAGCAGCTTTATCCACTCGGCCCGGCCGAGCGGGTCTTGTTCCGATGATTCCCTCAAATATATTATGGGAATACCGGACTTTTCGAGTTTGGAGGGATCCATTCCGTCATAATGGCTCACAAGGATCATGTCTGGCTTTGCGGCGATTATGCGTTCCATGTTAGGCTCCTCTTGCAAGCCTCCGTCCACTATGCTCCCGTCGCGGAGTCCGGCGGTGACATACGGATCTGTCATATACCGGGTGTCTCCTGCCACCTTTATGATGCCTTGTGATGCAAGCTCTTTCAATGCCGAGGTGTATACGCTGGAATATACCATAACGCTCCTTCGCTTGGAGGGAGGGAATATGTCGGCGCCCTCGATGTCAGGTATCACGACATTCTCGTCTGAATCCGGGAAGATGTATACACCAAGGTCTTGCGTGGAGTCTGTGGGGGATATGACTTTCGCCACCCAGCAGTCGCCGTTGCGATAAATTTCCAGCCCCTTTGCCTCGTGTGTCTCGTCTGCAGGGTTGTCGGCTCGCTTTCCATGGTTGCCGCAGGCCATGGTCAGGACGCAGAGCGCAAGGGCCAAGGCCAGGTTGAATATGTGGCTGCCGGTTTTCATCTCAGCAACCCGACAAGGTCTGGCACTGTACATTCCCTCTGCTCGCCGGTGGCCATCTCTTTCAATGTCACGGTGCCGGTGGCCAGTTCGTTCTCACCGATTATTGCCACATAGGGTATCTGTTCCGAATTGGCATATCCCATCTGTTTCTTCATCTTTGCAGCGTCAGGATAAAGTTGGGCCGGGATGTCATTGTTCCTCAGCTCCTTGATGACCTTCATGGCCTGCGACGCCTCGGTGTCGCCAAAGTTGACGAACAATACCTTGACACTGCCAGAAAGGTCCTCGGGGTAGAGGGAGAGCGCGTTAAGCACGTCATAGATACGGTCTGCCCCGAAACTGATGCCCACGCCCGAAAGCCCGGGCATGCCGAACACTCCGGTAAGGTTGTCGTAACGGCCACCGCCGGTGATGCTGCCTATCTCCACATCAAGAGCCTTTACCTCGATGATGGTGCCTGTGTAGTAGTTCAAGCCGCGGGCAAGAGAGAAATCCAGGTCCAGGACGGCTTGATGGCCGAGCTTGTCAAACTCGGCAACCACAAACTGCAACTCCTTGATGCCCAACGTACCATCCTGACTGCCCCCAAGCATTTCTGCCATGGTGGCCATTTTGTCCTCATTCGTCCCGGAAAGGGTGAGTACCGGGCGCAAGGAGTCGATTTGATCCGGGGTCAAACCCTTGTCTGCAAGTTCGGCGTTTACGGCGTCGAGGCCGATTTTGTCTATCTTGTCTATGGCTACAGTAATGTCCACAAGTTTGTCAGGACAGCCTATCACCTCGGCTATACCGCTGAGTACCTTCCTGTTGTTTACCTTGATTGCGACCCTTACTTTAAGGTCAGAGAAAACAGCGTCGATAAGTTGCAGCAGGTCCACCTCGTTCAACAGGGAGTCAGAACCCACTATGTCGGCGTCACATTGATAAAATTCGCGGTAACGACCCTTCTGAGGGCGGTCCGCACGCCATACGGGCTGTATCTGGAAACGTTTGAACGGCATCTGCAGGTCTGCCCTGTGCTGCACCACATAGCGGGCAAACGGCACGGTGAGGTCGTAGCGTAATCCCTTCTCGCAAATCTTGTTGGTGAGTTTTGGCAAATCACGCCAGGCAAGTTGCTCGTCAGAGGCGTTTTTCAGGAAATCTCCTGAATTGAGTATCTTGAACAGCAGCTTGTCCCCCTCCTCGCCGTACTTGCCCATAAGCGTGGACAGGTTCTCCATGGCCGGAGTCTCGATGCGATGGAACCCGAACAGTCTGAACTGGCGGGTTATGGTCGAAAAAATGTAGTCGCGACGTGCCATTTCTATCGGGGAGAAATCGCGTGTGCCTTTGGGAATACTGGGTTTCTGTGCCATTTTAAGTCATGCGGGTTTGTTGGCAGGAACGCTGCCGTTAACGTCTGCAAAATTACTTAAAAAAAATCAGACTGCCAAGTCCTTGTCAGATGTCGTGGCAAGTTCTTCCGTAAGGCTGATGTCCATGTCCGTGACCCCTGCCTGCCGAAGATAGCGCCGGTCCTCGGAGTAGAGCCTCCTGAACTCCTCTACCCCCTCAGGCAACATATTTATGCAGGAACGGTAGCGGGCTTTCGCTCCGGACACGTCGCCTTTTGCCAGCAGCGCATGCCCGCAGTTGAGCATGTCAGCCGCTCTCATGTCCGGCAACGCCTCGTACATCTGCACACTCTTGTCATAATTGCCGAGAAGGAACTCGCACCACGCCATCGGCCTTGATACCTTTGTGTTATCAGGCTTTAGGTATTTAATCTTATAGAATGACTTTAGGGCGTCTTTGGGATGGTTGCCGAGCATCAGCACGGTTCCGAGCAGCATCTCCATCTGCAGGTTATCCGGCTTTCGCTCCAATGCCCGGCGCCCATATTCGGCAGCTTCGTCATATCGCTTCATATCACGCAGAAGCATCGTTATACGCTTCAGGAGCCAATCTGAATCCGGATTGAGCAGCTCTGCCTGCATGTAGGTTTTCAGCGCCTCCTCCTCGTGTCCGAGCAATTGAAGGCAATAGCCTCTTTTTTGCAATATGTCTTCTTCAGGGGTATCGCTCAGGGCACCAATCCATCCAAACAGGTCTTGAGCCAGATTCCAGTAGCCATATTTGAAATAAAACTCGGCCATGCCGCGCAGCAGGTCCCGGTCAGTGCGCAACGATCTGTACGGGGGGATGTCTGCGATTTCGAACACCCCCTTGAACGGGTCTTTCACCTCCTCGTTCTTGATTCTGAAAAATCGGTATAGGTCTTTGAGGTAAAGGTCCATCTCGGTGGACATGTCTGTCTTGGCTCCGGCCAGGGAAGTCTCTATGTCTGAACGCATTGACTCCAGCTGCTCGCTCAGTTGGCCGCTCATCATGTTGAATTGTGCCGGTGGCATCTTTGAGAGCGCGAGCACCATCGAGTACTTGTCTGATGAACAGAAATACCGGCCTTCTGTCAGCAGTGACATCAGCGCTTCTGAAACTGTACCGGAAGCCTGTCTCACCTCCGTGTTATTCTTGTCGAATGGCACGAACCAGTTCGAGAGCCTGCGGAAAAACGGAAAGCCCTTCATTTGCGAGAAAGCTGACATGAATATGTCGGCTCCGTCCATCTGCATTTCGGTAAGCTCCTTGAGCTTGTCCGCTATGCCGCTCTTGCTCAGAATAGCTTCCCAGTCTGGATTCTCTTCCATTTCCATCGGATTGAATTTCTCGCCCATGCGTCGCAAGTTCTTCTCTATGTCAGGCTTCATGCGCATCAGTTCGGGGAATATTTCTTCGTTAACCCGCTTGTTGACCCTGTCAGTGTCTATGGTGCGCAGCATCAGTGGCACGAAATTGCGGACTCCTTTGGCTATTTCCGGGTCGTCGGCCAGAGACTCGAGCATGTTTCTCGTTACCGGATTCTCGTTGATGCGGTCTGTGTGGCTACGGAGTATAAGCAAAATGCCTGTCAGTGCGCGAGCCTTTATCCTTATGTCATCGTTGGATCGGAAAGTCTCGGTCAGCAACTCAAGCTTACGGTAATCGTAATACATCAGGGAGGCCATGAGCAACGCGCTGAGTATCAGACACTGTGTGGAAAAATTCACAGGGGTGGTCTCGGCCGAGAGTAGCCCGAGCAACTCCTCCTCCTCTATCTTCGACACGTGAGGGGAGGTCCACACATCCGTGAACAGAGTGTCTGCAGCCTCCTCAAGCGTGCGGCGTACCTGAAGGTTATAGCTGTCCGTGCTTGAGACAAGCTCTTCGTTTACAAATGCCTGTTCCACTTTTCTCAGTGCATCGGAGATATTGCCATCCGCACTTATGGCTCGTGTACGCCGTGCGCTGAAATAGGAGCCGACATCAATCGGGTCAAGTACGGCAATTTCCAGCATATCCGCAGCACGCCGCAACTTTTCGCGCGTCTGGGCCACGACACCGGCACGCGATGGATCAGCGACTCCGGGCACACTGCGCTCAAAATATGCGAGCATATATTTATAGGTGGTGGCACACTCTGTCAGCACATCCCGGCACGCTCCGGTATGGTCATGGGCGGAGATGAGGTTGATTGCCTCGAAAAACCTGTCGGTCTCTATGAGTGAGTTAATACGCTCCTTGAGCTTGTTGTTTGATTTCATGCGAATTAATCCTGATTCTACGCCGTATGTGACATTTTTTTGACATGCCCAGGTGGCGCAACGTCATGTTATGTTAATACAAATATCGCGCCAAAGGGTTTGTCATTCACCAAAAATCACTAATTTTGTACTGGATTACCGGGCATCTCCTTAGTCCGGCTATCGCGATGGTTTAGTAAAACTCAACGACCGGCAAATGTCGGAGCTTGTCATAGTTTATAAATCCAATACATATATATAATTATGGTTATACAACGCTGGCAGTCACTGCTGCTGCTCATCGCCACGGTGATGATACTCCTGTTCTCATTCTGTTCACTGGGTCAGATACAAGGCTCCACACAGACCGTGTGCATCTACTCCTATGGCATATACGCCAATCCGCAGGGCACACAGCTCATTGGCACTGTATACGTGACCGTGGTGGCTGTGCTCGCTGCGCTTCTGAGCCTGATTGCTATCTTCATGTACAAAGACACACGCAGACAGAAGAAAGTGTGCATGCTCGCTCTGGTGCTTGTGGTTGCCTCGTGTTGCAGCGGCTGGCTTGCCATAAACGGTTTTGAACTTGCCGGAGCCACGAAAGTAGGCTACAGCTCGATAGCCTTCGCGCCCTTTGTAGGGATGCTTGCCATAATAGGCGCCTGGCGCTGTATCCGATCCGACGAGCGCAAGCTCGCCGCCGCCGACCGTCTCCGCTGACAGCACGCATACACATTGTGCGACGCAACAAAAGGCGCTCGCTCATTTTTACGAATGATTCAATCCCCCATGGCCTTGAAGACCGATATCTAAATAAAGGATGTCGGTCTTTATCATATTGTGTACAGTATTTAGCACTCTCCAATGCTGCGATTAAACGACGGTGGCACACCCGAGCCAGTGTTTAGTATAAAAATAAATCGTTGAAAATTCAGCTTAATTGCTTGGTTTTCAACGATTTAGCTTTTGAGCGACAAACGGGGCTCGAACCCGCGACCCTCAGCTTGGGAAGCTGATGCTCTACCAACTGAGCTACTT
>URZM01000107.1 GCA_900552315.1 uncultured Bacteroidales bacterium | reverse complement strand
GTCCACCATCAGGTCCTTGATGACGGGGAAGGCGGCGGAGCGCCAGGGCTCCACGGTGATGGTCTCGCCGTTCTGGAAGCGGCGCATATAGAGCTGGCAGGTGGTGGCTCCTGTGGCGGGACCGTGGGGGTGCCCGTTGATGTAGAGGGAGCACATGCCGCAGATGCCCTCGCGGCAGTCGTGGTCGAAGACTATGGGTTCCTGGCCTTCTTCGATGAGGCGTTCGTTCAGGATGTCGAGTGTCTCAAGGAACGAGGTGTCGGGGGTGGTCTCCACGTCGCGATAGGTCACGAAACCGCCCTTCTCTTTGGGTCCGGCCTGACGCCACACCTTGAGGTTGACTTTCATTATATTTTCTTCCATTGTATGCAAAAATCTTAGAGTGGTTTATGACTTGTAGTTACGTGTCTGCACCTTTATGGCCTCGTAGTGGAGAGGCTCCTTGATGAGTTCGGGAGCTTTCTCGTCGCTGCCCTGGTAGTCCCAGCAGGAAACGTAGAAATAGTTCTCGTCGTCACGCTTGGCCTCGCCCTCGGGGGTCTGGTACTCCTCGCGGAAATGGCCGCCGCAGCTCTCGTTGCGGTTCAGCGCGTCGTAGGCCATGAGCTCGCCCATAGTGATGAAATCGCGCAGGCGGAAGGCCTTGTCCAGCTCGATGTTCATGCCCTTCTGGGAGCCGGGGATGAAGAGGTCTGTCTCGAAGACCTTGCGTATCTCCTTGAGCTTGACCAGAGCTGTCTCGAGGCTCTCCTTGGTGCGGGCCATGCCCACGTATTCCCACATGATGTGGCCCAGCTCCTTGTGGATGGAGTCGACTGAGCGCTTGCCGTGGATGTTCATGAGGCGGTCCATCTCCTTCTGGCATTTCTCCTCGGCCGCGTCGAACTCGGGGGTGTCGGTGGTGAAATGAGGTACGGTGATCTGGTCGCTCAGGTAGTTCTGGATGGTGTAGGGGAGCACGAAATAACCGTCGGCCAGACCCTGCATGAGCGCGGACGCGCCCAGGCGGTTAGCGCCGTGGTCGGAGAAGTTGCACTCGCCGATGGCGAAGAGGCCCTTGACGGAGGTCTGCAGCTCGTAGTCCACCCAGATGCCGCCCATGGTGTAGTGGATGGCGGGGAAGATCATCATGGGGTTGTAGTAGTTCACGCCGTTGACGGTGTTGGCCAGCTCGCCGGGGTTCACGTCGGTGATCTCCTCATACATGTCGAAGAGGTTGCCGTAGCGCTGGCGCACCACGTCGATGCCCAGGCGGTTGATGGCCTCGGAGAAGTCGAGGAACACGGCCAGGCCGGTGTTGTTCACGCCGAAGCCGTGGTCGCAGCGCTCCTTGGCGGCTCGGGAAGCCACGTCGCGGGGCACGAGGTTACCGAAGGCCGGGTAGCGGCGCTCCAGATAATAGTCGCGGTTCTCCTCGGGGATGTCTGAGCCCTTGATCTGGCCAGCCTGCAGCTTCTTGGCGTCCTCGATGTTCTTGGGCACCCAGATGCGGCCGTCGTTACGCAGCGACTCGGACATCAGGGTGAGCTTGGACTGCTTGTCGCCATGCACGGGTATGCAGGTGGGGTGAATCTGCACGTAGGCGGGGTTTGCGAAATATGCGCCCTTGCGGTAGCATGCCATGGCGGCGGAGACGTTGCAGGCCATGGCGTTGGTGCTGAGGAAATAGGTGTTGCCGTATCCGCCGGTGGCGATGACCACGGCGTGAGCGGCGAAGCGCTCGAACTTGCCTGTGACAAGGTTCTTGGCTATGATGCCGCGTGCGCGCTCCACTCCGTCCTTGTCCTTGATGAGGACCACGTCGTGCATCTCGTAGCGGTTGAAGCTCTTGACCTTTCCGGCCTCGATCTGGCGGTTGAGGCTGGAGTAAGCGCCGAGCAGGAGCTGCTGGCCGGTCTGGCCCTTGGCGTAGAAGGTACGTGACACCTGGGCGCCGCCGAAGGAGCGGTTGGCGAGCAGGCCGCCGTACTCACGGGCGAAAGGCACGCCCTGAGCCACGCACTGGTCTATGATGTTGTTCGACACCTCTGCCAGGCGGTACACGTTGGCCTCGCGGGCACGGTAGTCGCCGCCCTTCACCGTGTCGTAGAAGAGGCGGTAAACGGAGTCACCGTCGTTCTGGTAGTTCTTTGCGGCGTTTATACCGCCCTGGGCAGCGATTGAGTGCGCGCGGCGCGGGCTGTCCTGTATGCAGAAATTGAGGACGTTGAATCCCATCTCTGCGAGGGTGGAGGCGGCGGATGCGCCTGCCAGGCCGGTGCCTACCACGATGATGTCGAGGCGGCGCTTGTTGGCGGGGTTCACCAGTTTCTGGTGAGCCTTATAGTTGGTCCATTTCTCTGCGACAGGACCCTCGGGGATTTTGGAATCCGCCGGATTCATCACTCTTACTTTGCTTTCTGTAGTTTCCATATCGTGAGAAAATTAATAGGGCATTTGCTGTTGCTTATTCTGCATTTCCTGGCGAATCTTCGCCTCCTGGATTATGTTGGGAAGCTCGGCCTTGAAGTCTTCTTTCTGGGCTTTGATTGACTTGATGGCTTCTTCCTGTTCTTTTGTCGCAGGCTCCAGAGCGTTGAATGTGGCTACCGCGCTCTCCAGAGCAGGGAGAGCCTTATGTGCAGACTCGTAGGCGTTGTTGAGCTCCTTGATGTCTTTGATTTCGGCAGTTTTTTCACCCAGGACCTCGCAAAGGACAGAAGACCTTGCCTCCTGTTCGCGGATGGCTTGCGCCACGGTCGCGAAATCGGCGTCCTTCATCTGTTTGAGCTCGGCCTTTGACATGGGGTCGTCCACGTTCTTGAGGATGTTGTCGATGATCATCTCCTGGTACTGTGCGCGGAGAGCCTCGTCCTTGAGGTAGTAGTCACGGTTCGCGTTGAAGGTGAAGGCGGCCACCTGAGCCAGGAAGAGCACCATGACGATGCCTACCCACCACTTGCCGATGCACTTGAGGCGGGGAATCCATGAGGTGTTGTCCCAACCCACGGACTGGAACATGGACCAGAAGCCGTGGTTGAGGTGGAACCACAGGGCGATGAAGCCGATGAGGTAAACCACGGGGGTGATCCAGGAGGAGAATGCCTGCTGCAGGAACAGGGTGCCTGCTGCGGCGGGGAACTCACCCTCGCAGCCGAGCACCTCTACGAGCTGCATCTTGGCCCAGAACTGGATGAGGTGAACGCCCAGGAAGGCGAGGACCACGATGCCGAGCACGAGCATGTTCTTGGAAGCCCACTCCACGGAAGCGGGGCGCGACTCGATGGCATAGCGCACCGATCCGCGTGCGGCGCGGTTCTGGAGGGTCAGCCAGCATGCGTAGATGATGTGAATGACGATGAGCAGAGCCAGTCCGGCCGAAGCGATGAGGGCATACCAGTTGGCGCCCAGGAACTCGCAGACGGCATTGTAGGCTGTGGGCCAGAAGATGGCGACGCTGTTCATCAAGCAGTGAAAAGTTACGAATAGGACGAGTGCGGCGCCCGTGAGGGCCATGACGAACTTACGTCCTACAGATGAGCTTGTTAACCACATAGCGTTGTCTGTTGTTTTAAGGATTAGATAAATATTGTTTAATTTTCGTGTCAGAATTTTCAGAGAATCGAGATGCTTCCCATGGATTGAGCCCTTGGTGAGGTGGACTGGTTTTACCGCCCTGTGCCGCCCCGCAGGGGCGTGGCATAGCGCAGGTAATATGCCGCAAAATTAGCTTAAATCCGCAACATTTCAAAACTATTTGCATATAAAATTTCAGAGCGGTTCCTGAGCATGCCGTCCGGGTCTGCGCCCGGTCCGTGTGAAGCCTTCCGAAATTGGCCCACAGCCCTGTCCAAGCGGGCACGGCAACAGGGAACGCGTGGCGATGCGCCGTGAGTCGGGACTGCGGCCATATGTGGCCGGTGGGTATGAGTTTGCGGGTTTGCGGAATTTTTTGTAATTTTGCGGTTTAGAGCGGCGCTGCCTTCGGTGCGAGCCGCAATCGTTTGGTTTTCAGTGTTAATACACTCATTATAAAAGATGAATATCTCATACAAGTGGCTTAAACGCTACATCGATTTCAGCCTCACTCCCCAGGAGCTGGCTGCTGCGTTGACCTCTTTGGGTCTGGAATGTGACACCGTGGAGGAGGTAGAGTCCATCCGGGGCGGCCTTCGCGGTGTGGTGGTAGGCAAGGTGCTGACGTGCGAGGAGCATCCCAATTCAGACCATCTGCATATCACGACCTGCGACCTGGGCGGCGAGGAGCCGGTGCAGATAGTGTGCGGCGCGCCTAACGTGGCCGCCGGGCAGACGGTGGTGGTGGCCACCGTGGGCACTACCTTATATGACGGAGACAAGGAGTTCCAGATCAAGAAATCCAAGATACGCGGCGTGGAGAGCTACGGCATGATTTGCGCCGAGGATGAGATAGGCGTGGGCACGAGCCATGACGGAATAATGGTGCTCACGGACGCCGCAGAGGTGAAGCCCGGCACACCGGCCGCCGAGTATTTCAAGCTCGAGAGCGACTATATGCTGGAGGTGGAGCTGACCCCCAACCGGGTGGACGGCGCCTCGCATTACGGCGTGGCGCGCGACCTGAAGGCGTGGCTGCGCAGGCATGGCGAGGCCGGGGCGGACATATACACGCCCGACGTGTCGGAGGTGAAGGCTGACCGGCCTGACGGGGCCGTCTCCGTGACGGTGGAGGACGAGCAGGGGTGCCCGCGATACAGCGGCATCACGGTGCGCGGCGTGAAGGTGCAGGAGAGTCCGGAATGGCTCAAGAGCCTGCTCACCGCCGCCGGACAGCGACCGATAAACAATATAGTGGACATAACGAATTTCGTGCTTCTCGGCATGGGCCAGCCGCTCCACTGCTTCGACCTGGCCAAGGTGGAGCAGGGGCGCATAGTGGTGCGCACATGCCCCTCGGGCACCAAGTTCACCACGCTTGACGGAGTGGAACATACCCTGGACGAGGCGGACCTCATGATATGCGACGGGCGCAAGCCCATGTGTATCGCAGGCGTGTTCGGCGGACTTGACAGCGGGGTGACGGAGAGCACCACGGACGTGTTCATAGAGAGCGCGTATTTCAACTCCACGCGTGTGCGCAAGACGGCACGCCGTCACGGCCTCAGCACCGACGCCTCGTTCCGCTACGAGCGCGGCACCGACCCCGACATCACGGTGTACGCCGCGCGCCTGGCGGCGAAGCTCATCAAGGAGCTCGCCGGGGGCGAGATATGCGGCGAGCCGGTGGATGTATATCCCGACCCCGTAGGTCCTTTCGAGGTTATGCTCGACACGGACTACGCCCGCCGCCTCATAGGCAAGGATATCCCCACCGAGGAGATGGAGTCGATACTGCGCTCGCTCGACATAGAGATAACAGCCCGGGAGGGGGATACCCTGAGCCTGCGTGTGCCCCGCTACCGCGTGGACGTGCAGCGCCCCTGCGACGTGGTGGAGGAGATTCTGCGCGTGTATGGATATAATAATGTGGAGATTCCCGGCCGGATGCACGCGTGCCTCTCCATAAAGCAGGTGACGGACGAGAGCTACAAGCTCCAGAATATGGTCAGCGACCGCCTCACCGCCCAGGGCTTCCGCGAGATAATGAACAACTCGCTGACGGCCATATCATATTACGAAGGCAACGAGGCGATGCCTCGCGAGAATGGCGTGGAGCTGATGAACCCGCTGAGCGGCGACCTGGGCATAATGCGTCAGAGCCTGCTTTACGGCGGACTGGAGACCGTGGCCCACAATATCAACCGCAAGGCGGCGGACCTGCGTCTCTATGAGTTCGGCAACGTGTATCGCCGTGACCCGAAGGCGCAGAGCACTGCCGAGAAGCCGTTGGCACCGTTCAGCGAGGAGATGCGCCTGGCACTGTGGATGACCGGACGCGACCGTCTTCCCTCGTGGAAGGAGCCCTGCTGCCCGGCATCGGTATTCGACCTCAAGGCAGTGGTCCTCAACATCCTGGAGAGCCTGGGCATACCCTCCGGCGCCGTGCAGATGACGCAGCGCGCCGACAGCCTGTACAGCGTAAGCCTGAGCCTGGACACCCGCGACGGCAAGCACCTGGGTGACCTTGGCGTGCTGGCCTCAGCCCAGCTGCGCCGTTTCGACATACGCCAAGAGGTGTATTACGCCGAGCTGTCATGGCCTGTGGTGTTGAAGCTGGCTTTGAAGAACAAGCCGCAGTTCACGGACCTTCCGCGCACGCAGCCCGTGGTGCGCGACCTGGCGTTGCTGCTTGACCGTGCCGTGAGCTTCGCCGAGGTGGAGGCCGTGGTGCGCTCCTCAGAGAAGAGGCTGCTGAAGGGTGTTAGCCTGTTTGACGTGTACGAGGGCGACAAGCTGCCCGAGGGCAAGAAGAGCTATGCCATCTCAATCACGCTTCAGGACAATGGGAGGACCCTGCAAGACAAGCAGATTGAGGCCGTGATGAAGAAAATCGTCACCAACCTCCAGAAGCAGCACGGAGCAGAGTTGCGATAAAGACAAGATCAACATACACAAATCAAAACAGATAAAAATATCAAATACCCATGGGAAGAGCATTTGAATTCCGCAAAGCCCGCAAGCTCAAACGCTGGGGCAACATGTCCCGCACGTTCACCCGCATAGGCAAGGAGATCACCATCGCCGCGAAGGCCGGCGGCCCAGACCCCGACATGAACCCTCGCCTGCGCATGCTTATACACAATGCCAAGGCCGCCAACATGCCCAAGGACACCATAGAGCGCGCCATAAAGAAGGCCACCGACAAGGATTCCTCGGACTACAAGGAAATCGTGTATGAGGGATACGGCCCCCACGGCATCGCCATAGTTGTGGAGACCGCCACCGACAACAACCAGCGCACGGTGGCCAACGTGCGTTCATATTTCAACAAGCACGGCGGCTCGCTCGGCACCTCCGGCAGCCTCTCCTTCCTGTTCGACCACAAGAGCGTGTTCCATATCAAGCCCAAGGAGGGGATGGACCTGGAAGAGCTGGAGCTGGAGCTGATAGATTTCGGCGCGGACGATTTCGAGGCCGATGAGGAGGAATGGGTAATATACGCCCCCTTCGACCAGTTCGCTGCGTTGCAGAAATATTTCGAGGAGGGGGGATTCGAGATAGCGAGCGCGGAGTTCGAGCGCATCCCGACCGACTACAAGGAGGTGACCCCCGAGCAGCGCGAGGCCATAGAGAAGCTGCTTGACCGCTTCGAGGATGACGAGGACGTGCAGAACGTCTTCCACAACATGAAGGAGGGCGAGTAAGCCTCTCCCCGCGATATCACACCACACGGAGAGGGTCGTGGGCAATATGCCCCATGCCCCCTCC
>URZM01000106.1 GCA_900552315.1 uncultured Bacteroidales bacterium | reverse complement strand
AAATCCGCTCGACATGAACGACCCCAAATTTCACGTTTATTTTTAAACAACCTCTAAACCGACAAAGAAATCATGACACAGGAAATTATCATAGCCGGTTTCGGTGGCCAGGGCGTCCTCTCCATGGGCAAGATCCTCGCCTATTCCGGCCTTATGGATGACAAGGAAGTGACCTGGATGCCCGCCTACGGCCCCGAGCAGCGCGGCGGCACGGCCAACGTCACCGTTATCCTCTCGGACGAGAAGATCTCGTCGCCTATCCTCGACTCTTACGACATAGCCGTGGTGCTCAACCAGCAGAGCCTCGACAAGTTCGAGAGCAAGGTGAAGCCGGGCGGCGTGCTCATATATGACGACAACGGCATCCACAACCCCCCGAAGCGCACGGACATCAAGGTGGTGCGCATCGAGGCCATGAACGCCTGCCTGGAGATGGGCAACACCAAGACCTACAACATGGTGGTGATGGGCGCCCTGCTTGAGATGATGGATTACAAGCTCCCGATGGAGAACATCATCAAGGGCCTGAAGAAGAGCCTGCCGGAGCGTCACCACAAGCTGATACCTCTGAACGAGGCCGCCATCGAGAAGGGCAAGGCCCTGGTGAACGGCTGAGAGGAGCCTTGAGGCAAGATACATGCAGCGGGCGGACCGATTTTTCGGTGCGCCCGCTTTGTCGTTAACTGATTCAGCCGCTGGCTTGAAGATGGACATGACGGGGAATCGCGGCAGCGAGATGTTCCTGTTATATTCCTTTTATAATTAAGTAAGTGTTCAAATTTAATTTATACTTTGTGCGAGGTTGTTTTTGAGCCGCAGAAAGTATAAAAGATAAATATCGAAGACCACTTACTGATATCGTTTAAATTTGAATACTTACTTAGTATGTCGGGCTAACGTGCCAAAGGCACGTCCCTACATTTTCGGGTATCTTGCAATGCCCTCAAGTATGCGGGGGGCTTGCATTTGGCGGGGATAGGTGAACCGTGGCGGGGAGGCCGGTGTTGAGGATATATATGTTGAACTTGTCTGGATAATGTCGCCGCTTGGAATGGGGCGGCTACGCGCCGGACGTAATTCCTTGATGACCATGACTTATCAATACCAAGTATCGTTCCTTACGGCGGTGAAGCGTGCTTTCTCGCAGTACTGCTCGTTTCATGGGCGCGCCTCGCGCTCGGAGTACTGGTGGTTCTTCCTGTTCAATTTCCTGGTGGGGGCCGTCATTGTGGCCGTATTCGGCGGTTCGGATTATGTGGAGCTGGTGAAGACGTCGCTCAGCGACCCGGTGAAGGCGGGAAGCATCGAGCTGTCCGGATCCTATACCACCCTCTCATATATATGGAGCCTCATAACGTTGCTTCCGGGCCTGGGACTGTTCTGGCGGCGCATGCACGACGCGGGCCACAGCGGCTGGTGGTGGCTCTGGAGCCTCCTGCCGGTGATAGGCTGGATAGTGCTGCTTGTGGCCTTGTGCAAGAACAGTGTGCCGGCCGAGAACAAGTATGGCCCGGTGCCTAACGTGACCACGGTGCCTGACAGGTGAGCCAGTGGCGGCCTGCGCCTCAGTGTTTTCGGGAGGAGCGCAACGCCCACACTCCGAGCAGCATGCAGAGGAGCAGGCAGGCTATGCCTGCGGAGAAAGTGAAGGCTGTGGAGGTGGCGTCGGCCAGCAGCCCCCATCCTCCGGAGGCCAAGGCTCCGCCTGCGGCCAGACCTATGGACATCACGGCGTAGATGCGCGCGTAGTCCTTGGCTCCGAATACGGTGCGGGTGAGCATGGCCGACTGCACGGTGACGCCTGCGTATGCCCAGCCGAAGAGGAAAGCTCCTGAGAGTATCATAGGCAATGAGCCGGCGCCTGCGAGCAGCACGGCCAGGCCTGCCATGCCGGCTCCGGCAGTGACCAGGACCCCGAGCAGGCAGTTGCGGTCGTTGATCCATCCGAGTGCGAGCTTGCCTACCGTGACTCCCGCCATGACGGCTGCCGCCGTGAGCGACGCCTGCTCGAGGCTGAAGCCGTGGTCGGTGACAAATCCGGGTATGAAGAGGTTGAGGGTGGATGTGCCCATCATCACGAAGGCGAAGAGCACGAGGGCGTAGAAGAGGGGGGTACGTGCGGCCTGAGAGTATGTCATGCCCTCTGACTTTGGATTGTCACGGTCTTTAGCGGCCGTGTATTCGGCCTCTGCCAAGCCGTAGGGGAGGAGTCCCATGTCGGCGGGCCGGTCGCGCAGGAGCAGGGCCAGCAGGGGCGTCACGGCCAGGAGTATCAGGAGGCCGAAGGCTCCGTATGCCCATCGCCAGCCCCACTCGGTGATCATCCATCCGGCCAGGGGGTTGAAGAGCATGCCCCCTATGCCGGAGGCTGCGCTGCATATGCCTATCATGAGTCCGACCTTGGTGTGGAACCACCTGTTGACGAGCGTGGGGAAGCTGAGGTACAGCAGGAATGCGAGAGTGACGCCGAGCACTCCGCCTGCAAGGTAGAACTCCCATACATCTGTGTACAGGGACATGGAGAGGAATGTGAGTCCCATCAGGGCGCATGCGGCGGTGAATATCCAACGTGCGCTCCAGCGCTCCAGCATGCGTCCGGCCACGGAGAGCATGAGGGTCGAGGTGACGTACATCACGGACATGTATATGCCGAACTCGCCGACGGCTACTCCCAGCGACTCGCTGACGGGACGGTAGAAAATGCCGGCGCAGCTGAAGGTTAGCCCGACGTTCACGCCCATCATGAGGCAGCAGCAGGCCACGATTATGAAGCCGTAGTGCATGCGGCGGCGGGAGGGAGAGGATGCGCCCTGGCAGGGCTTGCGGTGTCTGTGTTCGGATGTCATCTGTATCATGGTATCGGACGGCCCCGTGTGGCGGGGCGGATTCGGCTGCAAAGGTAATAACTTTCTTTGAAACAGAGGTCGCATCGCGGTGCGCGAGGGCCCGTCATGTGCCGTTTAACAGGATTTAACTAAAAAAAACGCGAGTGGTTTGGAAGATACAAATATTTGTCCTAACTTTGCGTCCGCGCAATGTGACCGGTCTGGGGCATGCGCATCCAATAAATGCCTCTGTAGTTCAACGGATAGAATAGAAGTTTCCTAAACTTTAGATAGGAGTTCGATTCTCCTCGGAGGTACCGACCAGACAAGCCCTGCCCGCGCCTGGCGCGGGCAGGTACCTTGAATCTAAACCGCTACCTAATATTGAGGGTGCCTCAAGCCGACCGGCCCGCGTGGCCGCGGCATGCAGCATTTTATCATTTGAGTTCGGGCGTCATTTTCATACCTCCTACGGAAATATAAACAAAATCCTATATGCACATGAAATTAAAATACCTATTGCCGGCAGCCATGCTGGCCACGGCGTTCAGCAGCTCGGCCGTGCCAGCCTATCCGGGCCTGCTGGAGCGCACCTTGGAGGACGGCTCCAAGGTCATGGTGCGCCTGAACGGCGACGAGTATTTCAACTATATGACTGACGAGCAGGGCTTTCTCTTGACCCAGAAGGGCGACAAGGTCTCGTATCAGCTGAAAGACGGCGCGCGCGTCATGGCCACGGCCTCTGTGCTGGAACAGATGAAGGCGCAGGTTGAGGCCACCGAGCCGGTGAAGATGCTGCGCGCGGCGGAGAAGCAGCGCATGGCGTCCCTCACCCGCCAGGGCCGCACCACGTTCTGCACCACGGGCGACGTACGTTTCCTGGTGCTTCTGGTGCAGTACGACGACGTGAAGTTCAACTCGCCCACCATACGCCAGGACATGGACGACATGCTCAACAAGGAGGGTTATGACAAGAACGGTTGCCACGGGTCCATCCGCGACTATTACATAGAGAGCTCCAACGGAGTTTTCCGTCCGCATTTCGATGTGTCTGAGGTAATCACGCTGCCCAATACGTCGGCTTACTATACCGGTGACAGCAAGTATGACAACGTGCGCGAGCTGGTGGAGACGGCGGTGCGCCTGGCCGACGACCAGGTGGACTACAGCCAGTACTCCAACTATCAGCCCGGCCTCTGCGACGCTGTCATCATCTGGTATGCGGGCTACGGCCAGGCTGACACGTCTGACACCAGCTGCATCTGGCCCCACCAGAGCTCGGTGTACAGCCGCAACATAATCCTCGACGGCACGAGGATAGACTCGTACTGCTGCTTCAACGAGCTTAACGGCGGCAGGCACTACGAAACCAAGGACGGGGCTCTGGCCGGCATAGGCACGCCTATCCACGAGTTCGGGCATGTGATGGGTATGCCGGATCTCTATGACCCGGGATATGCCGTGAAGTCCACTCCGGCGTATTGGAGCGTCTTCGACATGGGCCCATACCTGGGCGGCGGCTATTGCCCTCCCACTTGCAGCGCCTACGAGCGCTGGGTGTTCAACTGGCTTGAGTATGAACCTGTAGAGGACGACACCCATTATGACCTCACTTCCATAAACAAGGATGGCCGCGCGTTGCGCATCCCGGTGATGAACACGAGCGGCACGGAGTACGCCAACGAGTATTTCTTGCTCGAAAGCCGCCCCAAGTCCGGATGGGACGAGTATCTGCCCGGAGGAGGTATGCTTATATGGCATATAGACTACAATGCGTCGAATTGGAACAACAATACGGTCAACTCGACCGAATCCCGCAAACGTTGCCACCTGGTCACCGCAGACGGTTCGGCCAATTATCAGCTGAACAACAAGAAGGCGTCTTCCGCCAATGCCGCGTGGCCATACGAGGGCAACAATTACCTGACCCCTGACACGGAGATCACGCTCGACACTTATTATCTGTGGGCCAAGAGCGTGACCGGCGAAAGCTTCATAACCTCCATCGCCCATGACGCCGAGACGGGTGTCACCTCCTTTGACTACAACAAGATCAAGCAGACCCCGAAAGACGTCACTGTCATGGCGGTTCCCACCAGGGGAGTCGACAGCCGTGGCGAGGCCACGAATGACATCACTCTCACATGGGAACCTGTGGAGGGAGCCACCGGCTATCAGCTCACCGTGTTCCGCACGTCCGGCGGCCGCGTGTATTATGAGGGCGGCCTGGATGAGAAGAATGTGGGCAACGTGACCTCCTACACCATAGAGTCGCTGAGCCGCACCAAGCTCCCGCTTGAGTTCACGGCATACGTGCGCGTGATCAACGGAATCCCCTCTTCTGAGAAGAGCAACGAGGTGGTGTTTGTCCCCAACGAGCTTGAGGCTGTCTCCGGCATCGAAGGCATCGTCGACGGTGAGAATGTGGCGGTCATAGGTCTGAAGGGTGCTATCCAGGCTCCCGCAGGCGCTGAGATCTACAACCTGCAGGGCGTGCGTTGCCCGGCCGAGGGTCTCGCACCCGGTGTCTATGTGGTGCGCGTGGGCCAGACGGTCTCCAAGGCCGTGGTGAAGTAATCCACATAACGTATTTATCGATATAGGAAGCCCCGCCGGCGTCATCGCCGCGCGGGGCTTCTGGCGCGTTTCCTTTTCCGGGCGGAGCGGGCTGTTCAGCATACGGGCAGTGCCGCCTCGTCGGTGAGGATGGTGTGTACCTGGGCGGTGCGTGCGGCCATGTCGCCTTGGAGGGTGTCGGCCAGCGAGGCGTCGCGCTCGCGCAGCTGTTGGTAGCGGCTTTCTCCGGCCAGCCAATCGGGCAGAGAGCCGTCGGGCGCCTGGCAGTCCACCACGAGGGGGTTCTTGCCTTGGGCCGCCAGGAGCGGATTGTAGCGGTACAGGGGCCAGTATCCGGCCTTCACGGCGCGCTTCTCCTCGCTCATGGCGGTGCCCATTCCCGCGCGTATGCCGTGGTTTATGCAGGGGCAGTATGCTATTATAATCGAAGGCCCCGGGTATGCCTCAGCCTCTTTCATGGCGGTGATGGCTTGCTGCGGGTTGGCACCCATGGCGATGGAAGCCACGTAGACGTTGCCGTAGGTCATCATCATGCGTCCCAGGTCCTTCTTGAAGGTCCGTTTGCCGTCCGGGGCGTATCCTGCCACGGCTCCTATGGGTGTGGCCTTGCTCATCTGTCCGCCGGTGTTCGAGTAGCACTCGGTGTCCATCACGAGCATGTTGATTTTCGTGCGTCGCGCCAGCACGTGGTCCAGCCCGGCGAACCCTATGTCGTAGGCCCAGCCGTCGCCTCCTATGGCCCACACTGATTTCGGCACGAGCATGTCCGCGCGTTCCAGTATGGAGGCAACCTCGGGAATCGAAGCCATTGGTTTCAGGGTCTCGGTCATGCTGGCGGCGCTTTCCGGCGATGGGTCAGCCAGCCAGGCGTCTATGGCCTGTGCCGGGGCTCCGGTGAGCGCGGGCAGGGAGGCGGCGAGGCGTATGTCGGCGGTCAGGGCGTCCCGGCGACAGCCCAGGGCTACCGCCATGCCGTAGCCGAACTCGGCGTTGTCCTCGAACAGGGAGTTGGCCCAAGCCGGTCCGTGGCCTTGCGCGTTCACGCAATAGGCCGTGGAGGGATAGTCGGCTCCCCAGATGGAGGAGCATCCCGTGGCGTTGGCTATCACCATGCGTTCACCGAAGAGCTGGGTCAGGAGCTTCACGTAAGGGGTCTCGCCGCATCCGCCGCATGCGCCCGAGAACTGGAGCAGAGGCTGATACATCTGGCTTCCGCGCACCGTGAAGCGAGGGAGCAGGCCGGGGCGGCAGCCCACCTTGTCCAGACAGAAATCCAGCATCGGAATCTGGACGGGTATCTCGGCGCTGGCGGGAGTCATGGAGAGCGCCCGGGCGGGACAGACCTCCACGCAGGAGCCGCACCCCACGCAGTCCTCCGGGAAGACCTGTATGCGCCAGTGCAGAGGTGAGCCGGGTATGCCTTTGGCGGCCCGGGAGACGAAACCTTCGGGAGCCTGGCCGAGCTGGTCGTCGTCGGGTAGGAAGGGGCGTATGGCGGCGTGGGGGCAAACGAAAGAGCAGAGCGTGCACTCCACGCACTTGTCCGCGTCCCAGCGAGGGATGGAGAGGGCTATGCGGCGCTTCTCGAAGGCTGTGGTGCCCAGTGGCATGGAGCCGTCGGGGGTGAAGGCGGACACAGGGAGGGCGTCACCCTCCAGCCGGTCGCAGACGTCGGCTATGCCTCTCACGAATGATTTCAAGTCGAGGGGGTTGATTTTCGCATCCGGCACGGAATCCTTCTCAGGCGCGGCGTGGTTCCAAGACGAGGGAATCTCTATCCGCACGGCGGCGTCCTTCGCCAGGTCGAGGGCGGCGAGGTTCTTGTCCACGACGGCCTGCCCCTCGTGCATGTAGGTCTGCCTTATCGTGTCGCGGAGACTTTCGAGAGCCTTGTCCGTGTCTATTTTGTCTCCTATGAGCGAGAGGAACACGGCCTCCATGATCATGTTCACGCGCACGCCCAGGCCTGTGCGGGCCGCTATGGCCGCCGCGTCCACGTTGTAGAGGCGGG
>URZM01000105.1 GCA_900552315.1 uncultured Bacteroidales bacterium | reverse complement strand
CCCGGTGATGTTTGAGGTCTGTCGATAACCGGTATCATTGCAGCCTGTGCCAGAGGCAAGCCTTGTCAGAGGTCCAGGACTGTGGCGGAGGGGTTCAGCATATCGACCATGAAGAGTTTGCCGTAAAGGGGTGTGCCCGCTCCGGTGAGTATCTTGACTGCCTCGCATGCCTGGGTGGACGCTATCACTCCGGGCAAAGGCCCGAGGACGCCACCGAGGCTGCAAGGGGTGTATCCTCCGGCTTCGGCCTGTTCCGGGAAGAGGTCGCGGTATGTGGGGTGTCCCGGGGCCCAGCTCATTACCTGCCCCTGGAATTGTGTCACGCCTCCGAGCACGCAGGGAATCTGCAGCTCGGCGCAGGTGTCGGTGACAAGGTATTTGGTGGCTGGGTTGTCTGACCCCTCTATAACGAGGTCGTGCCCGGAAAACAGGCCATGCGCGTTTTCTCCGGTTATCATCCTTGCGAATACGTCCACCGTCACATCCGGATTGATGGATGCCATGCGGCTGCGGGCTGCGTCTACTTTCATGGAGCCGCAGTCTGCGGTGGAGAAGGACAGCTGGCGTTGCAGGTTGGAGATGTCCACGGTGTCATAGTCGGCCAGGGTGATGTGCCCTACGCCGGAGGCGGCGAGATACATGGCCGCGATTGACCCAAGGGCTCCCGTCCCCACTATAAGCACGCGGGAATCAAGCAGACGCCGCTGTCCCTCCTTGCCGATTTCCGGCAGTAGAAGATTGCGGCTGTAGCGGAGTCGCTGCTCCTTGGAGAGGTCAGCGGGTCGGTTCATTTTTTGTAAAGGCCGCGTATGGTGTCGCAGATGTATCGTAGGTCCTCGTCGGATACCCAAGGCCCGGCAGGCAGGCAGAGTCCCTTGCTGAAGAGGGATTCGGAGGTCCCGTCGGTGTATGCTGGACAATCCTTGAATACGGGCTGCAGGTGCATGGGTTTCCAGAGAGGACGGCTTTCGATGCCGGCTTGATCGAGAGCCACGCGCAGCTGCTCGTAGTCGAACCCGGTTATTCCTTTGTCGATGAGTATGTTGCAGAGCCAGTAGTTGGCATCGAACCTGGATGACGGGTTGGTGTGCAGCGTGATGCCCTGCATGTCGGCGAACTCTCGCTCGTAGATGTCGTGGACATGCCGGTGGTGGGCCAGGTGCTCGGGCAGGATGGTCATCTGTCCGCGGCCTATGCCTGCGCAGATGTTGCTCATGCGGTAGTTGTAGCCAATCTTCTCATGCTGGTAATAGGGGAAGGGTTCGCGGGCCTGGGTGGCGTAGAACATAACCTCCTTCTTTTCCTTTTCCCCGGGCACTATAAGGGCGCCCCCGCCGGAGGTGGTTATCATCTTGTTGCCGTTGAAGGAGAGAGCGCCGTATTTGCCGAACGTGCCGCACATCTGTCCATCGAAGCGTGAGCCAAGAGCCTCTGCCGCGTCTTCAAGCACAGGGATACCATATTTGTCTGCCACGGCCATAAGCTCGTCGAGCTTTGCAGGCATGCCGTATAGATGGACTATTACGATAGCCTTGGGGTATTTGCCTGTGACCTTCTTACGGTCCAGGATAGCCTCTTCGAGCAATGCGGGAGACATGTTCCATGTATCGGCCTCGCTGTCTACGAATACGGGTGTGGCACCTTGGTATGTGACCGGATTGGCAGAGGCGGAGAAGGTGAAGCTCTGGCATATCACCTCGTCGCCCGGCTGCACGCCGAGCTGCACGAGGCCGAGATGTATGGCGGCTGTGCCGGCTGAGAGCGCCACGACTTTTTTGTGTGGTGTCGGGACAGCAGCCTCGCTGTGATTGACATAATCTTCCAGGTCGTGCTCGAAACCGTCTACATTCGGCCCCAGAGGCACCACCCAGTTGTCGGCGAAGGCTTCTTCTATGTATTTCATCTCATTGCCGCTCATGTGGGCCAGGCAAAGAAGTATTCGTGAACTGCTCATTGTCTGTTATTTATTTCTCTGTTAGCGTACATTTTCTTGTAATAGTCTGCGTACTCGCCGCTGGTCACGTTGTCCATCCAGTCCTGGTGGTCGAGATACCAACGTACGGTACGCTCCAAGCCTTCCTCGAACTGCAGCGATGGTTCCCAGCCGAGTTCTTCCTTGAGCCTGGTGGAATCTATGGCGTATCGCAAGTCATGCCCTTTGCGGTCTGTGACGTGTGTCACAAGATGGAGCGACGCGCCGTCGGGACGTCCCAGCAGCCGGTCGGTGATTTTCACCAACAGCCTGACTATGTCGATGTTCTTCCATTCATTGAAGCCTCCGATGTTGTATGTCCGAGCCGGTGTGCCTTTGTGGAATATCAGGTCGATGGCTCGGGCATGGTCTTCGACATAGAGCCAGTCCCTCACGTTTTGTCCCTCTCCGTATACGGGCAGAGGCTTGTTTTTGCGTATGTTGTTGATGAAGAGGGGTATCAGTTTCTCCGGGAACTGGTAAGGCCCGTAATTGTTCGAGCAATTGGTGATGATTACCGGCATGCCATAGGTGTCGTGCCAAGCGCGGACGAAATGGTCGGACGATGCCTTGGAGGCCGAGTAAGGGGAATGGGGAGAGTATGGTGTGTGCTCTGTGAAGAGACCCTCGTCAGGCTTCAGGGAACCATAAACCTCGTCGGTCGAGATATGATAGAAGAGTTTTCCGTCATATTTCTCAGGGCATCCTTCCCAAGTCTCTTTCGCGGCCTGTAGCAGGCTCAAGGTGCCGAGCACGTTTGTCTTGGCGAAGATGAAAGGGTCTTCTATCGAGCGGTCCACATGGCTTTCTGCGGCGAGGTTTATCACGCCGTCTATCCTGTAAGTGTGAAATATGTCCCGCATACGTTGCAAATCACAGATGTCGGCCTTGACGAACACGTAGTTCGGGCAGCTCTCCACGTCGGCGAGGTTCTCCAAATTGCCCGCGTATGTGAGCTTGTCCAGACAGACGATACGGTACTGCGGGTAGTGGGTTACGAATCGCCGCACTACGTGCGAGCCAATGAATCCGGCACCTCCCGTTATGAGGATGTGACGCTTATATTCTGTCATACAGGTTTCCTGAAAAATCAATTGAGCCTATTATGTCCGCGAGCCTGGGCCGGGAAGAATCTTTCTCGGATACGATAGCGTGGGCGGGGTCTATGCCCCAGTCTATGCCGAGAGCTGGGTCAAACGGGTCTATGCCTCCCTCTGACTCCGGATGGTAATATGCGTCACACTTGTATTGGAACACAGCCTGGTCACTCAGTACGGAGTAGCCGTGGGCGAAGCCGCGCGGAATGAAGAGCTGAGTGCCGAGTATGGAATCGAGGGTCACTGCCACATGCTGTCCGAAAGTGGGAGAGTCGCTGCGCAGGTCCACCGCCACGTCAAGCACCTTGCCGCTCACGCATCGCACCAGCTTGCTCTGGCTATGGGGGATGTCTTGGAAATGCAGCCCTCGCACCACACCATAGGTGGAGGCACTTTCATTGTCTTGCACGAAATCGATAATGCCTATTTTCTCTGTAAACTCCGAATGGCGGAATGTCTCCATGAAATACCCTCTGGCATCCGTGATGATTCGGGGCTGCAGGATTGTAACGCCCGGTATTTTGGTCTTGACGTATTCCATCAGAAATCTCGTGTTATCTTTAACAGATATTGTCCGTACTGGTTGGATAGCATAGAGGATGCCAAAGACTCCAACTTATCTTTCGTTATCCATCCTTTCCGATACGCGATGCCCTCCAGGCATGCTATCTTGAGCCCTTGGCGTTTCTCTATCACCTCGACGAATATCGAGGCGTCTGCCAAGGAATCATGGGTCCCGGTGTCGAGCCACGCGAACCCACGGCCGAGAGTCTGGACGTCGAGCCTGCCCTCTGTCAGATAGGCTTGGTTCACCGATGTTATCTCCAGTTCACCGCGTTCGCTTGGCTTTACACTTTTTGCGGCCGTCACGACATCGTTAGGGTAAAAGTACAGCCCCACTACCGCATAGTTCGATTTCGGTACTGCGGGCTTCTCTTCAATTGAAAGGCATCGTCCCATGTCGTCGAACTCCACCACGCCATACCGTTCCGGGTCGTTGACCCTGTATCCGAACACGGTTGCACGGTTGTGCTGCTCCGCGTTCTCTATGGCTTTAGCGGTGAGCGCGTCCATGCCTTCGCCGTGGAATATGTTGTCTCCGAGCACGAGGGCCACAGAGTCGTCTCCTATGAACTCTTCACCTATCAGGAATGCCTGTGCCAGCCCGTCGGGCGACGGCTGCTCGGCGTAGCTCAGTCTCAGGCCGAAATCTGAGCCGTCGCCCAGCAGGCGTTTGAATGTCGGCAGGTCAACAGGTGTAGATATGATGAGGATGTCCCTGATGCCGGCGTTCATCAGCACCGAGATGGGGTAGTAGACCATCGGCTTGTCGTAGATGGGAAGCAACTGTTTGCAGATGGCCTTCGTTATGGGATACAGTCGTGTGCCGCTTCCGCCAGCCAGTACGATACCTTTCATTTCATGTCTATTTGCCGAGTCCGTAGTAGGTGAAACCTGCTGACTCGAGTTCTAACCTGTCATATATGTTGCGTCCATCGAATACGGCAGGAGCGTGCTGCGTTGCCCTCATCGCTTTACGCACGACTGCCCAGGAAGGCATGCGGAACTCTTTCCATTCAGTGACAAGCATCACGGCGTCGGCTTCCAGGGCGGCGTCGTATATGTCCTGTGCATATTCAACGGCGTCTCCGAGCCGGCGGCGGCACTCGTCCATGGCCACAGGGTCGTAAGCGCGGACTGTGACCCCGGCCTCTGTCATGGCCCGTATCAGCTCCAGGGACGGTGCCTCGCGCATGTCATCGGTCTCTGGCTTGAAAGCCAGGCCCCACAGGGCCACACGTTTACCTTTCAGCTCACCGTGGAAATGCCTCTGCAGCTTGTCAAACAATATCAGCTTCTGCATTTGGTTTACCTCCTCCACGGCCTGCAGCACACGCATGTCATAGCCGTTCTGCCTGGCGGTGCTGATTATGGCTTTTACGTCTTTCGGGAAACAAGATCCACCGTATCCGCATCCCGGATACAAGAATTTTGTGCCTATGCGGGCATCGCTTCCAATGCCTTTGCGCACCATGTTGACGTTCGCGCCTACCAGGTCGCAGAGGTTGGCTATCTCGTTCATGAACGAGATACGTGTGGCGAGCATGGCGTTGGCTGCATATTTTATCATCTCGGCCGAGGGGATGTCCGTGAACAACATCCTGTCTGAAGACACCAGGAAGGGCCGGTATAGCCTCTGCATCAACATGCGCGCCCGTTCGGAATCGATGCCTACCACCACGCGATCCGGGCTCATGAAATCCTTGATGGCGGCCCCTTCCTTCAGAAATTCCGGATTCGAGGCCACATCGAAGGTGATGCCACCGGGTTTCCCGGGACCGAGACCGCGTCTGTCAAGCTCATCGACCACAACTTGGCGCACCTTTTCAGCGGTACCGACTGGCACCGTGCTCTTTGTGACTATCAGTTTGTAGCCGTTCATGCAGCGTCCTATGGATCGTGCCACCTCCAGTACATATTGGAGGTCCGCGCTGCCGTCTTCATCGGGGGGAGTGCCCACGGCGCTGAATATCACCTCTACGTCGTCTATGACCGCTTCCAGAGAGGTCGAGAACCTGAGACGACCGGCCTTGTGGTTTTTCGTCACCAAGCTCTCCAGTCCAGGCTCGTATATGGGCACACGTCCTTGGCGCAGTCCCTCGATCTTGGACTTGTCCACATCGATGCATGTGACATTTATGCCCATGTCGGCGAAGCAGGTGCCTGTGACCAGACCTACATATCCTGTGCCTACTATAGCGATATTCATAGTGTTGCTTGCAGATGGTTTGTTTGATACGTCGTCACTTGGAATCGTCTATGCCATCGGGGCTATCGTAACCGTGATCCTGGGCGTCGGCGTCATCGTCCATAATGTAATAACTGTTGGAGGCGCCGTTGCTGTAGCCATAGCGGTTGTGGTAATAGGAGTCCTTGGGGTTGATGCCGTTAAGCAGGATGGCCATGTGGTTGAGCTTGCCCTGCTGGTAGATTTCCTCGAGGTCAGGAAGCATTGACTTGCTGAACAAGCCGGCGCGGATAACGAACAGGGATACATCCGCCACCTTGCCTATGATGGCTGTGTCGGCCACCAGGTCGTAAGGCGGACAGTCAAGCACTATGTAGTCATAGTGCTGGCGCAAGGTGGAGATCATGTCTGTGAAGCGGTTGCTGAGCACCAGCTCGACGGGGTTGGGCGGTATGGCGCCCACCGGGAGCAGGTCTATGCCCGTGCCTCGGTTGTTGACCCTGACAAGGCTCATGATGTCGGCCGACTTGCCGGTGAGATATGTCGAGACACCCTGTGCGGCGTTGCCACCGAAATATGACAGTGAGGCACGACGCATGTCGAGGTCTATCACAAGCACGCGCTTACCTTTGAGCTCCAAGGATTTGGCAAGGTTCACGGAGATGAAAGTCTTTCCTGAACCGGGATTGAATGATGTCAGCATTATCACCTCGCATCCGCTCTCGGAGGTGGAGAGGAAATCGAGGTTGGTGCGCAACATGCGGAACGCCTCATTGATATAAGAGCGTGAGTGCTCACGCACCACGAGCTTGATTTCCTTGTCTGTCACCTTTCTGGAGTTGGGGTGGAACAGATGTCTGAAAAATCTTTTCAGTGTGCGTCTGTGGCGGTTCATAGGCATTTCGCCCAAGAATGGTATGGAGAGTCCAGACAGCTCGCTCTTGCGGTTGACCTTGGTGCCGAGCTTTAGGGTAAGGAATATTATGAGCAAAGGAATGGCCAGGCCGATCAGGAATCCGATGGCGAGGGCTTTCAAAAGCGCTCCGGAGGTGGGCCCGGTGCCGTATGCCGCACGTATTATCCTGGTGTTGTTTACCTGGACCATGCGGCTGAGCTCGTTCTCCTCGCGCTTCTGGAGCAGATAAAGGTACAGGTTCTCTTTCACTTTCTGTTGGCGCTCTATGGAGAGGATCTGCTTCTCCTTCTCAGGCACGGCGCTCACCTTGCCGGAAAAGTCACGGCCTCTGCCTTGGGCGCGTTCCACCTCTATCCTGTAGGTGGAGATCAAGTTGTTCAGCGAAGCCAGGATCAGGGCGCGGTTGGCCGCCAGGTCAGAGTTCATCTGCGCTATCACGGGGTTGGCCTCCGTGCCGTTCTGAAGCAGCTGGTCGCGCTTAACCACCATCTTGTTGTATTCCTGTATCTGGGTCTCCACGGTGCCGCTTGTGCCTGTGTTTGCCGGTATCAGGGCGTCGGCGTTGTGCTTGTCGTTGATATAGTCTCTCAGGAACTCGGCTATGCTCAGCTGTGTGCTGGCTTCGAAGGCGCGGGTGTCATAATTCATCGATTGGCCGTAATATGTGGATGCGGCCGTGGTGAAATCGGCCACCTGCGCGGAACTCTTCACCTGCGATATGTCGGAATCTATGCCGCTCAGTTCTTTCTCGATGACTGTCAGGCGGTCATTGATGAAATTGGACGTGTTGGCGGCGCTGCGTGTCTGTTCCGCTATCCACAGGGCGTTGTAGGACTCTATCAGGGCGTTCACCACATCGATGGCCCTCTGCTGGGACACATCGTTGTATGTGATTACGGCCACGGTGGTCTCGTCTGACTTTTTCGTGGTCAGTATGTCGCCTGAAATCTGGCGTGCAAGGTTCTTGACCGACTGCTT
>URZM01000104.1 GCA_900552315.1 uncultured Bacteroidales bacterium | reverse complement strand
GTGGGTAGAGGATTAGGGGCGGGAGCGGCGCAGGCCGGGGAGGGGGAGGCGCTCGTAGCGGATGATGATGGCGAGGTAGAGGAGCAGCAGGGCGGTGCGTGTCAGGTAGGTGGCCCACATCGCGGAGGGGAAATCGAAGACATAGCGGCCTGTGACGTAGAGGAGGGCGGCTATCAGGGTGTAGAGGCCGATGCGCTTGTATTCATAGTGCAGGGGGTAGTATTTCTGTCCGGCTATCCAGCTGACTATCATCATGAGGGCGTAGGCTATTAGCGCGGCCCAGGCGGAGCCTATGTAGCCGTCGGGGGCGCCGATGGCGGGCACGAGCACGAGGTTGAGTCCGAACATGACGATGAAGCAGCCTACGGAGAGGTACATGCCCCAGGCGGTGCGGTCGGTGAGCTTGTACCACAGGGAGAGGTTGAAGGCCACACCGCAGAGCAACTCGGCCACCATCATGATGGGCACCACCTCGAGTCCGGGCCAGTAGGCGGGGCTCACGAAATGCTTGAGCACGGGGAGGTAGAACATCACGCCAAGGAATATGAGCAGGCCGAGAATCACGAAGAATTTCATGGCGTCGCAGTAGGCCTGCTTCTTGTCCTCCCCTTTGCCTGCCTGTGCGAAGATGAAGGGCTCGTAGGCGTATCGGAAGGCTTGGGTGAACATGACCATGATGATGGCTATCTTGATGTTAGCGCCGTAGATGCCGACCATTGAGCGTGCCACCTCCTGGTCTTCGAAGAGATAGGGGATTATCATCTGGCCCATGTTCTGGCTCATGATGCCTGCCACGCCGAGGATGAGCAGTGGCCAGGAGTAGGAGAGCATCTTGCGCAGCAGAGCGCCGTCGAAGGTGTAGCGTCTGCCCAGGATGTCGGGCATGAGCATGAGGAGCACCACGAGGGTGGAGAGGCAGTTGGCCACGAATATCCAGCCTATACCGAAGGCCTGGCCGCCGCAGGGGGCGTAGAACCAGTCGACTGTGGCCGGCGCGTGAGCATGGAGCCAGGGACAGCAGAGGAGGAAGAAGATGTTGGCGGCTATGTTCACGCCCACGTTGAGCATCTTGATGGTCGCGAAGCGCATGGCGCGTTTCTTGTAGCGCAGGTATGCGAAGGGGATGTTGGTGAAGGCGTCTACGGCCACGATGGCTCCGAGCATCCACACGTATTCGGCGTGGCCGGGGAGCTTGATGGCTGTGCTGACGGGCTGCAGGAAGATGGTGAGCAGCAGGATGAAGAGCAGGGAGGTGGAGCCTACGGAGAGCAGGGAGGTTGTGTAGACGGTCTCCGGCCGGTCGTGCTTGTTGGCGTAGCGGAAGAATCCGGTCTCCATGCCGTAGGTGAGTATGACGAGCGCCACGGCGGTGAAGGAGTAGAGGTAGCTGACGATGCCGTATTCCTGGGTGGGGAATATCCATACGTACAATGGCACGAGGCACCAGTTGAGGAAGCGCCCTATGATGCTGCTGAGTCCGTAGATGGCCGTGTCTTTGGCCAGTGCTTTTATTCCTGCCATAGTGTATGTTTTAGTTCAGCCCCTCCGGGGCTGTGGGGCTCTCCGGCCAGCCGGGCATGCGAGCGTACCCGGTTAACGAAATGGCCGCCCCTCCGGGGCTGTGGGTCGGGAACCGGAAATCGGGGGTCGGACGAGTCGGACTGGTCAGACTTGTCGGACTGGTCTGACGGACTTAAACGATGCCCGAAAGCCGGGCGAGGAGAGGCGTTGGAGGGGAGAGCCGAAGGGAGTACTGGGAGAAGGGGAGTGGAGGAGAGAGTGGGGAGGAGGGAGTGGCGAGGGGAGTGGAAGGGGGTATCAATATTCGTCCCAGGACTTGATGCGGATGTCGTCGACGCTCAGCTCGCAGAAGGCCTGGATGAAGGCGGAGGCGAGCCGCACGTTGGTGATGAGCGGGATGTTGAGGTCCACTGCGGCGCGGCGTATCTTGTAGCCGTTGCTCAACTCCTTGGGGGTGAGGTTCTTGGGTATGTTCACCACAAAGTCAATCTCCTTGGAGTGGAGCATCTCGAGGGCCTGGGGCTTGCCGGACTCGGAGGGCATGTAGACACGGATGGAGGGCACGCCGTTCTCGCTCAGGAACTTGTGGGTGCCTTCGGTGGCGCATATTGTGTAGCCCTTTCGGTGCAGCATGCGCGCGGCGTCGAGCAGCCCCACTTTCTGGCGCGCGGTGCCGGATGTCAGAAGCACGTATTTGTCCTTGCGAGGGATGGTGTATCCCACAGAGAGCATAGCCTTGAGCACTGCCTCGGATGTGTCGTCGCCTATGCAGCCCACCTCGCCCGTGGAGCTCATGTCCACGCCGAGCACGGGGTCGGCCCCCTGGAGGCGCGAGAAACTGAACTGGGAGGCCTTGATGCCAACATAGTCGAGGTCGAAGGCGCTCTTGCCCGGCTTGTCAACGGGCAGCCCGAGCATAACGCGCGTGGCGGTGTCGATGAAATTCTGCTTGGACACCTTGCTCACGAAGGGGAAGCTGCGCGAGGCGCGCAGGTTGCACTCTATAACCTTGATGTCGTTGTTCTTGGCCAGGAACTGGATGTTGAAGGGGCCGGAGATGTGGAGCGCCTTGGCTATCTTGCCTGAAATCTTCTTGATGCGGCGCATGGTCTCCACATACAGCTTCTGGGGCGGGAACTGGATGGTGGCGTCGCCGGAGTGCACGCCGGCGAACTCTATGTGCTCGCTTATGGCGTAGAGCTTGATCTCGCCGTTCTGGGCCACGGCGTCCATCTCGATCTCCTTTGCCTCCTGTATGAACTCGCTCACCACCACGGGGTGCTGCTTGCTCACGTTGGCGGCCAGGCGCAGGAAGCGGGTCAGCTCGTCCTCGTTGGAGCATACGTTCATGGCGGCTCCGGAGAGCACGTAGCTGGGACGCACCAGGATGGGGAACCCGACCTCGGCAACGAACTCGTCTATGGCCTGCATGGAGGTGAGCTCGCGCCAGCGTGGCTGGTCCACGCCTATTTCGTCGCAGAGCGAAGAGAACTTGTTGCGGTCCTCGGCGTTGTCGATGTCCTTGGCCTGCGTGCCGAGGATGTTGACATTGTTCGCGTCCAGGCGTATGGCCAGGTTGTTGGGTATCTGGCCGCCTGTGGAGAGAATCACGCCGTGGGGAGCCTCCAGATCGAGGATGTCCATGACACGCTCGAAGGTGAGCTCGTCGAAATAGAGACGCTCGCACATGTCGTAGTCCGTGGAGACGGTCTCCGGATTATAGTTGATCATGACGGGGCGGTATCCTTGCTTCGCCACAGTCATGAGCGCGTTCACGCCGCACCAGTCGAACTCCACGGAGGAGCCTATGCGGTAGGCGCCCGAGCCGAGCACCACCACTGACTTGCGGTCACCCAAGTAGGTTACGTCGTTCTCGCTGCCGTTGTATGTGAGGTACAGGTAATTGGTCTGGGCCGGGTACTCGGCAGCGAGTGTGTCAATCTGCTTGACCACAGGCACTATGCCGAGCCTCTTGCGGTGGGCGCGCACCTTGTCGCTCAGCTCGTTGCTGTTGCGGTTCATGCGGTCGCCGTATATGGCGCGGCCTATCTGGAAGTCGCTGAAGCCCTGTTGCTTGGCCTTGCGCAGCAGCTCTTCGGGCAGGGCGGCTATCTCCTCGAAAGTCTCCAGCTCGCGGCCGGTACGGATTATGCCGGCCAGCTTCTCCAGGAACCAACGGTCTATCTTTGTGAGGTCATGGATCTTGTCTACCGTGTATCCGGCTCTCAGAGCCTTGGCTATCACGAAGATGCGCATGTCGGTAGGCTCGGCCAGGGCCTTGTCTATGTCAGGGATGTCGAGCGCCTTGTTCTCCACGAATCCGTGCATGCCCTGGCCTATCATGCGCAGGCCCTTCTGTATCACCTCCTCGAAGGTGCGGCCTATGGCCATGACCTCGCCCACGCTCTTCATGGAGGAGCCTATCTCGCGGCGCACGCCGTGGAACTTGCCGAGGTCCCAGCGCGGTATCTTGCAGACGATATAGTCGAGGGCCGGCTCGAAGAATGCCGAAGTCTCGCGGGTGACGGAGTTCTTCAGGTCGAAGAGACCGTAGCCAAGTCCGAGCTTGGCGGCCACGAAGGCCAGGGGATAACCGGTGGCTTTCGACGCGAGTGCCGAAGAGCGGCTCAGACGGGCGTTGACCTCGATGACGCGGTAATCCATCGAATCGGGGTCATATGCGTACTGCACATTACACTCGCCGACGATTCCGACGTGGCGGATAATCTTGATGGCGAGCTGGCGCAGATAATGGTAGTCATCATTGGAGAGGGTCTGGGAGGGAGCGACGACGATTGACTCTCCGGTATGGATGCCCAGCGGGTCGAAGTTCTCCATGTTGCAGACCGTGATGCAGTTGTCGAAGCGGTCGCGCACAACCTCATACTCGACCTCTTTCCAGCCCTTGAGGGATTTCTCCACCAACACCTGGGGGGAGAATGAGAAGGCTTTTTCGGTGAGGGCCACAAGCTGCTCGGGGTTGTCGCAGAATCCGCTGCCGAGTCCGCCGAGGGCGTAGGCGGCGCGCACGATTACGGGATAACCGAGTTTTTCAGCGGCGGCAAGGGCTGCGGCTGTTGTCTCGACAGCCTGGCTCTTGATGGTCTTCACGTCTATTTCGTCGAGCTTCTTGACGAAGAGCTCGCGGTCTTCGGTGTCCTTGATAGCCTGGACGGGTGTGCCAAGCACCTCCACACCATATTTCTCCAGCACTCCGGAGTCATACAGCTCCACTCCGCAGTTGAGGGCGGTCTGGCCGCCGAAGCTGAGCAGGATGCCGTCGGGACGCTCCTTCTCGATGACACGTTCCACGAAGTAGGGGGTCACGGGAAGGAAGTAAATCTTGTCGGCGAATCCTTCGGAGGTTTGCACAGTGGCGATGTTGGGGTTGATCAGCACCGTCGATATGCCTTCCTCCTTCATAGCCTTGAGGGCCTGGGAGCCGGAATAGTCAAACTCGCCCGCCTCACCGATTTTGAGGGCGCCGGAACCGAGGAGAAGAACTTTCTTTATATTGGACTGCTGGGAATTCATCATTTGGGGTTTGAAGCTTGATGGGGGATGGATTTGGGATGGTTCTCAGAGCATTTCGATGAACTTGTCGAAAATGAACTCGGTATCGCGCGGCCCGGATGATGCCTCCGGATGGAACTGCGCCGAGAAATAGGGCTTCTCCTTGTGGCGGATGCCCTCGTTTGTGCCGTCGTTCATGTTGGTGAACATCGGCTCCCAGTCGGCGGGAAGTGTCGACTGGTCAACGGCGTATCCATGGTTCTGCGAGGTGACATAGCAGGTGTTCGTGCCTTCGAGGCGTACCGGCTGGTTGTGGCTGCGGTGTCCGTATTTGAGCTTGTAGGTCTTCGCTCCGGCGGCTTTGGCCAGCAGCTGGTTGCCCATGCAGATGCCGCAGATGGGCTTGCCTGTCTCCATCGCCTTACGGATGTTGGCTACGGTCTCTTCGGTGAAATCGGGGTTGCCCGGGCCGTTTGAAATGAAGAGTCCGTCGTAGGGGATGGTTGAGAAATCGTAGTTCCAGGGAACACGGACCACTTTCACCCCTCGGCGCGTCAGGCATCGGATGATGTTGTATTTGGTTCCACAGTCGACAAGCACCACGGTTTTCTCCCCCTGGCCGTGGATTTCCACCTCGGGGCAGCTTACTTTGGCAATCAGATTCTCGATGTTGGGGTCTGAGAATTCGATTTCGTCGGGGTTGTCGAAGTAGATTTTTCCGAGCATCGAGCCTTTCTCGCGCAGATGCTTGGTCAATGCGCGGGTGTCGATGCCGTAGATTCCGGGGATTTTCTCATCGCGCAGCCATTGGTCGAGCGAACGGGTCGAGAGCCAGTGGCTCGGTTCCCAGCTGTAATCCTGGGCGATGATTCCCCGGCAATGGATTTTTGAGCTTTCGAGAAATTCACTGACGGCGTCCTTCTCCCTTTCGGGGGGGACGCCGTAATTGCCGAGAATCGGATAAGTGGTGACAAGTATTTGCCCCTCGTAGGAGGGGTCGGTCAGACTCTCGGGATAACCGGTCATGGCGGTGTTGAACACCACTTCCCCTGCTGCGGGAGCTTCATAACCGAAAGATTTGCCCTCGAAAAGAGTGCCGTCTTCAAGAAGCAGATATGCTTTGCGTGGACTGCGCATAAGTCGGTAAGTCTATAATGTGTTGAAAACCGTCTGCAAAGTTACTAATTTTTTCCGGACTTCCCTCCCGGCGGCGTGAAAAACTTTTCGTACCTTTGCCGGATAGGATGGAGCAGGCTCCGTCATAGTCGAATATACCAATGTCAATCGAACAGGAAAGCAACGATTCTTTCAACCGGACGGTGGTTTTCAACCGCACCGAACGGCTTGTGGGGGAGACCGCGATGGCGGCTCTGTCCCGCGCACGCGTCATTATTTTTGGTGTGGGTGGGGTAGGCAGCTGGACAGCCGAGGCGCTTGCCCGTACCGGGATAGGTCATCTGACCATAGTGGATGCCGACAGGGTATCTCCCACCAACATCAACCGTCAGGCCGAGGCGAATGTTGCCACAGTGGGGGAGGTGAAGGTGGAGGCTATGAAGCGTCAGCTCCTCGCTGTAGCGCCAGGAATCGAAGTGACGGCCCTTGAAAAGGAGTACACATCGCTGACAGCGGTTGATTTCGATCTTGAGGAATTTGATTTTGTGATTGACGCGATAGATTCTCTTGCTGCGAAAGCGTTGCTGTTGCGCAACGCCACAGCGGCTCGTCAGCCGGTGGTGCTCTCTTCAATGGGAGCTGCCTTGAAGATAGACCCGACAAAAATCTCCGTCGCGGAGTTCTGGAAAGTCCAGGGGTGCCCGCTTGCGGCTTCACTCAGGCGTAAATTCAAGAAATCAGGGGAATTTCCCAAAAGGAAATTCAAGTGTGTCTATTCCCCCGAATTGCTGACAAACCGGGGAGGGGCTCTTGAAGAGGATATGGCAATGAGCTTCAACAAAGTGGCAGTCAACGGTTCTTTGTGTCATATCACTGCCATTTTCGGTATGACCTTGGCCGGGCTGGTGGTTGAGCAGATTGTCAAAACGGCTAATGGCTAAGAAGGTAAAAGGGGAAAAGATGTCGTTGAAACGTTAAAATATGTTTTTAAGCATATTTTTTTGAAATTTCTCCCCAAAAATTTTGGTAGGACAAAAATTGTTTGTAACTTTGCTTCCGAAAAGCATCCAAGGCTTTTGTTAAAGATTTCCGGCATAGGCCGATAATCTTTTCAAGTTGGGAAATCGCCGCCGTGAGGTTCCGTTTACCGACAAAGCTTCGGATGAGATGAATGTAAGTAAGATATAATCTCTACACTTAAGTTGCTTAGACAACTCTTTTAGAATCACAAATCTTGCCTTTTGGCTTTAATCCTGATGTTCCTGTGAAGGTACTTCAGGTTTTTTTATGCCTGAATTCCCCCATTATAAACCGCCCCGATTCCCGTTCGCAGTATTATTAGGTTCGGGTGGCCCAACCACACGGATTTTCCACATATAAATACAGACTTCTAAAAACAGACTCTTCCTACATATATAAATATACTTCTATAAATATACTTCTTTAAATACAGATTCCACCACATATAAATATGAACTGATAAATATTGAACAGAAAGGCGACGACGATTCCGAAGGAATCCTTTGTCTGAATAGCCGTGGGTTGGCGCAAGGGGAGGCCTGCTGGCCGACCCGAA
>URZM01000103.1 GCA_900552315.1 uncultured Bacteroidales bacterium | reverse complement strand
GTCGCCGCCTACGTAGTAGGTCTCGAAGGGGGTCTTGAGATACTTGTTGTAGCTGCCTATGAGGCCGAAGTCGGCGCGGCTCATGAGCACGAGGGTGTAGTTGCCCTCGGGGCTTGTGAGGGGGGTGAAGGTCTTTGCCTTGAAGCGGAGCTTCCAGTACTCGATCCAGCGGTACATCTCCTTCTTGGCGGAGGCGGAGTTGTCGACGGTGGCCTCCTCGTAGAGTTTCTTCCAGTTCTTCTTGCGGATGGAGCTCCAAGGGGGTGTGAGCTGCAGGCCCAGGGAGAATGTGGAGCCTCGGCGGGTGTAGATGGGGTTGTCTATTGATGAGCGGGAGAGGTCGAGGCTGAGTGTGAGTGAGTTGGAGGTGCCGTTGTTCATGTAGTAGAGGTATTCCCAGTTCTTGAGGTAGTACCACTGGTACTGGAGGGTGGCGTTGAACTGGAAATAGTCGTCAGGCCAGCTGAGGCGCTTGCCCGTGCCTACGGCTATGGCGGCCATCTGCAGGACCTTGTTGGGGTCGTATGCGTTCTGGTATGAGTAGTTGTAGTAGTTGGAGTTGTAGCCGTAGTTGTAGCCGTAGAGGTTGCTCATGTAGGCGCTGCTCCAGTTGTCGTTGAAATAAGAGGAGTTCACACCGGTCTGGCGGGAGTAGTAGGCGCTCACCTGCAAGGAGTTGGGGCGCTTGCCGCCGAACCAGGGGTCGAGGAAGGAGATGGAGTAGCTCTGGTAGTATTTGGCGTTGGTCTGGGCCGAGATGGTGAATGTCTGGCCCTCGCCCTGCGGGATTATGCCTCGGTATGTGGAGGGGTGGAACAGGTTCTTCATGGAGAAGTTGGTGAACTTCAGGGCGAGCTTGCCTGTGATGCCGGTCTGGCCCCATCCGGCGGAGAACTCAATCTGGTCGTTGGCCTTCGACTCCAGGTTGAAGACTATGTCCACGGTGCCGTCGTTCTCGTTGGGCTGGGGCACGGGGTTTATGGTCTCGGGGTTGAAATGTCCGCTCTGGGCTATCTCGCGGGCGGAACGTATGAGGTCGCTCTTGTTGAAGAGCTCGCCGGGCCGCACGCGCAGCTCGCGGCGTATGACGCGCTCGTAGAGGCGGTCGTTGCCGTTGATTATCACGTTGTTGATACGAGCCTGGGGACCTTCGAGCACACGCATCTGGAGGGCGATTGAGTCTCCTTTCACGTTCTCCTCGATGGGGATGAGCTGGAAGAAGAGGTATCCGTTGTCCATGTACAGGTTGGCCACGGCGTCGTCATCCTCCATGGTGCGCTTGGCCAGCATCTTCTGGTTGTAGACGTCGCCGGGATACATGCCGAGCACGTCTTGCAGGACCTCGGTGGGATAGACTGTGTTGCCTACCCAGGAAATGTCCGAGATGTAGTACTTGCGCCCTTCGTCCACCTTGATGTAGACATCCACGCGGTTGTCGGAATAGTTGGCCACTGAGTCGGATACGATGCGTGCGTCGCGGTATCCCAGCTCGTTGTATTTCTGGATTATGCGGTCGAGGTCGTCCTCGAAGTCCTGCTCTACGAATTTTTTCTGCTTGAAGAGGTTGAGGATGTTTCCGTTCTCGTTGGTCTTCTTCATGGCTCGTTTGACCTTGCCGGAGGAGAGGACGTCGTTTCCGGTCACGTATATCTTGTGCACCTTGACCTTGGCGGAGCGTGTAATGTCGAACTGGAGAATCACCTGGTTCTCCTTGCTGAGGTCGTTGTGCTGGGTGACGTTCACCTTTGCGTTCTTGAAGCCTTTTGCCGAGTAGTAGTTTTCCACTATTTGCTTGGCCCTGGCCACGATGTTGGGGGTGAGCTGCTGTCCCGCCACCATGCCGAGGCGCTCCTTGAGGTCCTTTACCTCGCCGCTCTTGGCTCCGGTGAATGTCATCTCGCTCATCCTGGGGAGCTGGCGGAGGGCTATCTCGAGCCATACCTTGTCGCCTACTGTCTTCTCGGCCTTGATTTGCACGCGAGAGTATATGCCCTGCCGGTAGAAGCGCTTGACTGCCCTGGTTATGGCGTCGCCCGGCATCTCGACGCGGTCTCCCACGGCCAGGCCGCAGCTGCTTATGATGGAATATTCGTCGGCGTCCGGCAGGCCCGTCACCTTGATGCCGGCTATCTCGTAGGTCTTCGGCATTGAGGTGTATATGATATTCGGGTTGTAGACGGTGTCCTCATGGGCTGTGAGGATGTCCAGAGCCTCCGCCGGGAGCGGGAGGAGCATGAAGAGAGAGAACAGATATTTGAGCCAATGCTTCATCAGGAATCAGTTTTCGTTTTAGTGAGCGGGAGAGAGTAGGGAGGAGGGGGGAAGATATGCTGTGTAGGGGTGAGGAGCGGTGTGTCAAGAGCTGTGTTCCGAGCGTACCTGGTCCGAGGTCTTTCCGTATCGGCGCTCGCGGTCCTGGTAGTCGAGCAGGGCGTCCAGGAAGGCCTCTTTGCCGAAATCGGGCCAGAGCGTGGGAGTGAAATACATCTCGGAGTATGCTGTCTGCCATAGCAGGAAGTTCGATATGCGTCTCTCACCTCCGGTGCGTATGAGCAGGTCGGGGTCGGGCATGCCGCCGGTGTAGAGGGCGGATGCTATGGTGGAGTCGTCTATTTCGGATGGTGCTAGCGAGCCGTTGCGTGCGCGCTCCGCGAGTATTCGGGCTGCCCTCGTGATCTCGCTGCGCCCGGAGTAGCTGAGGGAGAGGGTCATGACGAGCCCGTTGCAGCCGGAGGTGGCCTCCATGCTGTACAGCAGGTTTTTCCGGGCCTCGGCGGGCATGCGGTCTATGTCGCCTATCAGGTTCAGGTGCACGTTGTTGCGCACCATGTCGGGGGTTTCGTTGGCTATGGCGGTGCCTATCAGGTGCATGAGCGCGTCGACCTCGGCTTGAGGCCTGTTCCAGTTCTCGGTGGAGAAGGCGTATAGTGTGAGGTATTTCACGCCATGGTCAGAGGCGAACTCTGTGGCCAGGCGTACAGATTTCACCCCCTCGAAATGGCCGAGGGAGCGGTCCAGGCCGCGTGCGCGTGCCCACCGCCCGTTGCCGTCCATGATTATGGCTACGTGGCGCGGCACCCGCAGGGGGTCCAGGAGTCTTATTTTGTCATCGAAACTGGCCATCGGTCTTGTGTTCGCGTGTCGGGTCTATTCCTTGTAGTTGCAGGCCCGGCAGCGCTGTGAGAATTCATAACTTATGGTGAACGTCATGGTGGAAATCCAGTCGGTATTCTTCATGAACGCGTGTTTTATGCCGTAGGGGTCGGCCCCGGCCTCGCCGTCGAGCTTGTCGGAGAGGGTCTTCTTCATCAGGAACTCGAAGCCGAGGTTTACGCGGGGCGACAGCTTGTATTTCACTCCCACGCCCATGGGTATGGCTACGGTGAAACCGGCTTTCCCGTCGGTCTGCCATAACAGCAGGCTCAGGCCGGCGGTTATGTAGGGGGAGCATCGCTTGAGCTGGCGGTAGCGCTCGCCCATGCCGTAATTGAAGAAATTGAACTCGGCGAGCTCGCCGACCTCGTAGAAGGTGGTGTTGAACTTGAAGCTCATCTGTTCGGGGAAGACGTTGGTCATGTCGGCGCTGTTTCCGGATATGGAGCCTACATACAGGTTGGTCTTGAAGGCGAACCTGGGGTTCGCGATATACCGGAGGAATGCCTGCACGTCCCAGCCCGGATGGCTGAGGATGCTGGAGGTGTTGGCGTCGCCCAGATAGCCTGTCATGCCCACGCCGCCGCCTATGTCGAAGCGGTAGTCTTCCTGTGCGTGGAGGCGTGCTGGAATCATGGCGGCCATAACCGTCATGATCACGCAGATGATATGCTTTGTCTTGGTTCTCAATTGTCTGTGTCGGGTGGGGAGAGTGATTGGGTCCTTGAAGGTCAGATTATGGGAGTGAAAGAGAGCCTGTTTATGACTCCTCGCCATACAGTGTCATACAGCCTGCCTTGGGGGTCGTATCCGCCGTACAGGAATATGTATGGGCAGTCCCAGCTTATCACGTCGTTGTCCACGGAGGATTGCACGCGGTACCAGGCTGGCATTCGCAGTGCCGGCATCTCGCTCCATCCGCGTGAGGCGGTAGGGAGCGGGCTCAACATGGGGCGCGAGTTCACGGTGATGTCGGCTTGCCACATGGGCGGTATGTAGGGGGGCATCTGTAGCAGCGAGGGCGCTTTGGTCCAGTTCACGCCGTTGTCGTAAGATATGTAAGTCTCATCGTTGAGGGAGCCGTCGGCCTTCATGCCGCCTATCATGAATATGGTGCTGTAGTCGATGTAGTTCCATGACGAGCCGGTGCGGCGGAATGTGTAATAGGGCACGAGCGCGGCTCCGCGTGTGGCGGGGACGGCTCCGCTGCCGAGCTTGGCCCAGGATGTGCCGTCGTATGCCCAGATGTCGGAGCTTACCTCGCCGGTGGCGGTGACTCCGCCTGTCAGGACGCAGACGGGAGAGGACATCCATTGTGAACGGTAGGAATACATGTTGGAGAAATCCTGTATCGGGAATCCGTCAGGGAGGGGAGTGTCGGTTTTCTGCCCGTATCGTGTTATGACGTACCCCCCGTCTGTGGCTTTGACTCCGATGGGGTCGTTGTCATATTCTCCCACTATTGAGTGCCATTTCTCGGCTGTCGGCTGCCAGTCCGCTCCGTCGGCCGAATAGTGCAGGGTGCCGTCCTCGGCAAGTATCCAGAGCTTGTCGGCGGTGGCTGTCATCGTGCGTAGGCGAGGCGTGAAGCCAGGCGTCACTGCGTGTCGCGTCCATACGGCGGTGGCTGGGTCCGGATTTGTGGAGAGGGTGTATGAGCCGTCCTGTTCCAGAATCAGCGCCGTCACCTTGTCCTTGAACTGCACGGTGCGCTGGCCGGCAGGAGAGCCCAGGCGCGAGGGCAGCTTGCTCACTGCGACCGGTCCCCAACACAGGGAGTCAGGCTCTGTCTGGTGGACATTCACCTTCAAGGTGTATGTGCGATAATTGCCTGCCGAAGCGGTGAGCGTGAGCTTCACGTCGCCTGTGAAATCTATCGAGTCGTTGGGGTGGCTTTTGTAGTTTGTCTCTCCGGAGCGCTTCTGGCCGCCCTCCATGGTGATAATCGCAGAGGAGATATAATCGGAATATGTGATTACGGGTATAAGGTCGGTGACTCTCGTGCCTTTTGGCAGGGAATCAGCGTTGTATATCAGGCCTCTCTGCAGGTCTATGGAGAAGAATACGGTGTCCAGGCCGGTCAGCACCTTCGAGTCGGCCTTGAGCTTGAAGCCGGTGACAGCCACGTCTGTAGGCTCCACGTATCCGGTCTGCACGGTGTTGTCGGAGTCGCTGTTGCAGGCTCCGGCCGCCAAGGCGAGGCCCAGGGCTGGAATCAAGGCACGCATCCACAGGCGCGGGACACGGCGGGAGGTATGGTATTGCATGTTCATCGGTTGCGTGTTATGTCGCTTGCGCAGCCCCCGTCCCGGAGGTGCGTGTTCAAACTGCAAAATTAATATTTCTTCCCGAAAAATCATGTCCCCGGAGCCATGATTCTGCGATTACAAGCTTTTTTTAGTGTTTTTAACGGCTCTTAACCCTGGTTGGGGCTGCTCTCTGCCGAGGAGTGGAGATATATCCTGTTGCCTCCGCAAACAGTTGGCTTACAGGACGCTGCGAATGGCCATGAAGGTGCCTCGACTCCTGAGCCGAGTCTTATGGGCGATACCTCGACCCTGATGCGCTGCCACAGCTTTTCCTTCAGGAATGAGTTCAGCAGCCGGCCTCCTCCCTCTACCATGAGCGAGGTGACGCCATGCTCGGCGTATAGGAGATGAAGCAAGGCGGCCAGTGGCATGGCGTCACGTATCACGATGGCGTCTGGATGCTGCAATACGCGGCTGTCGGAAGGGACATGCCCCTTGGGGTCATAGACTACGGGGCGCAGCTGGCGTGAGGGCCACAGGCGGCATGTGAGGACCGGGTTGTCGGTCAGGAGCGTGCCTGTGCCGACCATGATGGCGTCGAACCCCGCGCGCTCGCGGTGCATGAACACGCGGCTGACAGGATTGCTGAGGGTGGCGGGCACGCCCCCCTCGCCGGCCATGAACCCGTCGGCACTCTGTGCCCATTTCAGCATCACGTAAGGACGCTTCCGGGTGTGTGCGTATATGAACTTGTTGTTCAGGGCTTCACATTCGGCCCGAAGCACTCCCTCCGTGACCTCGATGCCGGCGTGGCGGAGCATGGCCGTGCCGCGTCCCCTTACTTGCTCGAAAGGGTCTGGACAGCCTATCACGACCCGCTTCACACCGCTGTCTACCAGCAGTTTGGCGCACGGAGGGGTTTTGCCGTAGTGCGAGCATGGCTCCAGGGTGACGTATACGGTGCTGGACGGCAGCAGGCTCTTGTCCCGCACCGAGGCTATGGCGTTCACCTCGGCATGGGGCCCTCCCCACACGCGGTGCCAGCCTTCTCCGATTATATGCCCGAACGAGTCGGTGACGACGGCCCCCACCATCGGGTTGGGGGAGGTGAACCCGTAACCCCGCCGGGCCAGTTGCAAGGCGCGGGCCATCATCTGCAAGTCAAAAACATTTTCTATCATAGCTGCGAATTTAGTGAAAACACGCGTCATGGCCAAACATGCCGGTTCACTGTTTGTCGGCCAGCGCGAGAGCCAGGGCCGACACCTGGAGGTCGGGGCGGGATTGCCTTAGTGCGAGTATTGCCTGCGAGAGCGTGGCTCCGGTGGTGCAGACGTCGTCTATCACCACAACGTGTCGCCAGGTGGCCGGCACGGATGTGAACAGAGGGTGTGAGCCATGCGGGCGGTAGACCCCCTGCACGTTCTTGCGCCTCTGATCATGGCTGAGCCGTGTCTGGGTGCGGTGCGGCAGGGCGCGCAGCGCGTCCATTGTCGGGACATTCAGGACCTCCGCCACCCCGCGCGCCAGCATCTCGCTCTGGTTGTACCCTCGGCGCAGACGGCGCGCCAAGGGCAACGGCACCGGCACGAGCGCGTCCACTCCGTTGAAGAACCCTGTCGGCAACAGGTCCATGGCCATGAGATGCCCCAGGTGCCGTGCCAGACGCGAGCATCCGCGATACTTGATGTCGTGGAGCAGCCCGGCATAGGGGGAGTGGCGTGAATATGCCATCCAGGCCGTGGCTCTGAGAGGGGAGGCATATCCTGACAGGCGTGCCTCGAGTGCCGAGGCCGTTCCCTCTGATATGCCGTTCTCCGACTGCGGCAGCCGGGGTATTCCCGTCAGACATGCCGAGCACAGGTACCTGGCATGTGCCGGGAGCGCGCAGCCGCACACATGGCATGTGCGGGGCCATATCAGCTCTCCTGCGCCATATAGCGCCTCCGTGATTATTGTGGCAAGTCTCGCTCTCATGTCGTTTCGGCCATGAGGTCGCTTATTATGTCCCGTGCCAGGTCAGGCTCGAATCCGCGGGCATACATGCGGCGCATCAGCTTGGCCCGGTCCTCGTACAGTGTAAGGTCGAGCGACCTGGCCGCAGACCTGGCCACCCTTTCCCCTGCCTCCCTGTACTCATCCGGTGGGATGGCGGCCAATGCCTCCCTTATCGCGAACGCGGCCACGCGCTTGGAGCGCAGCATCATGTCTATTTTGATACGTCCCCACCCGGCCAGCCGCGACTTGTCGCGGGCGTATGCACGGGCAAACCTTGTTTCGTCCAGGAACCGGTGCTCATACAGGTAATCTATCACCGCGTCGGCATCCTCCCCCTGCAACGAG
>URZM01000102.1 GCA_900552315.1 uncultured Bacteroidales bacterium | reverse complement strand
ATGTCGTTCGTCTTCAACTCAGGCAGCCTCTTCGCCGGAGCCTTCGCCAACGTGGACCTCCACTGGTACAACAGCAGCCGCGTCTCGTTCGCCAACGCCGTCGTAGCCTTCGGCGCCCAGGCCGGCTACCGCTTCTGAGCGCGGGGACACATACGGCACAACCACGGACAACGCCCCTGGCATCGGGCACGCGAGGGTTGCATCATTCGGAATTTTTCGCTAACTTTGCACACTCATATACGCGTACACGCACGCGCGTATGGAGGCTTGGCGCGTGCCCATGAGCCACGCGCCGCCGGACAACCCAATCATCGAATTATGGACGAAGACAAGACATACAACCAAGAGGAAGAAAAGAAATATCAGGCGGACAACATCCAGGTGCTCGAAGGCCTGGAGGCCGTGCGCAAGCGCCCCGCCATGTACATCGGAGACATATCGGGCCGCGGACTGCACCATCTGGTCTACGAGGTGGTGGACAACTCCATAGACGAGGCCCTGGCCGGATTCGCATCTCACATCGAGGTGACGATACAGAAGGACAACTCCATCAAGGTGGTGGACAACGGCCGAGGCATCCCCGTGGACATGCACGAGAAGATGCACAAGCCGGCCCTGGAGGTGGTGCTCACGGTGCTGCACGCGGGCGGCAAGTTCGACAAGGGCAGCTACAAGGTGTCCGGCGGCCTGCACGGCGTGGGCGTGAGCTGCGTCAACGCCCTCTCGGACTATCTCAGGGCCGAGGTGCGCCGCGACGGGAAGACCTACATGCAGGAATACGCATACGGAAAGCCGACATGCTCCATGAGCGTGATAGGGGAGGCCGACTCCACAGGCACCACCATCGTGTTCCATCCGGACGCGTCGATATTCACCGAGACCGTCTACGACTACGAGACCCTGGCCAACCGTCTGCGTGACCTGGCCTTCCTGAACGCCGGCATCACCCTCTCCCTCACCGACCTGCGCGAGGTGGACGAGCAGGGCAATCCCCGCGCGGAGACCTTCCACTCCGACGAGGGCCTGAAGGAGTTCGTGCGCTACATAGACGCGAACAAGGAACACCTCATCGAGGACGTGATACACATCAACACCGAGAAGAACGGCGTGCCCGTAGAGGTGGCCTTCACGTACAACACCTCGTTCAACGAGAACATCTACTCCTACGTCAACAACATCAACACCATAGAGGGAGGCACGCATCTCACCGGCTTCCGCATCGGCCTGACGCGCACGCTCAAGAAATACGCCGAGGAGAGCAAGCTCCTGGAGAAGGCCAAGGTGGAGATAGACGCCTCCGACTTCCGCGAGGGCCTCACGGCGGTCATCTCCGTCAAGGTCATGGAGCCCCAGTTCGAGGGACAGACCAAGACCAAGCTGGGCAACAGCGAGGTGAGCGGCGTGGTGCAGCAGGCCGTGGGCGAGGCATTGAAATACTACCTGGAGGAGAACCCCAAGCAGGCGCGCGCCATCGTGGACAAGGTGATCCTGGCCGCCCAGGCGCGCCACGCGGCATACAACGCCCGCATGAAGGTGCAGCGCAAGAGCCCCCTCGGGGGTGCCGGGCTGCCCGGCAAGCTGGCCGACTGCAAGAGCCGCGACGCCGAGGCTTGCGAGCTCTTCCTGGTCGAGGGTGACTCCGCAGGCGGCTCCGCAAAGCAGGGACGCAACCCCATCTACCAGGCCGTGCTTCCCCTGCGAGGCAAGATCCTGAACGTGGAGAAGGCCCTGGACCACAAGGTGTTCGAGAGCGAGGAGATAGTGAACATGTTCAAGGCCTTGGGAGTGACCATAGGCACCGAGGAGGACTCCAAGGAGCCGAACCTCACGAAGCTGCGTTACCACAAGGTCATCATCATGACCGATGCCGACGTGGACGGCGCCCACATAGCCACCCTGCTCATGACCTTCTTCTTCCGCCGCATACGCCCCATCATCGAGAACGGCTACCTTTACATAGCCACCCCGCCGCTCTACCGCTGCCGCGTGAAGGGCAACAAGAAGCTCCAGGAATATGCCTGGGACGACCAGCAGGTGCAGCGATTCATCGACACCCAGTGCGGCGGCAACCGCTCGCGCCTGGAGCTGCAGCGCTACAAAGGTCTGGGCGAGATGAGCCGCGAGCAGCTCTGGGAGACCACCATGGACCCCGACAACCGCATACTCAAGCAGGTGACCCTCAACAACGCCGCCGAGGCCGACCGCGTCTTCTCCATGCTCATGGGCGAGGATGTGGCTCCGCGACGCGACTTCATAGAGGAGCACGCCACCTACGCCAACATCGACGCCTGAGGGTTCGGTCTAATTTATAAAAATGTATGTTAAATTCCAACAAGCTCCCCACAAAACAGTACTATGCCCCACAAATCGCTGATTAAGACTATATTGCCGATAGCATGTCTGGCATTAATTGTCTCTTGCGGCACGAAGTCGAAATATGATGACGATGACATAGAGGATGACACCTATGAGTCTTCCTCACGGAATAACAAGAACCGTAACGAGTCCACATCTCCAAAAGTAGAGTTGATGCCTGTGAGTGCCGAGTGCGCATGGACACTGAAGTCGCAAACAGGCAAAAGCTATCATCCCATGCAAATGTTTGACGGGAACAATGCTACCTGCTGGTCATCCAATCTTAATGAAATAGCTGCAGACTGTGACGTGCGGTGGGGACCCACAATTGATTTCGGCCGCGAAGTCTATCTTGAGGAAATCCGCATGACCAATGGATATGCTAAAGATTACCAGACTTGGAATAACAACGCCCGTGTAGCCGGCCTGATAATATTCGATGCAGACAAAGGCTATGATTTTGAGGACGATGATATTACGGAGAATCTTTTGTTTCGATGCCATCCCAAAGACATAATGAATCAGCAGACCCTTAAGGCTCTGCCCGGAGCCTCAAGCAAGAAAGTGCGTCGTGTGGGCCTCGGATTTACCAATATAAACACAGGCATCAAATTTGATGACCTCTGTATATCGGAATTGAAGTTTATCGGCCACCCGGCAGACTGAGGACACCGAACAAACAATAGAATCACGATAAGACAATGGACTACAACCACAAAGAGATAGAAGCCCGCTGGCAACGGGACTGGAAAGAGCGCGGCACCTACAAGGTGGACATAGACCCCTCGCGCCCCAAGTACTACGTGCTCGACATGTTTCCCTACCCCTCCGGGGCGGGGCTTCACGTCGGCCACCCGTTAGGCTACATAGCCTCCGACATCTTCTCGCGCTACAAGCGCCAGAAAGGCTTCAACGTGCTGCACCCCATGGGCTACGACGCCTACGGCCTCCCCGCCGAGCAATACGCCATCCAGACCGGCCAGCACCCCGAGATCACCACACGCCAGAACATAGCCCGCTACCGCGAGCAGCTCGACAAGATAGGCTTCTCCTACGACTGGGACCGCGAGGTGCGCACCTGCGACCCCCGGTACTACCGCTGGACCCAGTGGGCCTTCATGCAGATGTTCGACTCCTGGTATGACCGCGACGCCGACAAGGCACGCCCCATAGACGAGCTTACCGCCATGTTCGAGGCAAACGGCACCGAGGGAGTCCATGCCGCCTGCGGCAAGGAACTGTGCTTCACCGCCTCCGACTGGAACGCCATGAGCGAGAAGCAGCGGCGCGACACACTCATGAACTACCGCATAGCCTACCAGGGAGCCACCATGGTGAACTGGTGCCCGAAGCTCGGCACCGTGCTGGCCAACGACGAGGTGAGCGAGGGGGTGAGCGTGCGCGGCGGCTATCCCGTGGAGCAGCGCATGATGACGCAGTGGTGCCTGCGCGTGAGCGCGTACGCGCAGCGCCTGCTCGACGGCCTCGACTCCCTGGACTGGACCGACTCCCTGAAGGAGACCCAACGCAACTGGATAGGCCGCAGCGAGGGAGCCGAGATGCGTTTCCCCGTAAAGGACAGCGACGTGGAGCTGGAGATATTCACCACCCGCGCAGACACCGTCTTCGGCGTGACATTCATGGTCCTCGCCCCGGAGAGCAAGTATGTGTCCCTGCTCACCGCTCCCGGGCAGAAGGAGGCGGTGGAGGCATACCTCAAGGAGGTGAGCCACAAGACCGAGCGTGAGCGCCAGATAGACAAGAAGGTGAGCGGTGTCTTCACCGGCAGCTATGCCCTGAACCCGCTCACGGGCAAGGAGATACCCGTCTGGGTGTCGGACTATGTGCTTGCCGGCTACGGCACCGGGGCCATCATGGCCGTCCCCGCCCACGACAGCCGCGACTGGGCCTTCGCACGCCATTTCGGCCTCCCCGTCATCCCCCTCATCGAGGGCGCCGACGTGAGCGAGGCTTCCTTCGACGCCAAGGAGGGAATCATGACCAACTCATGCGGCCCCGAGCTTGACCTCGACGGCCTGACGGTGAAGGAGGCCATAGCCAAGACCAAGAGGTTCATAGAGGAGAAAGGCCTGGGCAAGGTGAAGGTGAACTACCGCCTGCGCGACGCCATCTTCTCCCGCCAGCGCTACTGGGGCGAGCCTTTCCCCGTATATTACAAGGATGGGGTGCCCTACCTCATGGACGAGAGCGCCCTGCCGCTGCAGCTGCCGGAGGTCTCCTCCTACCTGCCCACCGAGAGCGGCGAGCCTCCCTTAGGGCGCGCCGAGTGCTGGAAGACCCCTGAGGGCTGGCCCATAGAGCTTTGCACCATGCCCGGCTTCGCCGGCTCCTCGGCATACTATCTGCGCTACATGGACCCCCGCAACGACCAGGCGCTCGTGGGCAAGGAGGCCGACGAGTACTGGCAGGACGTGGACCTCTACATCGGAGGCACCGAGCATGCCACCGGACACCTCATCTATTCCCGATTCTGGAACAAGTTCCTCTATGACCTGGGCGTGGTGGTGAAGGACGAGCCTTTCCGCCGCCTGGTGAACCAGGGCATGATACAGGGACGCAGCAACTTCGTGTACCGCATCAAGGACACCAACACCTTCGTGAGCGCCACGCTCAAGGAGGGCTACGACACCACGCCCATCCACGTGGACGTGAACATAGTGAAGAACGACGTCCTGGACCTCGACGCGTTCCGCGCCTGGAGACCCGAGTACGCCGACGCCGAGTTCGTGCTCGACAACGGCCAGTACGTCTGCGGCTATGCAGTGGAGAAGATGAGCAAGTCCATGTTCAACGTGGTGAATCCCGACGACATCGTGGAGCGCTACGGAGCGGACACCCTGCGCCTGTACGAGATGTTCCTCGGGCCCCTGGAGCAGAGCAAGCCCTGGGACACCAACGGCATAGACGGCGTGAGCCGCTTCCTCAAGAAGCTCTGGGGCCTGGCGCAGAAGATTCTCGCCGCCCCGGCAGAGACAGAGCCGAGCAAGGCGGAGCTGAAAGCCATACACAAGCTCGTGAAGAAGGTAGGGGCCGACATCGAGGCTTTCTCGTTCAACACCTCCGTGGCCGCCTTCATGATAGCCCTGGGCGAGCTGCAGCAGGCAAAGGCCCAGAGCCGCCAGACGCTCGACATGTTCGTGCGCGTGCTGGCTCCCTTCGCCCCGCACATCTGCGAGGAGCTGTGGCATCAGCTCGGCCACGCCGACAGCGTCACATCCGCCCCCTGGCCCGGATATGACGAGAAACATCTCAAGGAGGACAGCGTGAAATACCCTGTCAGCTTCAACGGCAAGGTGCGCTTCACCATCGAGGTGCCCGCCGACACTCCCCGCGAGCAGGTGCAGGCCATAGCACTCGCTGACGAGGCCGCCGCAAAGTGGCTCGACGGCAAGCAGCCCAAGAAGGTGATCGTGGTGCCCGGAAGAATCGTAAACGTCGTGATATGAAAGAGATAGTTTTCGCAACCAACAACGCCCACAAGCTCAGCGAGGTGCGCCGCATGGTGGGGGATCGCTTCACGGTGCGCTCCCTCTCCGAGATAGGATGCCACGACGACATACCCGAGACGGCGGACACCCTGGAGGGAAACGCCCTGATAAAGGCCCGCTGGGTGAAGGAGCGCTACGGCTACGACTGTTTCGCCGACGACACCGGACTCATGGTCGACGCCCTGGACGGCGCTCCCGGAGTGCTTACCGCACGCTTCGCCGGCGAGCATTGCACACCCGAGGACAACGTGACCAAGCTGCTCGAGGTGATGCAGGGGGTCTCGGACCGCAACGCGCGCTTCAGCACCGTCATAGCCCTGATTCTCGACGGGCGCGAGCAGGTGATGGAAGGTACGGTCCACGGGACCATAGCCGCTGAACGCCTGGGGCACGACGGGTTCGGCTACGACCCCGTGTTCATCCCCGAGGACACCGGACTCACTTTCGCCCAGATGGGGCCGGACGCGAAGAACGCCATCTCCCACCGTGGCCGCGCCATAGCCAAACTCATGAAAGCCCTCCAAGCCTGATGAGCGAGGTCTGTCTGACATACCGGGAGCCGGGCGGGACACCATCCGTCCGGCTCCCGCTCTCCAAGAGCATCGCCGCACGCCTTATGGTGCTGGCCCATCTGGCAGGCTCAGACCCCGGCTACCTGGTGGAAGGTGAGGAGCCGCTGTGCGACGACCTGCGCGTGATGCTCTCAGGCATACGTGCCATACGGCGGCTCGGCGGCCAGCCGGGCATAGCGGAGATAGACCTGCGCGACTCCGGCACCGCCAAGCACCTGCTCACCACGCTGTGCGCCTGCACCCCCGGACTGCACGCCGTCCTGCGGCAAAGCCCGCGCCTGGCCGAGCGCCCCTCGGCCTCGTTGGCTGCGGCGCTCCGCATATACTCCTCCGGGAAGGTCTCCTTCAGGCCCGACGGCATCATACAAGTCACCGGAGGCGAATACATCGGACTCGATCGGCCGAACATGCTCGACACCTCGCGCAGCTCCCAAGTCTGCACCGCGCTCATGCTTCTCGCCTCCACCGGCAATGGCCCCACGCGCCTCTTCTTGCCCTTGAACGGAGTCTCCACGTCCTACATACGCATGACCGCCGCCCTGATGGAGTGTTGCGGCATGGAAGCCTGCTACGACCCGCAGACACTCTCCGTCACCGTAGTCCCGGGCTCCTGCCTCCCGCCCGCCACGGAGCTGCTGGAGACCGACTGGAGCGCCGCCGCCTTCTTCTACCTCTTCGCCCTGGCATCCGGCATACCCCTCTCCCTGCCACGCCTGAAGCGACCCGAAGACTCCGTGCAGGGCGACTCCGCCGCCGCCGCCTTCTTCGCCAAGCTCGGGGTAGCCTCTGAGTTCACTCCTGTCGGAGCCGTGATTACCCCCGGCTCCCTGCCGCAGGACGCCAGCCTGGACGTCTCCCTGCGCGACTGCCCCGACCTCGTGCCCCCGCTGGCCGTGGCCTGCGCCCTGGCCGGAGTGCCCTTCCTCTTCCGGGACATAGCGCACCTGCGCCTCAAGGAGAGCGACCGCCTGGCGGCCATTTCAGAGGCCCTGAGCCTCTGCGGCCTGCGGGTGGACACAGGCCCCGACTCCCTCTCCTGGGACGGCAGGCAGACCCTCCACACACCCTCGCAGCCCATTCACACCTGTGCCGACCACCGCATAGCCATGGCCTTCGCCATGATCGCCCCCCGCTTTCCGGGCATCAGGCTCGACAACCTCGGTTGCGCCGACAAATCTTTTCCCGCCTTCAGGGAACAAATACAGCGCCTCGGCGTGTTAATAAAGTAGCTGAATAAGTAAGTGTTCTATGACCGGAGCATTGATCATACTGGCCGTCACGGCCGCCATAGGATTGCTCCTCTGGCTCCTCGACCGCAAGTCCGACCACACCGACCCTGTAGGGACATC
>URZM01000101.1 GCA_900552315.1 uncultured Bacteroidales bacterium | reverse complement strand
CGCGAGCTGGGTTCAGAACGTCGTGAGACAGTTCGGTCTCTATCTGTTGTGGGCGTTGGAGATTTGCGGAGACCCGACACTAGTACGAGAGGACCGTGTTGGACGAACCTCCTGTTCACCGGTTGTCCCGCCGAGGGGCACCGCCGGGTAGCAGCGTTCGGGTAGGATAAGTGCTGAAAGCATCTAAGCACGAAGCCAGCTCCAAGATCAGATCTCCTTATCAGGGCCGTCAGAGACGATGACGTGGATAGGCCGCAGGTGCAGGGACGGCGACGTCTACAGCCGAGCGGTACTAATTGCCCGAACACTCCGTAGGAAACACAAAGCGCCGCGCTCCGGAATGTCCGGAGCCTTGCAGCGGTCGCGCCTTCCCGGAAGAAGTGCTTGCCTCTTGTCGCCCGGCAGTTTCTACGGCTTCCGGTATGTTCCGCTTCTCGCCGTATACGCCCGCCCCGCCTGAGAGACGGCGGCGCCCCCCTGGAGAGGGAGAGGCGCGAGGGGTGAGTGAGAGAGATATTCAGGTGATGACAGCACGAGGGTTCCACCTCTTCCCATTCCGAACAGAGAAGTTAAGCCTCGTCACGCCGATGGTACTGCGAAAGTGGGAGAGTAGGTAATCGCCGCCTTTTGAGGACGGGACAGCGCAAGCTGCCCCGTCTTTTTTTGTGCCCGTGCCCGGGGTGGCGGCACGGCCGGGTCGGACGTGTCGGACTCGTCGGACAGGTCGGTCTCGTCGTACATTCCGCCCGCACGGACATGCCGCTCTGGGTAAACATCGCGGAGCGATGTCCCTACAGGCTCGGGGGCACGGGTCGGGGGAAGGCTGTTTTTGGGGGACGGGGAGGCGTGTCCGGCCTTTCCCACAGGCCGGACGCGTAGCCTTGGCTGGCGTGCCATACGCGCCGGTTCCGGGGTGTATGGCACGCATGGCGTTCATCCTTTCTTCCCGAAGCCGAGGATGCCTTTGCCGTCGGTCTTGAAAACTTGGGCAGCGTAAGGTCGCTTATATGTGCTTTTATTTGATGGTGTGTTTTATGTGTTGACAGATATATGCTGCCATGTTGTGAGAGTCGGTGCATCCGAGCATGTATTTTCGTCCGTCTGAAAGTGTCAGAAGGAAGCAATCAGAGGCGCGTCCATAGTATGCGAAATATTTGCCTATGTCGCCTTCCCTGAACCATCCCCAGTAGCCCAAATAACCCCCGCTGCCGCAAATGCGGATTGCCCCCATTGTTGGCTTACATGATTGGACGGTTACAATGTCCTTGAGTGGTATTATCTTGCGCCTGGCAAGCATTTTTATTTCGACGAAATCCGGGCTGGCTTCGATGTTTATAGGCGCGAAATATGCACCTATGATGTTCAGGCAGAGGATGACACCGACAATCACGAGTCCGGCTTCGGTTGGTCCTTCAATGATCGTATACAACGCAAGGGCGCATAGTGTCATAAAGATTGCGGATGTGGTTATGATGCAGTATTTACTGTATTTAACTTTTCTTTTCATAGTTATAGGAATCTACCTTGCAAAGGTAGTCATTTTGATGTCTGTGTGCAAATCCGGTGGCGGCTGATTCTTAGAGTTTGTTTACTTTTAAATCGCATTAGAAATTATGTGTGTGAATGAATTCGTTTCAAATCAATGTTGAGCGTCTTTTTGGCTGCTTCCGCCAAGTCTCATCAGTCGCATAGCCCGCTATGCTTCTTCTTCGACTCGTGAAATCAGCTAAAGAATCCTCTCAACCTTAATTTGATTTAAAAGTAAGCATACCTAAGAGAGTCGTACAAATTTACGACTCTCTTAGGTTGTTCTCGGACCAGATTTTTTTAATGCACTGGATAATCGGTGCGGCCGTTTGCAGGGGATGCTTTTTTTCATTAATTTTGTGCCTATGAATATATTTGATCTTAACTGGGAGGGGCTTGCCGTGGGTGTCTGCACGTTCCTGATTATTGGCTTGTTTCATCCTCTTGTAATAAAAGGAGAGTATTATTTCGGACGTAAGGTGAACTGGGGCTTCGCTGTTTTGGGAGTGGTAACGGCGGTTATGGCATTGTTGTGTTCGAGCCTGTTTGTGTCTTCATTGTTGGCCGTGGTGTCCTTCTCTTCTTTCTGGAGTATCAAGGAGGTGATTGAACAGGAGGAGCGGGTGCGCAAGGGATGGTTCCCGGCCAATCCTAAGCGAGCCCGCGCGAAGAGGGAGGAGTGATTTTCTTAAGGCCTCGTTCCTTAATTGATTACATTCCGTGTCGCTCCTGATTGTCTTGTGTCCATAGATTCCAGGCGAGTTCGGCTTGGGTATGGAGCATCTTCAAGACGTTGCGCACTGAGGCTCCTTGTGCGGCACAACGGCGCATGAACTCTGTGCATCCGGGGTTGTAGACAAGGTCGTGGGCCATATGGTCCGTAGTAATCCATCTATATGGTATAGGGGGACAGTCTTCAGGATGGGGGTGAGTCCCGAGCGGTGTGCAGTTTACTACCAGCCTGTGGGCGCATAGGACCTCTTCATCAATTTGTTCGTATGAGAGCGTGCCCGATGATGCTGGTGTGCGTGAGACATGCGTGCATCCGACTCCTATGCTTTCTAAGGCGTATTTTACGGCCAGCGATGCTCCTCCTGTCCCTAAAATGAGCGCTTTGATTTGCGATGACGGCAGCAAGTCCCTGACGCTTTCCAGGAATCCCGGCGCATCGGTGTTGCAGCCTCGCAGCCATATACGGTTTTCGTGATGTCTTATAATTATGGTGTTCACGGCTCCTATCACGGCTGCCGCGTCGTCCAGCTCGTCCAGCAAAGGAATCACGGCCTGCTTGTAGGGTATGGTGACGTTGAGCCCGCACAGGTCCGGATGTGAGGCTATGAGAGAGCGAAGCTCCCTGATGTCAGGGAGCTCGAAATTAAGGTACTCGGCATCTATTCTTTCACGGGAAAACTTGTCCGCGAAATAGGATGCCGAGAAAGAGTGCCCGAGGGAGCGTCCTATTAGGCCGAATCGTTTCATAATCCGGCCATCATGCCCTCTGCCAGGTATCCCACGGCTTCACCCAAGGTGGGGAACCGGCTCAGGTCTTCGCGTATCTCTTTTTTGGTGATAGTCTCGCCTCCGGCATGCACGAACTCGTAAAAGGAATCCACCAGAAGGTCGAGGTCAGCTTCGGTGAGCGGCACATTGCTGTCGGCGTATGTGGCTATGCGCTGTATGGTGTCGATGTACATCTCAAGCTCCTCTTGGCCGGGTGTGGTGTTGGAGTTGAGAATGTATGCCGTCTGTTCCGCCAGGCTGTTGAACAGGACGCTGACACGCATGGCCTCTATGCTTGATATGCCTGTAGATTGAGTGGATTGTTCGTTATGGGTGTTTGGGACAGCTGATGCGGCCGAGGCCCCGACAGCCATTGCGGCGATGATAGCCAGTGTTAATTTTTTAATCATACGGTTTAATTTAAATGCTGTGTCTGCGAACACCTTTGTTTTATGGGTAATGGGAGCGTGCCACCGATGACACGCTCCCATTATTATGATGATGGGATTTGCAAACTTACTTGTTTACCTGATACTTGTTCCAACCGTCCTTGAGGTAAGCCACGGACTGCTCTGCGGCGGCTACGCCGGCGTTGAAATTGGCCTCGGCGGTCTGTGCGCCCATCTTCTTGGGAGTGAAGAATACGCGTGCGGCGAATTTCTTTTCGAATTCCTCTGCCGTGTCAGGCTTGATGTCTGACACATAACGCAGGTCGGGACGCTCCTCCAGGGCCTTCATGAGGCCGGCCTCGTCGATGACCTCCTTGCGGGCGGTGTTGATGAGCACCCCGTTCTTGGGCATCTTCATCACCAGGTCGTAGCCTATGGAGCCACGTGTCTGGGGTGTGGCGGGGATATGGAGGGGAACGTACTGGTTCTCGGAGAAGAGTTCTTCGGGAGTGTGGAGAGGCTTCACGCCTTCGGCCTCCATGACCTCATCGTTCACGAACACGTCGAGCGCCGAGATGCTCATTCCGAAACCTTTGGCAATGCGAGCCACGTTGCGGCCCACCTGACCGAAGGCATATATGCCGAGAGTCTTGCCCTTGAGCTCGGAGCCGGATGTGCCGTTATACTGGTTGCGGCACATCATCACTACCATGCCGAACACGAGTTCCGCAACGGCGTTGGAGTTCTGGCCGGGGGTATTCATGACGCAGATGCCGTGAGCTGTGGCGGCAGCCAGGTCGATGTTGTCGTAACCTGCGCCGGCGCGTACAATCACTTTAAGCTCGGGGGCGGCGTCCATAACCTCGGCGTCAATCTTGTCGGAGCGAACGATAAGTCCGTTGGCGGTCTTGACAGCCTCGAGCAGGTCGGCACGGGTGCCCTTCTCCACGAGCGCCATCTCGTTGCCGGATGCGTTGATTACGTCTTCTATGGCCTTGACAGCTGCGGGAGCGAAAGGCTTTTCGGTGAAAACGAGTATTTTCATGTCGTTTGAGATTTCTTGTGGTGATATGATTTACTTGAGGTTAGCGGCCTCGAACTCGTTCATGCAGGCGATGAGAGCCTCCACGCTCTCCATGGGGAGCGCGTTGTAGAGGGAGGCGCGGAAGCCGCCGACGTCGCGGTGACCCTTGATGCCCATCATTCCCTTCTCTGTGGCGAAATCGATGAATGCCTTCTCAAGGTCCTTGTACTCGGGACGCATAACGAAGCAAACGTTCATTATGGAGCGGTCCTCCTTGCCGGGCACGGTGGCCACGAACATCTTGCTGGCGTCGATGGCTGCGTACAGCTTCTCGGCTTTGGCGATGTCCATCTTCTCTATCTCACGCACGCCGCCGAGGCTCTTGTAGTACTTGAGTGTCTGGAGAGCAGCGTAGATGGGGAGCACCGGAGGAGTGTTGAACATAGAACCCTTGTCCACGTGTGTCTGATATTTCAGCATTGTGGGTATTACGCGGTCTACGTGACCCAGGGCGCTGTCCTTCACGATGCAGATAGTCACGCCGGAGGGGGCGAGGTTCTTCTGTGCGCCGGCATAGATGAGGTCGTACTTGCTCACGTCTATGGGACGGGAGAAGATGTCAGAGCTCATGTCGCATATCATGCGGCAGGGCACATCGGGGTCTTTACGGATTTCGGTGCCGTAGATGGTGTTGTTGGATGTATAGTGGAAATAATCCACGTCAGCGGGAACTGTCCAGTCCTTGGGGATAACCGTGTAGTGGGAGTCCTTGCCGGATGCCACCACGTCAACCTCGCCGAAGAGCTTGGCCTCTTTGATAGCTTTTGAGGCCCATACGCCTGTGTCGAGATATGCGGCTTTCTTGTTGAGGAAATTCATGGGGGCCATTGCGAACTGCAGGCTGGCGCCACCGCCCAGGAAGAGCACTGAGTAGCCTTCGGGCACTTCGAGAAGCTCCTTGACGAGAGCCACGGCCTCGTCTACCACAGCCTGGAACTGTTTGCTGCGGTGAGAGATCTCGAGGATGGAGAGACCCATGTCTGCGAAATTGAGGACAGCGTCAGCTGTATTCTTGATAGTGTACTGGCTCAGAATCGAAGGGCCGGCATAGAAATTGTGTTTCTTCATGAGAAATTTGGTATAAGAGTTGTTAATGTTTGTTCAATCGGTAAGCTGCTTCTGGCGGCTTTGTCTTCATGGCAAAAACCGGGAATCCGGTTCTCCTTGGAATCCAGTGCGAAATTACAACAATTTATTGATACTTCAATATTTTCAGCAAAAAATTTTTTGTCGTCTCTGAAATCCCCGGAAACACGGTGTGTAAAGTGTCAATGTGATTGAGAGCGGTTTTGCGGCTCATAGCCCGGAATGCCGCAAGAAAACCTCGGCTTCGGCCAGATCCATGGGTGTGTCGATACCTATGGTGGGATGCTCGGACTCGGCTGTGCGTATGCGCATGCCGGCCTGCAGCCAACGCAGCTGCTCCAGGCTCTCGGCCTGCTCGAGCGAAGAGGCCGGGAGGCTGGTGATGCGCCGGAGCACGTCGGTGCGGTAGGCGTATATGCCTATATGCGCCAGGTAACGGTGCCGGGCCGCCCATTCATCTTCGGGTACTCCGCGCTGGAAGGGCACGGGAAAGCGTGAGAAATAGAGCGCCTGGCCGTCGGTGCCGGTCACGGCCTTCACCAGAGCCGGGTCGGCGAGGCGCGAGTATGGAGTGTGCGGGGGCAACGGGCGCACCAGGGTTGCGATGTCCGTGTCCGGATAGCGCTCGAACAAGGCGCAGAGGGCGTTGAGTTGGTCAGGGTGTATGAAAGGCTCATCGCCCTGCACGTTGATTATGACGTCTATATCAGGCGACAGGGAGTCTGCCGCCTCGCGGACCCTGTCCGTGCCGCACATATGGTCTGCGCGTGTCATCACGGCCTGGCCGCCTGCATCGCGCACGGTTTTGAGTATGCGTTCGTCGTCAGTGGCCACGATGGCGGGGATACCGGCTGCGCGCACTCGTTCCACCACGCGGTTTATGACCGCCTTGCCCCCGAGCAGGGCGAGAGGTTTGCCCGGAAAACGCGAGGATGCGTAGCGGGCCGGGATTATAGCAGCGAATTTCATTTTTTTGAGAAGCTGTCCCGCAGCCATTTCGGCAGGATGCAGGAACCGATTATAAGGTAGACGTAATATGATATTATGCGCCAGCAGCAGGCCATGAACAGGGCCAGGGCCATGGTGGGAATCAGTGAGCCGTACACCTCGGTGAACAGCCATTCGCTGATGCCGGCGCCGCCGGGGGTGGGACTTACTATGAGCAACACCCATACTATGAACTGCCGGGCGAGTATGATCCATTGCTCCGGGTCGGCTGCGGGCACGAAGGCCAGGAATAGGGCGTTCACCACCATATATCTGGAGAGCCAGGAGACTGTGGTGGCGCCGAAAGTCTTGACCCAGAAGCTGAACGGCTTGCGGCGGAGCATGGCCGAGGTGGCCGTCATGTTGTCGCCCATCGCTTCCACTTTTGCGCTCCAGCGGCGCAGGAGCGGCAGGCGGAACAGGTGCACGAGCAGGGCCCTGATGCCGTGCGGCCACACTATGATGCCGCAGAACAGGAACAGGGTCCACAGAACGATGCCTCCATATATGAGCCAGAAGGCCACCTCCAGACCGAGACCGAACACCTGGCTGCTCATGGTGAAGAGCTGCCCTGTCGGGGTGAACATAACGAACAGAGGCGCCATGACCACCAGGTACAGTTCATCGAGGAAGAGGGTGGTGAGCATCAGGGTGGTGGCGCGTCCTATCTCTATACCCTCGCGGTTGAGGTAAATCATGCCGAAAGAGCTGCCACCAACTGTGGAGGGCGTGACAGCGCTTGTGAACTCGCATAGGAAATTCACCCTTATGGCCTGTCTCCATCGCAGCTCTTTGTCCGTGAGAAGTCTGAAACGCCAGCTGAGTCCGAAATCCCTGCCGGCCATGAACAGCCACGCAAGAGCCAGGCAACCTACCACGTATGGGCTGAAGGTAATCCCTTTCATCAGGTCGGCAAGGTTGCTGTCTGTGGCGTCGCGCCAGAACATCCAACCCACCACGGCCACGCCGATGAGCACTGGAAGAAGAATCTTCCAGAGGGCGAACTGGCGACGTGTCTTGGCGTTCTCCTGAGCCTTCAGGTTTGGGTCAATGATGCTGTCCATGGCAGTGCAAAGGTAGGTAAAAATCCTTGTCTCGCCAAACGACGAGGCTGCCCCAGTTGAGGGGTATGCACTGAAGGTGTGCGGGTAAAACGTTGGTGTACAAATATTTGTAGGTGTATGTTGATTGGCGGGAATAAAAAATAATAAAAAAGTGGTGTAAAAATTTGGCGGAATCAAAAAACAGGGCTAACTTTGCACTCGCAAAAGCGCGAGAAGCGTAAGCGTTTTATTCATACTACAAGGTTTTTTTCATATTATTCATCA
>URZM01000100.1 GCA_900552315.1 uncultured Bacteroidales bacterium | reverse complement strand
GCGAAAGACTCGTCACCTATGGTCACCTGACGCTCCTGCATGGCCTCGAGCAACGCGCTCTGCACCTTGGCGGGCGCGCGGTTGATCTCGTCCGCCAGCACGAAATTGGCGAAAACCGGGCCCTTCTTTATCTCGAATTTCTCGTTCCTCACACTGTAAATCATAGTGCCGGTCACGTCGGCCGGCAGGAGGTCCGGGGTGAACTGTATGCGGCTGTACTTGGCGTCCACCAGCTGCGCGAGGGTCTTTATGGCAAGCGTCTTGGCCAGGCCGGGCACCCCCTCGAGCAACACATGGCCGTTGCAGAGAAGAGCGACCAGGAGCGAGTCCACAAGATGTTTCTGGCCTACGATACGCTGGTTCATGCCCTCGGTGATCCGGTTTATGAAATCACTGTTGCGGGCTATCACCTCGTTCAATTCGCGGATATTGACTGATTCGTTCATATTGAGAGCAAATTTATTTCTTTATAAGTAAGGTTCAAGTGGCACTAATTGTTCTTGGAGAGATGTACGGGCGGCCGCCGTCAGGCCGGCGCCACGCCGCGCGAGCGGTCCGGACAGCTGCGGGAAGGCTTATGCTCCGGAGGTCTTCGCTAAGAACACACAAAATTACTAATAATAAAATTGACCGTGAAATCCGCAGTGTTAAAGAATATTTACGTTAGCCAAGAATGTTAAAAAGCGGACCTGCCCGGCAGCATACCGGAGCAGGTCCATATTTTTCATATCCCGGAAATCAACTCTCTTGGGGGGCGGAATCATCGGTTGCGGGCGTGAACGCGTTCCAGCCTTGCGCCTTGAGAGGGAACTCCTGTCCGTCGCGGCTTATGAGGGCGCACCCCGCCTCGGGACGGGTGATATAGCCTATCACCCTCACTCCCTGAAGCCTTGAGACAGCGTCGTGTTCCGTCAGGGGAACCGTGAAAAGCAGCTCATAATCCTCACCGCCGTTCAAGGCGGCGGTGACGAGGTTCATGTTCAGTTCCTCGGCCATGATGGCTGTCTGGTAGTCTATGGGTATCTTGTCTTCGTATACCCTACATCCTACCCCTGAAGCCTTGCATATATGCAGCAGCTCGCTTGACAGGCCGTCGCTTACGTCCATCATTGATGTCGGCTTTATGCCTGCCACACGCAGGGCCTCGACAATGTCCTTGCGGGCCTCGGGTTTCAGCTGCCGCTCCAGGATGTATTCCTTGCCGGCGAAATCAGGCTGGAAATCCTTGCCGGCCCCGGCAGCGACACTGTTCTCGCGCTCGAGGAGCTGCAGGCCCATGTATGCGGCGCCCAGGTCTCCGCTCACGCATATCAGGTCGGTGGGCTTGGCTCCGGACCGGTACACGATGTCCTTGTCCTCGGCGTCGCCCAGGCAGGTGATGCTTATCACAAGTCCGGTGGCCGAGGCCGAGGTGTCCCCGCCCACCAGGTCCACGCCGTATGCACGGCAGGCCAGCCTTATGCCGCTGTACAGCTCCTCGAGGTGCTCCACCGTAAAGCGGGCAGAGGCTCCGAGGCTCACCGTAATCTGGCGAGGCGTGCCGTTCATGGCGTATATGTCGCTGAAATTCACCACCGCCGCCTTATAGCCGAGATGCTTGAGCGGCACATAGCGAAGGTCGAAATGTATGCCCTCGAGCAGCAGGTCGGTGGTGACCAGCACACGCTTGTCGGCATAGTCGAGTACGGCGGCGTCATCCCCCACCCCTTTCTTGCTTGAAGCGTTGCACAGCGGGAAATCCTCGGTGAGCCGGGAGATAAGCCCGAACTCGCCGAGACTCGATATCTCTGTCTCTTTGTTCTCCATCGCTCAGAAGATGCTTTATCAGATGCGTGCGACCATCTCTTTCATGATTTCAGTCATGAAAGGTTGGGCCTTTACGGCGGCTTTCTGCACCTCCTCGTGGGTCGGGACCTCCTTGATGTCCTTGCCGCCCAGGTCGGTGATCACACTCACGCCGAAGACCCTCATCCCGGCATGCTTGGCCACTATGACCTCCGGAACGGTGGACATGCCTACGGCGTCGCCGCCTATGATACGGAAATATTCATACTCTGCCGGTGTCTCGAAGGTGGGACCCGGAGTGCCTACATACACGCCGTGCATGACGCGTATCCCTTTCTCGGCCGCGATGGCGTCGGCCATTTCTATGAGCCTCAGGTCGTATGGCTCGGTCATGGCAGGGAAACGGGTGCCAAGCTCCTCGTAATTCTTGCCACGCAGCGGATTCTCGGGGAACAGGTTGATGTGGTCGGTAATTATCATTATGTCGCCGACCTTGAAATCCTTGTTCATGCCTCCGGCGGCATTGCTAACGAACAGGGTGCCGACACCCAGCTGGCGCATGACGCGCACAGGGAATGTCACCTGCTTCATGTCGTACCCCTCATAGTAGTGGAAGCGGCCCTGCATGGCCATTACATACTTGCCTCCGAGGTATCCGAATATGAGCTTGCCGCTGTGTCCCTCCACGGTAGACACAGGCATTTCGGGAATCTCTGCATACGGGATTTCCTTCACGACATCTATGTGTTCTACCAGCTGACCGAGGCCGGTACCCAGAATAATCCCGGTCTCAGGCAGTTTTTCCACACTTTCGCGGATATAATTCGCCGCTTTCCTGATTTTTTCCAACATAGTATTCATTCTTTATCCGTAGATGGTAAGCGCTGTTTACGATGAAGGTGGCGAGAAAGCCCTTCCTCCACAATGAGCGGATAGCGCGGACCCACCTCACTAAGGTTAATAATCTCTATCTTAATCACTCCTGCTCAGGCTCACGTCCGGCCCCTGAGGCGGGGTTCTGGCGCTGTCCAGGCGCATTTATGGCCTGCCTGAGAGTGGATATGAAATCGGAATCGTCAAGTCCCTCGACCATATCAACGCTTATAGGCACAAAAAAGATGTATGGCTTGAGCTTTTCGGGGAAATATGGGTTATGCGCAAGGCGCACGGCGTCCTTCTCAGTGGTTATTATAAGTTTGCGCGCCCCCTTCATGTTCTCGTATGCCTGTGCTATCGCCTCCAGGTCGGCGCGTGTGAAATCATGATGGTCGGGGAAATGGCTTACACGCACCCTCACGGGGTATTTCTTGAAATGACGCACGAAAGGACGGGGATTGGCTATGCCGCTTACAAGCAACGCGGCGTCGCTGCGGGTGAGCTGGTCAAGACGCACGGTGAAACGGGCTTCCTGCTCGAAGACGGGGAGCAGCTCCCCGTAGCTTATGCGCGAGAAAAAAAGTTTCTGATACGCCCACAGGTCAAGGTTCTTTTTCATGACCCTAAGGTCAATGGGCTTCACACCTGCGGGGACCTTGGTGACCACTACCATGTCGGCGCGTCCCATGGCCTGCCTGTTCTCCCGCAGGCGACCCAGCGGCAAGAGGTGGTCGCTGTATACGGGGCGGCCGTAGTCAATGAGCAGAACGTTGACCTTAGGTTGCACGCCGCGATGCTGGAAGGCGTCGTCAAGCACTATAAGGTTGATGTCAGGGTCTATGGACTGCAACTCGCGTATCCCCTTGGCCCTGTTCTCACACACGGCCACCTTGATACGATAGCCGTATTTCTTGTAGATCTGATAAGGCTCATCGCCGATGGTGTCCGGAGTGCTGAGGGAGGACGCAAGCACGAATCCGCGTGTCTTGCGTTTGTAGCCCCGGCTCAGGACCGCTATCTTGTAGGTAGAGGACAGATACTCGACTATATATTCCACATGCGGTGTCTTGCCGGTGCCTCCCACCGAGAGATTGCCGACCGAAACCACGGGGATGTCGAATGTGGCCGAGTGGAAGACACCCCAATCGTAAAGTTTGTTGCGCAGACCGGTGACAGCCCCGTAAAGCCATGAGGCAGGAGTCAGCGCGTAGGATATGATGCGGGATTTTGCGGATTTGTCGGACTGAGGCATTGCGATAAGGAATTATAATCTGATTTTGAGGGGAGCGGTCTCGGCACGTATGAGATATGGATGGCGAAGGCCCTGAGTCAAGGTGCGGGCCTGCTCGGCGTATGTGTTCACATCCCCTTCGGTGAACAGGCGTATCAGGGACGCTATGCGGGAGGTGCCCGCCTTAAGGCCGGACAGCATCTGGGTCAGGGACATCTCCGTGGCCGGATATGCCACCACATTGTATTTGCCCTCGCCGAGCTTAGCCTGCCTGGCGGCATATTTGACCGCCGCATCAAGATTACCCAGCTCATCCACAAGCCCGTATTCCTTGGCAAGAGTGGCCGGGAGGGGACGGCCGTCGGCTATCTCCTTTATCTTGTCTTCGCTCACATGACGCCCGTCGGCACATCTCTTCACGAACAGGGCATATCCGTTCTCCACCATCGACTGCATGGCGGCATACTGCTCCGGGTCAAGCGCGTTGAACAGGTCGGGGAACTGCCCCGCCGGGTTGGTCGCCACTGTCACAGGATTTATGCCGAGCTTGTCCATAAGGCCCTGGATGTTGGGTATCAGCCCGAAAATGCCGATAGAGCCTGTGATGCAGAGCGGATTGGCGAATATGCGGTCAGCACCTGCCGATATGTAATAGCCGCCGCTGGCCGCGTAATCGCCCATAGAGACGATGAACGGCTTGCCGCTTTTCTTGAATGTGGCCAAAGCTTCCCATATCTGCTCACTGCCGAAGGCAGACCCTCCGGGAGAGTTGACCCTGAGCACCAGGGCCTTCACATTGTCGTCTTCTTTCAATGACAGGATTTCCGTCACCAACTTCTCGGAATCGATGCCGCCGCCACCCATCACGTCGTCTATGCCGCCGCAAGCATACAGCACAGCTACCTGGTTCTCGTCCTCGCTTGTACTTACCGGCGCATGCAGCGCGAGCTGAGCCGGAGTCACCTTGTGCTCCAGCTTGTCGCCCTGTCCCACGGCCTTGGCCAGGCGCTCCTCGAATGAATGACGATATTCCAGACGGTCCACTATCTTGGAGTCAAGAACATACTGTGCGGGTTTCTGCGACACATACTCCACGTTTATAAGGCTGTCCATGAACTGAGGAGTGACGGCAGCCCTCGACTTGGATATGTCCTCACGTATCTGTCCCCAGAGGGTGTTGAGCAGAGTCATGCTCTGGCCACGCGCCACGCTGCTCATGGTGTCAGCCGTGTAAGGCTCGATAGCCGCCTTGCCCTTGCCTACCCTGACGGCCTGGAACTGCAAGCCTATCTTGTCGAAAAAGTTCTTGTAGAACAATGTCTGGCCGCCAAGGCCGCTGAACGACACTCCTCCCGCAGGATTGAGCGAGATTTCGTCCGCCACGCTCGCCACATAGTACGCCCCCTGGGTCATGTAGTCGGCATAGGCATAGATTTTCTTGCCGGAGGTCTTGAAATCTATAAGCGCCTCGCGCAACGACTGCAACGTGGCCGGAGCTGCCCCGAGCATGCCGCAGTCAAGGTATATGGCCTTAACCTTGTCGTTTGTCTTGGCCTCACGGACTGCCACGAGCACGGTCTCCAAACTCGTCGCCGTGTCGAAATCGTCGGTCATCAATGACAGCAGTGAGATGGCGTTCTCGTCGTCACGCTCCACAATGGCTCCTTCGAGTCTCAGCTCCAGCACGGAGTTGTCCTCTATGGCTGTGGCGCTCCCTCCAACTATCTTGGAAACTATGGCCACCACCAAGAGGACGGCCACAACTCCGGCGAGCACTATGGCCACCCATGCGCCTACAAACGAAGACAAGGCATTGAGAAAGAACTTTTTCATGATTCGGTAATATTGTTGCACGGCATCCAGCCGCATTGATATTCAGGTCTCACGCCAGCGCGGCAATCACGCTCTTCATGTCTTCGGCAAGGCTTTCGGCCTCGGCCATGGTGTGCGCCTCGCTGTAGATGCGGATTATAGGCTCCGTGTTCGATTTGCGAAGGTGTACCCAGCTGTCCGGAAAATCTATCTTAACGCCGTCAATGTCCGTGATGGCGAGATTCCCGGCCTCGTATGCAGAGTCAGACATATAGCGGTCTTTCACGGCCCTGAGAATCTTGTCCACGTCAATCTCCGGCGTGAGCTGAATCTTGTTCTTGGCTATGGCGTACTGCGGATAACCCGCTTTCAGCTCCGTCACCTTCTTTCCGCTCTTTGCCAGCAGCGTAAGGAAAAGCGCCACGCCCACCAACGCGTCTCGTCCATAATGGATTTCAGGATAAATCACTCCGCCGTTGCCTTCGCCGCCTATCACGGCACCGGTCTCCTTCATCTTGGTCACCACATTCACCTCGCCCACGGCGGCGGCATTGTATACGCAACCGGGATGAGAGAGAGTCACGTCACGCAGCGCGCGCGATGAGCTGAGGTTGCTGACCGTGTTGCCGGGGGTATGCGAAAGCACATAATCGGATACCGCCACCAGGGTGTATTCCTCCACAAACATCTCGCCGTTCTCCATCACAATCGCGAGGCGGTCGACATCCGGGTCAACCACGAATCCGACATCCGCACGACCCTCCTTCATGAGGTCGGCAATCTGTGTGAGGTTTTCGGGGATAGGTTCAGGGGTATGGGCGAATTTACCGTTTGCCTCGCAGTTAAGCTCGATGATGTTCTTCACACCGAGTGCGCGGAGAAGCTGGGGGATGATGATGCCTCCGACTGAGTTCACCGCGTCGACAGCCACGGTGAAGTTGGCTTTGCGGATAGCCTCGACATCCACAAGTTTGAGGTCGAGCACCTGCTGGATGTGGCGGCGGTTCCAGGTGGTGTTTGTCAGTTCGTGGCCGAGCGACATCACGTCGACAAATTCAAATTCCTCAGCCTCGGCGATGCGCAGCACCTCTTTACCTTCGGCATCGTTGAGAAACTCCCCTTTCTCATTGAGGAGCTTGAGGGCGTTCCATTGTGTGGGGTTGTGTGAGGCTGTAAGTATGATGCCTCCGCAGGCTTGTTCGCCCACAACAGCTACCTCGGTGGTCGGGGTGCTGGCCAGACCGATGTTCACGACATCGAAGCCCATCGCGCAAAGTGTTGCGACGACAAGCGAGTCGACCATCTTGCCTGAAAGACGGGCATCACGCCCTACGACGATGGTGTTGGTTGTGCGTGTGGTTGTTTTGCGTATCAGAGTCGCGTAAGCAGCGGTGAATTTCACCACGTCAACGGGGCTGAGCCCCTCACCGGTCTTTCCGCCGATTGTGCCGCGGATGCCGGAAATCGATTTGATGAGTGACATTAGGTGGATGAATCTGGAATATTGTTGAATAATCAATAATACCGGTCAGGAGGAGGAGGGGGCGGTTATTCGCTGACAGCCGGTAGATAGCGTATGTCGTAGAGATAGGGGATAACCTGTGAAATCTCGCTTGAAAGGCCAAACTGAGACTTGATGACGATTCTGACACGGGAATTGAACCCGAGGAAATTGAGCGGCATCTGTAGTCCGTTACCCCACTGTGAAGAGGTGGAGAGGGTGAAGTTGTTGAAGCGGAAAGATGCCGACCCGAGGCCGATGTTCTCCGAGTTGCCTGAGCCGGTACCGAGTTCGCCGGTTAAGGCGTATTCATTCAGGTTGTAGCGGGTGAAGCGGAAGAACACCAGAGCGTCATCTTTCACCTTCTCGGTCTCTCCCGGATCAATCACCTGCATGAACACATTGCCGTCGGGGTCGATGCGGTAAAATGGCGCGTCAAACCCATACTCAAACACGGAGTCGGCAGGGATGTCGAGAATCACATTCTGGTCAGCGAGAAACGAGTTGACTGACTTGGTCTCCTCATTAAGAAGTTCGGCATAGCTTTTGGAATCCTTGCAGGAGCTGAAGCCCCAAAGGAAAGCGGCGCATATGGCGAAAGTCAGGATTTTTCTGAGGTTCATTATATTGGTTTCGTGATGTTTTCTTGGAAGTGGCTGCAATCGTAGTGATAGATTTATTCCGGCAGATAACGGTCAAATAGCGGCATTGCCTCAAGGAGCTTCTCAACAGCCTCGTCGAGTGTGCCATGGAATTCCCCGCCGGCG
>URZM01000099.1 GCA_900552315.1 uncultured Bacteroidales bacterium | reverse complement strand
CGTGGGAAGGTCACGTAAGGTCATGAAAATCCTGCACTGGGAGTATGGCGGATATGCCGTGTACTATAAGCGCCTGGAGGAAGGGAGGTTTCATCCGCGTATCTTCCTGCGTCAGGGAGTCGGCTTCCGAAGCATGAAATGGTCGGAACTGGTGCTTCTCATGGAGGGTATATCTCCAAAGGCGTCCCGTCGCCACAGGTATGAGAAAGATTGAAAGAAGTCGGCTGAAAAGTTGCATATATTACTAATATTTAGTAATTTAGCGGCATGAAAAAGACGCTGATACTACCCGATACGATAGAGGCCTGCCATGAGATGATCATCTCACAGGCTCGGCTCATCGAGCAGCTGCAGCGTCGTGCCTTCGGCGGGTCGCTCAAGGACAGGGCAGTAAAATATGAAGGTCCGTCACTCTTCAGCGAGTTTGATGAAGAGGCGAGACTGGCGTCCGCAAAGGAACTGGAAAAGGCTGCCAAGGAAATTGAGACCGCCGCTGACAGTCCGGAGGCAGAGGAAACCGTCCAGTCCGATACAACACTTACGGATTGCCCGTAGATGAAAAGACGGTGTACCCCGAAGGGATCGACCCTGACGAATATGACGTGATCGGACAGGATGAGACCAAAGTACTTCATCTGGAGCCGCAGCGTCTCTGGGTGGAAAAGACCATAACCCCGATCCTGCGGCGCAAAACCGATAAAAACGCCCCGGCGCCGGAGATAATACAGGCACCGCGCCCGCACAGCATCATCGGAGGCGGCCATGTAGGGGCCGACCTGCTTGCCACACTGGTCGACAACAAGTTCTGTCACCATCTGCCCGAGTACCGTCAGGTGAAGATGTTCGCCGAACTTGGCCTCAGGCTCCCCACCTCGACTGTCAACAACTGGCTACATGCAGCGGCCAACGTTCTTTATCCCCTTTATGAAAGCCAGCGCGAGGCCGTTCTCTCAGGCGGATATGTACAGATTGACGAAGTCCCGTGGAACATAGCCGACCGCAAGGGACAGCCCTGCCGCAAGGGATACGCCTGGCAGTTCCGTGATGTAAGCCCGCATCCCCGGGGGACGTGGTTTTACTACCACAGAGGAAGCCGTGCCGGAGAGATACCGAGGACACAGCTCAGGGGATATAAGGGGGTAATACAGGATGACGGCTACAAAGTATACAACGAATTTGAGAATGTACCCGGAATAACGGTTCTGGCGTGCATGGCCCACATACGTCGTAAATTCGTCGACGCGCAGAAATCGAATCCTCTGGCCGGGGAAGCTGTCAGATACATAGCCACGCTGTATACACTTGAGGAAAACCTGAAGTCCGCCGGCGCCACAGCAGACGAATCCGCACGGGACGTCAGCGTCTGGCCGTACCCGTACTCAAAGGCCTTGAGGTGTGGATGCAGACAGCCCTGCTGACATGCACACCAAAAGAACCGCTTGCCGTTGCCATAAAATACGCCCTGTCACTTTGGCCACGGGTCATGCGGTATACCGAAAACGGGCATTATCTCATCGACAGCAATCCCGTCGAACAGGGACAGCGCCCCTCGGTTCTTGGCCGCAAAAATTATCTTTTCAGTCAGAACGATCGCGGCGCCGAGGACAATGCCATCTTCTACACCTTCATCATCTCATGTGAAAACCTGGGAATCAATCCCCGGCAATGGCTCGAGAAGACCTTTGAGACAATCCGGCCCGATATGACCGAGGAACAGCTCAGGAGGTTGCTTCCCTATAATTTTTAAAGACATACTAAAAGACGGCTTGATTTTCAATTTTCAAGTCGGCTTTTTTCGGATGGATACGAGGGAAGCTCGCATAGGAATCCGGATAAAACAAGGGTCCGCACCGATATGGTGCGGACCCTGTTTTGTCGGGCGGGATGCCCGTATCAGTCGGTGGTTGTCTTACTTGGCTACCTTGGTGGCCTTTACTGTGCCGTCAGCCTTGACAGCGCGGATGATGTACATGCCGCTCTCAGGCTCGCTGCCCAGACGCTGGCCCTGGAAATTGTAGAAGGACTTGCTTACTACGGGAGCGTCGCTCTCTACAGCCTCTACAGCAGTAGGATTGGTGATGACGTCGGCGTCGATATTGCCCACTGCGGGAAGGGTGGTCATGGTGAGCCACTTGTCGGGAGTGTTGTGCAGGATGATGTCGCCGGTGAATGAGCCGCGGATCTTGAAACCGTTGGTCATGCCTGAGCCGAATATGAAATTCAGGCCGTGGGTCTTGTCACCGATACCTACGGCTACCTCTCCGGGCAGACCGTACTGGCGATAGCCTTCGTAGCATCCATAGAAACCGAAATCAGCAGCTGTGTCATCCACGCCGGCTACGGTGAGGTTGTAAGCCTCGGGCATCTGCTCCACAACATTTTCGTTCATGCGAGGCTCCTTCATGGTCCAGATTCCGTAGGGGAACTCTGACTCTTCCTTGGCCCAGATTGCGCCGGCAAGGAAAGTGTAGTGGTTGTCGGGGGAGAAAGCGTATGCAGGAGCGCCGAGCAGGTCGTTACCGCCTAAGGGCTTTGTCGGTGAAATTACGCATCTCTTCGCCGGTCTGGCTGTTCTTGGCCATGTAGCCCATGGTCTCGTCGCAGAAGCAGAGATAGTAGAAATTCAGGGGCACGGGAGACTGCTCCACGTAGTTCCAGGTCCAGTCGTCGCCGGCTGCCTGACGGCCGCCGTTGAACACGTGTACCTCGCCTATCTCGTTCCAGTCGATGTCCATGAATCCGAGGATAACACCTGCGCCTTCCAGATCGGCGGTAGCAGTTCCGGCCAGGGCGCCACCTACAGAGGTGCTGTACTTGCCCTGGAAATTGGCTGTCACGTCAGCGGTGGAGGGGTCGAAGGAAGACCAGTCGAAAGTGGCGGCCTCGGCGTAATTGATCCTGTTGTCTTCGGTGATGGTGGCACTCTTGGCATAGACCGTCTGGCCGTTCACGCGCCATGAATACGGGCCGTTGCCGAATGCTTCGGGGCCTACGATGCAGGGCATCAGGTACAGGCCGGGCATGGTGATGAGCAAGCCACCCTCGTTGGCCTCAACGAAATCCTCGTATGTCATGGGCTTGAAAGCCTTGGCGCCATATTTGGCCTCGACTTTCTCCCTGTCCCAACGTACTATCTGACCCTTGTCGTTCCTGATGGTCATGTCCATGTCGGTGGCGCCGTAGCAGGGCCAGTTGACGTACAGGGTGTAGATGTCTTCGTTGCCCTGGACCATGGGCTGGGCGGCGATGAGCATCTGCAGGAAGGGGAACTCCTCTATCGTGGCGGCCGAGCCGTCGTTGTTTTTCAGACCCCATTCTCCGGTGATGGCTATGAGCAGCGACCACTCTTCGTTGGTGTCTTTGTTGAGGATCTTGAGCATCCCCTTGTCGCTGGAGATGGTCTGGAAATCGGCCTGCTTCACCACCTGTGTGCTGAAATCAGGGAGCGTCAGCGCACCTGCGTACTCCGCCTTCTGCACGGGGAATGCGAAAGCTGAAGCTGTGATGCCGGCGGCTGCGAGCAATGAGTAAAGCTTCTTCATTTTGTGTTGTTGTTTATTGATTATAAATTAGAGATTGTGTTCTCGTCAGGTATCGGTATTGGAACAGCCGGAAAAGCCGGATGCGCGCATCCTCTTCCTTTTCCGGCTGCAAATATCAGAATTATTTTTTGATTGACAAAGAAAAAATTCAATAAAGTTTCCCCCTTGGCCATTATTTGACCTCCGCAGGCGTTTGTCGGGCGATGGGAAGGGTGTAAATCAGTGACATAGTAGCCCCGAAATGATTGTCTCTGGCTCCGTAGCCCGGCACGTACCAGGGCCGGGACTCGGCGGCTTCGGAGCAGGAGAACATGAAGCGGTAGCGGAAGGACCATCCCAGCGAGAGCCTGCGCCAGATGTTGACGCGGATGCCTGCCGCCAGCTCGCCGTAGAAGGCGCTGCCGCTCTGTCCCGTTATGTCGAATTTGGCTGTCTGTCCCCAATATGGGTCGTCAATGCTCACGTCTGCCAGCGTCCATGAGAATGAGGAGAATCCGGCCCTGAACCCTGCCAGTATGCGGTATTGCGGATTGCTCTTGTACAGGAAATTGTAGTCGGCCCCGATCTTGGCGTAGAACGCCGGTTTTCCTTTGTATGTGTAGTTCAGTCCGTCGGGGCGGTCATGCGCTCCGCCCACACCGAACTCCAGGGTGGGGAAGAGCCAGTTCCACATGGAGAGCGAGGCCCACAGGTCCGCGCCGCCGTATCTCTGGCCGGCGATGGCCAGTATGCCGTCCATGAAATTCACGCCTATGTCCAGGTCATGCAGGCGGGGATAAACGGGCGCGGCGCCTGCTTTCTTGACGTCTACGGTGTCGAGCGTGGCCAGGAAAAGCACGGGCTCGTCGAGCGGCTTGCCATGCTTGTCGTAATAATGGAGGGTAGGCGCGGCCGGCTTCTTGTCGTCGGACTCCACGGGGGTGACCTCTCTCTGTGCGTGTGCGCAGAGTGGAATCAGCGCCGCCAGCGCGGCAAATATGCGGGGCATGGCTTTCATCGCTGTATGCTGTGCGGTTTGGTCATGCGGGGCGCGTCCGGCTCCGTGCCGATACGGAAATATATGAAGATGTTCTCCCCCGGGGTGTTGTCTATGACGGAGCCGGGGCAGGTCACGGAGTCCACGAAATGGGTGGTGTGGGAGATGCGGTTCATCTTATACCTGTAGATGACCCCGCATTTGGCTGAGCCGAACCAGGGTTGCGGGTCATAGTTGAAGGATATGGTGTCGTACACGGCAGGTGGGAGCGCGTTGTAGCGCAGCACGAAGGTTGTGGTGTGCGACTCGAAGTCGAAAGGGAGGTAGGCCTGCGAGGCTCTTGTCAAGGTCATGGCCGAGTCGCCCGGCGCCCCGAGGCCAGCTATGCGCAGGGTGTCGAGCGAGATCTGCTGCGTGTCGCTGCCCGAGCTGCGGAAGCCGGCCAGGGGCAGCGAGTTGCGGTTGTCCGTGCAGTCGGAGCTGTCGCAGGCCGTGAGCAGCGCCAAGGCCGCTAATAAGGTGGATATGGGTCTCGGGGCTTTCAAAACTCTTCGTTTATCTGGTATGAGTTGCGTTCGGCCGAGTTGCGGGTTATCAGCTCCCCGATGAAGCCGGCCAGGAAAAACTGGGTGCCGATGACCATGGCCGTGAGGGCCAGGTAGAAATAGATGGAGTTGGTGACGTAGAAGTGGTATGAGGCGGAACACAGGGCCACCGTCTTGAGCACCAGGATTATGGCCACGGCTATGAACCCGAGCAGGAACATCAGGGAGCCCATGAGGCCGAAGATGTGCATGGGCTTGATGCCGAACTTGCTCTGGAACCAGAGCGTGCCCAGGTCGAGGTATCCGTTCACGAAGCGGTCCAGCCCGAATTTCGTCTTGCCGTATTTGCGTGCCTGGTGATGCACCACCTTCTCCCCGATTTTCGTGAATCCGGCGTTCTTGGCCAGGTAGGGTATATAGCGGTGCATGTCGCCGTACACCTCGATATGCTTGACCACGGCGTTGCGGTAGGCTTTGAGGCCGCAGTTGAAGTCATGCAGGTTCTTGATGCCGCTCACCTTGCGGGCCGTGGCGTTGAAGAGCTTTGTGGGAATGGTCTTTGAGAGGGGGTCGTAGCGCTTCTTCTTCCATCCGCTCACCAGGTCGTAGCCATCTTCCGTGACCATGCGGTACAGCTCCGGAATCTCGTCGGGGGAGTCCTGCAGGTCGGCGTCCATGGTTATGACCACGTCGCCCTGCGCGCGCGCGAAGCCGGTGTTGAGCGCCGGGCTCTTGCCGTAGTTGCGGCTGAACGAGATGGCGTGGATGGCAGGGTTGCGCGCGGCCAGGGCGCGTATCACCTCCATGGAGGAGTCCGTGCTGCCGTCGTTCACGAAAATTATCTCGTAGGTGAATCCGGAGGCGGCCATGACTCGCTCGATCCAGGCTGCCAGCTCGGGCAGAGACTCCGCCTCGTTGTACAATGGTATGACTACAGAAATGTCCATGTCAGAAATATTGGAATTGCAAAGTTACGAAAAAATATCAACCGTGGAGAGTTTTCCTACTTATTGACTAACCTCAGGGAGGTTTGGACGGTAAATCGTATGAGTTCCTTGTCGCAAAGTTTGCGGACTATTTTGTCTGATAATGTAATAATTCTCATATTCAGCCGTTAATCCATTGGGAAAACTGTCTCACGTTTATTACAACGCGCGACAGGTATGGTATTGTTCTGCCATCTCAGATTTCATATACCCTGAAAAATGCTTAGACAATCATATCACAAACTTATTTTGTTGCTTGTGGCTGGGTTTTTCCTGGCCAGACCTGCTGTCGCGCTGCCGACATCCTATTATACTGACAATTCGTTGCTTTCATCCGGCAAATGGGTCAAGGTGAAGGTGTCTTCCACCGGTATGCAGGAGATTCCCTTCAGTAAGCTCAAGGAACTTGGTTTCTCGGACCCTTCCAAGGTGGCGGTCTATGGCTATTCAGGAGTGGAACTGAGCAGCTATGAGTTTTCGACATCAATTCCTGATGACCTTCCGGCTGTGCCTGTCGCTAATTACGGCGATAAACTCGTGTTTTACGGGGTGGCAACCGAGGAACCGCAAGAGTATGTGGCCGGAGATTACAGCTCTTCCTCACAGTTCAGGATACGGTTTAAACGAAACCTCAACAATGCCTGCTCTTATTATTTCCTGACAGATTCCCAGCCGAGGCTGGAAGTCACCGCTTCCGATGCGACGGTGACAGAGACCCAGACTGTGGTCACAACGGCTCACGGTATCGTGTGGCATAATTTTACCGACAGACAGCCCGGCTCGATAGGCGCGTATCTGTTCGGAGAGAATATCGCGGACAAGGGAATGGGGAAATATGATGTGCATATGCCTGCCTATGACCCGGCATCATCCCATAACCCCACGATGACCTACGGTATCGCCGTGAAGGCGCAGGCAGGCCGTGTCACTTTTTCAATGGGTAACATCTCCCGTTCGATTACCACCAATGGTTATGGCAATGACCCGGGGCATTTTGTATATAGCTACAGCGGCAATTTGACAAGCTTTCCAAAGCTCCCCAAGACCGGCAATGACATATACACTCTGACTGTTGACCCGCAGAAGTCCAGCGCTCCTCTTACGGAGGCCTCCATGGACTTCTACGCTTTCAGCTATCCGCGCACCACTGATGTCTCCGCGTTGCCGCAGCAGCGACTCTCATTCACGTCATTGCAGCCGGGACAGGCTGTCAGGCTGATAAACGCCCCCTCTTCTGTCAAGGTGTGGGAAGTTTCTCCCGGTTCCACGCCGCGGGAACTCAAGGTGAAAAACATCAATGCCGATGGCTCTCGTGGTTTTGTGTCCGACAGAAGGGTGAACATGACTACCAGTATCCCCGGGATGCAGACGATTGTGTTCGACCCTTCCCGTGAGCTTTACCAGGCTGAGGTTGTCGGTGAGGTCGCCAACCAGAATTACCATGGGATGGATGTGCCGCAGATGCTTGTGGTCGCTTCCGAGAAGACTTATGAGCAGGCTCTTGAGCTGGCGGAGATGCACAGACAGAAGACCGGAGTGGAGGTCGCTGTGGTGAAATTTCTTGACATATGCAATGAGTTCGGTTCAGGCTCCCCTCATCCGATGGCATTGCGCAGGCTGGTCAAAATGCTTTATGACCGCAATCCTTCAAAATTTGAGGCGTTGCTGATATTTGCCCGTGCGTTCAACGACAACACCGGTCTGACGGCGGTGGAATCGCCTGAGGAATTCGCCGCCACATATATCCCGATGTTGGAGTGTGACGATACTTCCTCTTGCGGCGAGCAGCCCAAGTCCTATGCTTCCGACGCGTTCTACGGGATGCTTTCCGACAAGTTCAAATACAGTTACGAGGTTCAGGAGGGGGCCTTGCTGAAGTCAGTCCTTGACATAAAGGTCGGCCGAATCCCGGCGTTGAACTGGGGAGAGGCTGCCGATTACCTGAAGAAAGCCAACCATTAT
>URZM01000098.1 GCA_900552315.1 uncultured Bacteroidales bacterium | reverse complement strand
AGCTTCTGCCTTTTAAGGAGGGAAGCTTAAAGATCGCGGAGAAATCCGGATGTCCGGTGGTGCCGGTGGCCATTACCGGAACCGCGGAGATCCTGGAAAAGCATTTTCCGTTCATTCGTCCGTCTCATGTGACGATTGAGTTCGGAGAAGCGTTTTATATCAAAGAGCTTCCGGCAGAAGACCGGGCAAGGGAAGGGATATTCCTGAGTTTCCAGTATCCGGTGGAGATTCCCGGCGTGAGCATGGTCAATTTCATGCGCGCGGCCATAAACGAGAAGCGCAAGTTCCTGGGCGAGCCCCCCATGAGCGCCACCGATTTCCTGCGTCTGACACGCGAGAAGCGCGCGGTGGTGGAGCTTGACAGCAAGCTGGCGTCACGCTCCGTGAACGAAGGATTCTCCGGAGGCGAGAAGAAGCGCAACGAGATTTTCCAGATGGCCATGCTCGAGCCCAAGCTCTCTATACTTGACGAGACCGACTCCGGCCTGGACGTGGACGCCCTCCGCATAGTGGCCGACGGCGTGAACACTCTCAAGAACGCGGAGAACGCCACCATAGTGATAACCCATTACCAAAGGCTGCTCGACTATCTGAAGCCTCAGGTGATACATATACTCTACAAAGGGCGCATCATCAAGACCGACGGGCCGGAACTGGCCGAGTTCATCGAGAAGAACGGTTTCGACCCCATAATCCGTCAAGCCGAGGCCGAAGGGCTGACGGCACATGTGTGACCTGATGCGGGACCTTAACCCTCTATACAGAGCCTTATGAACGCACTCAAACAATATACAGACCTATACCGGGAGACCCGCGACAAGTTCACAGCCGGGAGCGCGCCCCTGCTCGACGCCGCGCGCCCGGCGGCACTGCTGGCACTGGAAAACATGACGCTCCCCAAGGCCGGAAGCGAGAATTACGAGCACACGGACCTGGAGGCCATCCTGGCCCCGGACTACGGCATCAACGTGGAGCGCAGGCCACTCGGCATCAACCCGGCGGACACGTTCTCCTGCCATGTGCCAAACATGAGCACGAGCCTCTTCTTCCTGGCCGGGGACAGCTTCGCCACCACACCCATCTCGCGCAAGCATCTGCCCGAGGGGGTGATCATCACATCGCTGCGTCACGCCGCCCTGACGCATCCGGAGCTTGTGGAGCCGTACTACGGCAAGATAGCCGACATGGGCAATCCGCTCGTGGCCCTCGACACCCTGCTGGCACAGGACGGCCTGTTCATGTATGTGCCGGACGGCGTGAAGGTGGAGCGCCCCGTACAACTGGTGAACATGCTACAGGGAGCGGTGCCGATGATGGCGGTGCGGCGTTTGCTGATAGTGCTCGGAAAGGATGCTGAGGCTTGCCTGCTGTGCTGCGACCACACCCAGAACGACACCCTGGAATTCCTGAACCTCCAGACCATAGAGATTCACTGCGGCGAACGCTCGAGGTTCGACATGTACGAGCTTGAAGAAAGCACCCGGCTCACCTCGCGCCTGAGCTCACTGTACATAGACGTGGAGAGCGGAGCCAATGTGCTGCTCGACGGCATAACGCTCTACAACGGCGCCACACGCAACGAATACCACGCCCGCTTCCTGGGCGAGGGGGGCGAGCTGCAGATACTCGGCATGGGCATAGAGGACGACAGGCGCCGCCTCGACAACTATTCGCTGATACGCCATGACGTGCCGCGCTGCACAAGCAACGAGCTGTTCAAATACGTTGTGGACGACGAGGCCACCGGAGCCTTCACCGGGCGTGTCTACGTGGCTCCCGGAGCCGACAAGACCGAGGCCATGCAGGCCAACCGGAACCTGGTCACGTCTCCCAAGGCACGCATGTTCAGCAAGCCCCAGCTCGAGATATATGCCGACGACGTGAAATGCTCCCACGGCACCGCCATAGGGCAGCTCGACGCCATGCAGATATTCTACATGCGCACGCGAGGCCTGAGCGAGGCCACGGCAAAGACACTGCTGCGCCAGGCCTTCATGGCCGACGTCATAGAGCCTGTGAGGCTCGAACGCCTGCGCACACGCCTGCGCCACCTTGTGGACATGCGCCTGGCAGGCGCACAGGACTCGCCTAACTGCTCGTCATGCGCATCGACCGACGAGTGCATAGAAGAACAATATCAAGATAGCTGAACCATGGACTATGATGTAAACAAGATAAGGGAACAATTCCCGATATTCGGGCGGCAGGTGCAGGGACGGCAGCTCGTCTATCTTGACAACGGAGCCACCTCCCAGACCCCACGACGCGTGGTAGACTCCATAGTAAGCGGCTACGAGCACACCAAGGCCAACGTGCACAGGGGTGTGCACACCCTCTCGCAGGAGGCCACGGACAGGCAGGAGCATGCGCGCCGCAGGGTGCGCGACTACATAAACGCGGCCAGCGAGCAGGAGGTGATATTCACACGCGGCACCACAGAGGCCATCAACCTCGTGGCCGCGAGTCTGGGCGAGTCGTTCCCCGCAGGAGGCGAGATCATCCTCACCGTGATGGAGCATCACGCCAACATAGTGCCCTGGCAGTTGCTGGCAGGGCGCAAGAACCTGGCAATAAAGGTCGTGGACATCACCGATGACGGAGCGCTGCGGCTGGACCAATACCGTGAGCTGTTCAGCGAGCGCACCTGCATGGCGGCGTTCTGCCATGTGAGCAACGTGCTGGGCACCGTGAATCCAGTCAAGGACATGACAGCCACGGCGCACGCCCACGGGGTCCCGGTGCTCGTGGACGGGGCGCAGGCCGCGCCTCACATGCGGGTGGACGTGCAGCACTTGGACTGCGATTTCTACGTCTTCTCCTCCCACAAGATGTACGGCCCTTGCGGTGTAGGCGTGCTCTACGGCAAAAGAAGGCTGCTCGAGGCGATGCCTCCCTATCAGGGGGGAGGCGAGATGATAGGCCACGTCAGCTTCAGCGGCACCACATTCGCGGAGCTTCCTTACAAGTTCGAGGCCGGGACCCCTGATTTCGTGGACATAGCGGCCTTCGCCGAGGCTCTTGATTTCATAGAGCAGACAGGCATGGAACGCATGGCGGCCCATGAGCATGAGCTTCTCGACTACGCCACACGCCGTATGCTCGCCGAGATTCCGGCTATCCGGCTAATCGGCACCGCCCCGGGCAAGGAGCCGGTGATAAGTTTCCTGGTGGGCGAAGCGCACCCCTACGACATCGGCATGCTCCTGGACAAGCAGGGCGTGGCCGTGCGCACCGGGCACCACTGCGCGCAGCCTCTCATGGAGCGGTTCGGCATCCCGGGCACGGTACGCGCCACCCTGGCGGCATACAATACCCGCGAGGAAATCGACACCTTCATCACCGCCCTGAAGCGGGCGGCGGCCATCTGCGGATACGATGCCTGACCTCAAGGTCTGACGTGCGGCCAGAGCCGCACGTCATCACACCCGCTCGGGGAATATATCCATACATTTCACAAACATTAACACGATGCAAATCGGGAATCTCAAAATCATTTCCTAACTTTGCATGTCAACAAGAGACAAATATAATTTCCAATTCCCATATTACATGAAGAAATCTTTACTTTTGAGCGCAGCGGCGCTCACCTGCCTCGGCACCGCATCCGCGCTGCCCACGGCACCGAAACTTTTTCCAAACCAGGTCATAAGCTCCATCTCGCCCGACGGGAGATACGTGGAGGGCTCTGTAGACGGCAGCATGACCATCACCGACCTGGACACCGGCAAAGAGTATTTCTATCAGGGCGACGGCGGAGTGATCTATTTCTCATCGGGCGACGGCAACTGCTGGTCAGCCAACGGAATCCTGGTGGGCAACATGGAGAACGACGGTGCCGGAGCCTATTGGCAGAACGGCGAGTGGACGCTGCTCCCCAACCCCGACAGCCGCAAGGTGTTCCCCAAGGCCGTGAATCCCGACGGCACCATGATATGCGCCACAGCCAGCATCACAACCGCCGACAACGCCCCCCCAAGGCATGAATGACGTGCCTCTGCTGTGGACTCTCGGCGGCGACGGCAAATGGGGCGACCCCATCACCCTCCCCTATCCCACGGAAGACTTCACCGGGCGTGTGCCCCAGATGGTGATTCCATTGGTGATTTCGGACGACGGCACGAAGATTATCGCACAACTTGTGGACTACAGCGGATTCTTCAGACAGCCCATGATGTACGTCCGCACGGCCGAGGGCTGGGAATACAAGTATGTAGCCGAGGCCATGATCAATCCCGACAAGCTCAAATTCCCCGCCTGGGACGACGAAGCCCCCGTGCCCCCGGAGATGCAGGACTTCATTTCCAACCCGGAGAAGAAAGCCGAGTGGGAGAAGCTCTACCAAGAGTGGATCGATAGCCAGTACACCACCAACTATCCGGACCCGCAGGACTACCTGAGCTATGAGGACGGCGTGGCTTACAACGAGGCCGTGGCCGAATACAACGAGAAAGCCAACGCTTACAACGAGATGCTCATGGAGTTCATGGCCGTGCTCGACAAGGTGTCTGCCGTCACCCCGAGCTTCGCGCTCAACAACATGTTCATGAACGGCGACGCCACGCGCCTGGCCATGAGCGCCTCCTACTCAGAGGAGACGGACCCCGACGACCCCGAGGCAGGCTTCAAGGAGTTCACAAATGTAGTAATCGTGAACCTGACCGACGGCACTCACGAGACCTTCAGCCTGGAGGGGCACGACACGCTCAACGTGACCGCCATAGCCTCCGACGGCACTGTGCTGGCCTACACAGGCGAGGCCAACTCCACAGCGTTCATCAAGCAGCCCGGCAAAGACTGGGAAAACCTCTATGACTACCTGGTGACCAACGCCGACGAGTCCTCGGCCTCCTGGCTCAAGGACAACCTGCTCCACACCTACGACTACATGGACCCCCTCACCGGCGAGAGCTTCTCATACGTGGACGAACCTTTCATGGAGAAGAGCTGCTGCACCCCTGACCTGAAGGTGATTACGACCTCCGCCACCAACCTCTGGGATTTCGAGAACGACCCCACCGAGTATTACGGCTACGTGATACCCACTCCCAAAGCCACGGTAGGCATAGGCTGCATAGCCGAGACCGAGGGCATGTTCAGCCTCAATGTATTGAAGGGCGGCGTCATCATGCTTGACACTCCCGCCGACGTGTATGTCTATGACATGCAGGGACGCCTGGTTTACTCCGCAAAAGGAGTGGAGGGTGTTCTGAACACCGGCCTGCAGAAGGGCGTCTACACCGTGAAAGCCGTGAGCGGCATGCAGACAAAGACCGAGAAAGCCCTGTTCTGAGCCTTGCAATCACTGACAAACGACGTGGGCGACGGAAATCCGTCGCCCACGTATCATTTTATATACGCCTTGTCTTCTTGTGTACTCGCGCCCGGAATCCTTGACCCCGGATGTCTGGAGAAGTCGGCAATAAAAAAGAGCAACAGGAAACCGAAGTTTACCATGTTGCTCTTTCCTCTCTCCTCGGCGGTGCGGACGGGACTCGAACCCGCGACCCCATGCGTGACAGGCATGTATTCTAACCAGGCTGAACTACCGCACCATTTTGAGATTTGCTCTCGGTTTGTGAAGCTCTCTTGCTTCCCGATTGCGAGTGCAAAGTTAGCGCCTTTTTCATTACCCACCAAATTTTTCGGCAACAAATTTTACTATTTTTTCACCATTCCGTCATACCACATTAGTAATCAAAGATTTACACATAAAACATTTTCACGTTCCGTGAACCAAGCCACATGCCTGATGTTATACCCTAAAGCCCGAACTCTCTACAACGGATGCAGATTTATATGAAATACATGAAGCCGCGACTGGGAAAAGTCTCCCTGGCATGTGCCGAGTGGTGCCACAGACACCTCCGCGTGCGTTGCCGCATACTGGCCGTGTGTGTCCTGACCGGGCTGCTGGCGGGAGCCGGTGCATGGATATTGAAATGCCTTATACGCTGGGTCTCGGTAGCGCTCACATCCGGACTGACGGAGGGCGGGATAAACTGGGTGCTGTTCGTCGCCCCGGCCTTGGCCCTACCGCTGGCAGGAAGGATACAGCGGAGCCTTTTCCATCGAGACGTGAGCCGTGGCACAGAGAAACTCAAAAGGGACCTGAAAGCGAAAGACTATGACCTGCCTCATCAGCTGGCCTATCAGCCGGTGCTCGGCTGCGCGGTCACTGTAGGCATGGGAGGCTCAGCCGGAGCCGAAGGACCGATAGCCTACGCCGGGGCGGCCATCGGCAGCAATGCTGCGAAATTCTTCCGTCTGCCGCCCGGGTTCACGCGTCTGATGCTCGGATTCGGCGCGGCAGCAGGCATAGCCGCCATTTTCAAGGCCCCGCTGGCCGGAATGTTCTTCACGCTGGAGGTGCTCGGCATGACCCTCACCACAGCGCCCGTGCTCGGACTCGCGACATGCTGCCTGATAGCGGCCTTCACCTCCTATCTGCTCTCAGGGATGACCCCGGACGTGGTCTGGCAAGGAGCCATCACGACTTTCGACTACTCGCAGTTCTGGTGGTTGCCTGTCATCGGCCTTATTATGGGCCTCTATTGCCGATGGTACCGGGCCAGCGGCATGTTCGCCCGCGCGCGATGGCTGCGCGTGTCCACTCCCTGGAAACGGGAGCTGGCAGCGGGGGTGTTTCTCGGCACGCTCATTGTCTGCATGCCCACCCTGTTCGGCGAAGGTTACGGGGCGTTGCAGAAAGTGCTTGCCGGCGATCTCGCGCGGCTTACGGATTTCAGCCCTCTGTGGGCGGACGCAGGGACATGGGCCGTGCCCGTGATGCTGTGCGGCATCCTCCTGTTCAAAGGCGCGGCGGTCTACACCACCAACAATGCCGGAGGCGTGTCCGGCTCCTTCGCCCCCACCCTGTTCATCGGCTGCATGGCCGGGGCATTGATGGCTCTGGGAGCCGACGCCGCAGGCTGCTCGCTGCCCCACTCGCAGATAGCGTATGTCTGCATGGCCGCAGCCATGGCAGGCATTGTCCGGGCGCCGCTCATGGCCACTTTCATCACCGTGGAGGTGACCATGACCTACAGCCTGCTGCTCCCCGTGTGCACGGTGGCCTTCATCTCATACGCCGTGGCCGCTCTACACATCCCTCGGCCCCGGGGGCGCAGACATGCGCCGGGGAGCTGAACCTGCCACGCAGCCAAAACGTTATATCCATGAACCAAGACAATAGCGATTAAACCGGTAAAGGTATTCAATGTCAAATAGGCGGTTTCGCAGAAAGGCCTGCCCTGAAATGCAATCCCCCTCAACAACTAAAATAAAAAGCTATGAAAAAGATTCTGTTGGCACTTGCCATGATTGTCGGCATAGGCGTCTCGGCCTCTGCCCGCGACAACTATTCCCACGATGTAAACGTGCTGCCAGCCGCCGCGCGCACCGTACTGAAGAGCAATTTCAAGTCCGACGTCAGCGTCATCAAGATCGACAAGGATTTCGGTCGTGTCAGCAAGTACGAGGTGGTGCTCACCGACGGCAGCGAGGTCACTTTCGACCGCAACGGCAATTGGAAAGACATAGAAAGCCCCATGGCCGGGGCCGTGCCTGCCAAGATGGTGCCGAAAGGCATTTCCGATTTCGTGAGGTCAAACCAGAAGAACACCCGGATAGTGGGCATAGAGCGTGACCGGGGCGGCTATGAGGTGGAACTCTCCAACGGCGTGGACATGAAGTTCGACAAGAACGGCCGCTTCCTGAAATACGACTGAACCGAGGCCAGAACCAAGGACGCGAAAGAGCCGGGTCCACACATCCTGTATTTATGGAGGGTGTGTGGTCCCGGCTCTTTCGCGTCCCGTCCCGTCAGCGAGGCTCTACCCAGCGCCCGTCGGCCTTTATAAGCCCCGTAAGGCGCTCCAGCGCCTCCTCCTGAGGGATATTCTTCTCTATGCACTCCTTGCCTCTGTAAAGGCTCACACGGCCTGCGGCAGCACCCACGTAGCCGTAGTCGGCGTCGGCCATCTCTCCAGGGCCGTTGACTATGCAGCCCATGACCCCTATCTTGAGTCCTTTCAGGTGAGACGTGGCGGCCTTGACCCTCGCCAGAGTGCCCTGCAGGTCGAACATGGTGCGCCCGCAGCCCGGACAGGC
>URZM01000097.1 GCA_900552315.1 uncultured Bacteroidales bacterium | reverse complement strand
AAAGTCTCCCTGCCGACGAGGTCGCTGTCATTTCACAAGATTGTTACTATAAGGACAACCGACACATTCCCTTGGAGGTCCGACTGAAGATGAACTATGATGAACCGGCGTCCATAGAGTGGGAGCTTTTGGCCAAGCATCTCGACATGCTTCGCGAGGGGAAAGGGGTGGATATGCCCACATACGATTTTCTGACATGCGCGCGTCTTGCCGAGACTGTCCGTGTAGAGCCTCGCAAGGTGGTCGTTGTAGAGGGAATCCTCGTGCTCACCGACCCTGAGATGCGTGCTCGCATGGATGTGAAGGTGTTCGTGGACGCTGATGCAGACGACAGGCTCATACGTGTGATAACGCGCGACTGTGTGGAGCGCGGGCGCACACCTCAGATGGTGATAGACCGTTACCAGTCTATGCTCAAGCCCATGCATGAGCTGTATATAGAGCCAAGCAAGAAATACGCTGACCTGATTGTGCCGCAAGGCGGACATAACCATGTGGCGGTCAAGTTGCTGACCGATTATATCCGTTCACTTATCACCAAATAAAGTGAGGTATTGAGACATGAGGATTTTTGCATTCGGTAAGAAGGGCTCCAAGCCAGAGACAAGAGCCGAGGAGGAGGCTTCAGCTACAGAAGGATTGCCCGAGGAGACCACGCATCGCGACAATGAGGCTCAGGCTGCAGCCGAGCCCGCGCCGGAAATCAAGCACGGGCATCTGCGTACGGAGAACCTTGTGAAGAAATACGGCAAGCGCACAGTGGTGAACCATGTGAACATAGAAGTTACGCAAGGGGAGATTGTAGGCTTGCTCGGGCCAAACGGAGCAGGCAAGACAACGACATTCTACATGACCGTGGGCCTCATCTCTCCCAATGAGGGCAAGATTTTCCTGGACGAGCATGACATCACCAAGCTACCGGTATATAAGCGTGCTAAGAAAGGCATAGGTTATCTTGCCCAAGAGGCTTCGGTATTCCGCAAACTCAGCGTGGAGAACAACATACGTGCGGTGCTCGAGATGACCAACACATCCAAGGCTTATCAGAAGGAAAAGCTGGAAAGCCTGATAGCCGAGTTCCGCCTGGAGAAGGTGCGCAAGAATTTAGGAGACCGCCTTTCCGGCGGCGAGAGACGACGCACGGAAATAGCGCGCTGTCTGGCAATAGACCCCAAATTCGTGATGCTTGACGAGCCGTTTGCCGGCGTGGATCCCATCGCGGTGGAGGACATACAGCAAATCGTGTACAAACTCAAGGAGAAGAACATAGGCATCCTCATAACCGACCATAACGCGCAGGAGACCTTGTCCATCACTGACCGCTCATATCTCCTTTTCGACGGACGCATACTGTTCCAGGGCACAAGCGAACAACTTGCCGAGAATCCTGAGGTCCGGGAAAAATATCTGGGTTCAAATTTCATATTCCGCAGAAAGCAATTCCAGAATTGAACATGGCATACAAAAAAGGCTCCTCCAACAGTGGCTCCCTTTACGGCACACAGCTCACTTACGGCAAGCGTCTCGTGCTTACGGCTTGCATTTTCGTATTCATGATGATCATGGCCGGTTTCGCATCCCAGCTTGCCGCCTATATGGCTCATTCCGGCACGCGTGAGCACCTGTTGTGGACCTCGGTGTTTCAGAACATCATTGGCTTCGCGGGCACGGCGGTGGTCACTGCCATGTTCTTGTCGCGCAAGCCTTTGGAAATGCTGGGCGTAAGCCGTAGCGGCACATGGTTGAGCATCGGGGGCATCTTGTTGGTTTATGCTGTGGGTATTCCGTTTCTCAATCAGGTTATCTGGTGGAACTCCCAGATGCACCTTCCATCGGCGTTTGCGTCTCTTGAGCAGACACTGCGCAGTTGGGAGGAGTCTGCGGGGAATACTACAGGTATCATCCTGTCCGGCAATTCCATAGGTGCATTGTTGGTTAACGTCCTTACTATAGGTGTCGTGACAGGGGTATGCGAGGAGCTGCTTTTCCGGGGCACGTTCCAACGCGTCATAGGGAGTGGACCTATAGGACCACATCTTTCTATATGGATCACCGCAGTCATTTTCAGTGTGCTGCATTTCCAGTTTTTCGGTTTCCTGCCACGTGTGCTGTTAGGCGCGTTTTTCGGCTATATGTTTTATTGGACAGGCTCCATCTGGATAGCCGCCACCGCGCATGCCCTCAACAACTCCATATATGTCGTTGTCGCTTGGCTGACAGCCAACGGCGTGCCCGTAGGGGCGATGGATGGATATGGAGTCACCACCCAGGGGTTCCCTGCAGTGGCCTGCGTGAGCCTGTGCCTTGTCCTCTTCATCTTGGTCGGGCTGCGTAAATATCTTTTCAATACTCGTGGCAATGGCTAAGACAGCTACCGGCAAGACATATTCGTTTCAAGATGTGGCCGCCGAGATACGTGCAGGCCGTTTCGCACCGGTCTACCTGCTTCAGGGCGAGGAACCATATTATATAGACAAGGTGGTTGAGCTTCTGTCGGCCCGTGTGGTTCCCGATGCAGAGGCGCGAGATTTCGACCTGCATAATTTCTTTGGAGCCGACACGGACGTGCGCCGTGTGCTTGACACCTCGCGCCAGTTCCCCTTGATGGGTGACAGGCAGCTCGTCATGCTGCGTGAGGCCCAGTCGATGCCTAATGTACGCAACGAACTTGAGAAACTCGCCCCGTATGCGAAGAATCCTGTTCAGACCACTGTCTTGGTCATTTCCCTGAAGGCGGAGCCGTTGAAGGTGTCAAGCGAGTTGGTGAAGGCAATCAAGACCGCAGGGGGAGTGGTGTTCGACAGTCCCAGGATAAAGGATTGGCAACTCGGGCCGGTCATAGCGCAGTATTGCAAAGATGCTGGCATACGTATCGACCCCAAGGCCGCCGAAATGCTCAAGGAGTATATCGGCGCTGACCTGGCCAGGCTGTTCGGGGAGATAGATAAACTCATGGTTGCCACCAACCGGGCGCCGGTCACCCCCGAGAGCATAGAGCGCAACATAGGCATAAGCAAGGATTACAACAATTTCGAGCTTGTGAGCGCGCTTGCTGCCCGGGACTACTCCCGTGCCATGCGAATAGTCGATTATTTCGAGCGTAATCCGAAGCAGAATCCGGTGGTTATGTCTACGGCCTTATTGTTCAGGTTCTATTCTAACCTGATGCTGGCTCATTATTCCCCTGAAAAGACTGAGCGTGGCCTCATGGCGCAGTTGGGTTTCCATAGCCCATACCAACTCAAGGAGATAACTGCCGGGATACGTAATTACAGCGCCAGGTCATGCCTGGCGATCATACATGCCTTGCGCGTGCTTGACTGCCGCAGCAAAGGGATAGGCTCCATGCAGAAGGACTACCAATTGCTGAAAGAGTTCATATATCAGGCGTTCACACTTTAATCGGACATGTAGTCACACTTATGGTCTACTATTATTCAGGCACGGGAAATTCGGCATACGCGGCGCGGGAGCTCGCACGCATGACTGGCCAAACACGTCAACCTGTCTCGATTCCGGAGATGATGCGTGGGGCAGCCTTGGACATCTATACCGGGAAATACCTTGGTTTCGTGTTCCCTATTTATTCGTGGGGGGTGCCCCCTGTCGTGCTTGACTTTGTGAGACGCCTCCCCGCTGCCTTGTTCGAAGGCCGATACGTGTGGGCCGTATGCACATGCGGAGACGAGGCCGGACTGGCTATGCGCCGTTTTTGCAAGGAAATCCTCAGGATATGCGGTCGCGAACCTGACCTGTGCATGAGCCTGACAATGCCCAACAACTATGTGCTGCTGCCGGGGTTCGATGTCGATTCATCCTCTGTGGCCGAGTCCAAGCTTGAGGCGGCTCCCCGCCGTCTGAGAGAGATAGCGGACCTCATAGTCTCGTGCGCGCCTGGTGTCCGGGACGTGACGGAAGGCTCCGTCCCGGCACTCCGAAGCATGGTCTATCCTCTGTTCAAGCGGTGGGGTGTAAGTCCGCGTAAATGGCATGCCTCTGACGCTTGCACCGGCTGCGGGCGATGCGCATTGATTTGTCCGAGCCATAATATCACATACGACGCGGAGCATCGACCTGTGTGGGGGACAGAATGCCTGAGCTGTTGCGCCTGTTTCCATGTATGCCCGCACAGGGCCATCGATTACGGAAAAGCCACGAAGGGCAAAGGACAATACATGTTTCCGGGTTATCCCTTCAAGCCGTAGGCAGCTCGCCATACCCTAAAGAATATTTGAATTTAGAGAGATGGGAGATATGGGTCTGAACCCCATATCTCCCATCAAAATGGTGTGGTGCGCGGTTAGAGCTGGGGGATAAGAGTGGCGAGTTTCTGAGCCAGGGATGTGTCATATCCTTTGCTCATGAACACCACTCGGCCAAAGCTGTCCGCCACCACTATCAGTGGCAAACGCATGTTGTCATCCTGCGCCGGGCTGATGGCTTCAAGCATCTGGCGCACCTTGCCGTCAGGGTCGGTACCCCAATGTATCATGGGATTGTCAGCCAGGTTGGCACGCGGGGAACCCAACAAGAGAACCGGACGGTCCCACTTTACAAGCAGGTCTTTTACTGCGGCAAGCTCTCCCGCTGCATGATTGGAGGGCTCGTCTGTGTCGCCTAAGACTCCGATTATAAAGTATCCGCGTCCTGTGGTTGAGAGGATAGATTGTTCTGATTCCGCGCCATGAGGCGTGTACCTCTGTTCGGCGTCTATGGAACCTATCACCTCTATCGCCTCGGGAGAATGGCGCATAGTGAGCGGAGATGTGGTCGTCTGCCCCTCCTTCACGTTGAAGAAACTCATGTGCGCGCTGACTGCCCCTGACGCCTGCCGTACGCCCGTGGTCAGCAGGTAATAGCCTGCCGGAAGGGAGACTCCGTCACGCAGCAAGGTCTCGTAGCTCTCTCCCATGTCCTCTCCGAACTCGTAGAGGCGGGGGGAGCCGCCATCCATGTTGGAAATGGTGAAATGACGATAATATTCGGGGTTTGTCAAATAGCCTTCGGGTGTGAACGTCGCGGAGAACCGACCTTCCGGAATTACGGCAGACTTGGTTGCGCCACCGAAATCGACACTGACCCAGTCCTTGCCGTCATGGTACTGGCAAAGACCGGTCACGGGGTCTATGCGTGCCGGTATGCCATTGTTTCTGCACCGGGCCACGAAATATATGTCACGAGAGCGGGAGTCTGCATGACCGCTCTTCCATACCTCGTAAGGGGTGACAGGCACCCGATAGGCATTTGCGGCATCGTCTATCTCTATGGCTGCTGCGGCTTTTATCAGTTGTTGCGGCGACATGGGCTTGTCCTTTTCCGCCGGCGAGCGCATAGTCATTCTCCAGTCCGAGAGCAATTCGGCAGAAATGCGTGGGCTGAGTATGTAATCTACATATAGAGGATTGTCCATGTCTGGAACGGTGTGCGTCAGCGTGGCATAAAAGATTCTTGCGGGAGTGTCCCTCATGTCCTTGTCCGTCACCGCTCCGAGCATGGCAATAGCCTCGTCCAGACGTTCGGCAGGAGCTTGGCGCAAGAAATCCCAGATGGCTTGCCAGTTGCCTTTGGCTCGTCGCAGCTGGGTCTCGACCAGATTTGCCTTGTTCCCGAACCGCTCCTTCACCTCTGCGGCAGAAAGCGTGCAGTACGGTTCGCCGTAGAATGTCTTGGCGTATGAGTCGCGGAGCGTGTTCTCGAGCTCGAAACGGCGAGCGCACTCCTCTATGTCCTCTTTCGTGGCTTTGCTCGGAATGGGATTCTCTACGGGGGGCACTATGTCTATGTCCGTCTCGAATGTCTGACCCACGGGATGGTCAAGCACCAGGGTTGTGTGCGGACTGTCTATTTTGGCGAAACCGAAATATTTCCCGTCAGTGGCCCAGGCGAGCATGTCTCCTTGACCGGTCTTGAGGGTCGCGTTGCCGTTGGAGTCGGTGACGCGTGTGGCCGCGGTGAAGAACTCCGCGTAATTATAGATTTTATATTCAACCTTAACCCCCTTCAGCCTGCGGCCTTCAGCATCTGTGACCGTAACGTCTGATTCGCGAACAGGCACATAGTTGTCGGTGACGTTTATCTCGGTAATACCTTTGCTCTTGGATATTTGCTGTTCCGGACCGTTGTAGTCGCCGAAGACACGCGTGTGCATCAGCATGCCCCTTGACGCCGGGGAGTTGAACCAGGCGCGGTCAAGTTCCGGCTCAGGTTCGCATGCGCCGAGGAAATGCCACTTGCCATCGACCCACACCTCTACCCAGGCATGGTTGTCGTCGGTGTGGGCCCAGCGCGGCGTGTACACCTGGCGTGCCGGAATCCCTACCGTGCGGAACGCCGCCACACCCAGCACCGACTCCTCGCCGCAGCGTCCCTTGGAGGTGCGGATGGTGGCCATGGGCGCGGATGTGCGCGCGTCCGAGGGCTCGTAGGTCACCTTCTCGTGCAGCCAGTGGTTGACCTCCAGGGCCGCGTCATACATGTCCAGATCCTTCACCCGGTCGCGAAGCTCTTCGTAATAGGTGGAGCGGAAATTGTCGAGATACTCGTTGTTGGCACGTGCGGGCAGCACGAAATGCCGCCATATATCCTCCGGCACATCCTTTGCCCAAGGGAGCTCTTCGCGAGCCTTCAGGCTTGCACGGATGTTGCGCAGATGATATTCAGGTGTATACATCAGGTAGTCGCTCATAGGCATGGAGCGGTACAGGAACTCCAAGGCGTCAGCCTCGTCATCGGGAAGCGTGTACACTTTGTCTCCTATGCCCACTATACGCTCTCCCGCATTGTCTGCATGGGCGGAGCAGGGCGCGGCCATGAGGCCGGCGCACATGAGAATTATGTCTGTTGTAAGGAATGGTTTCATCAGAGTCTGGATGCAAATTCTAATTCTATTACTTGGTCAGGGGTGCCCTCAGGGCGCTCCGGCAGGCTTATCACTATGCCTTGCGGCGTAACGGTGTATTTTACTTTCTCTCGGCTCACGAAATCACGCGCCGACTTCAGCTTGCCGGAGGTGTAGGGGAGGAGTATGGCGTCATGTCCCGGCTCCACCACATGCACATACATTATATTGTCGCGCTGGGTGGTTACCCCCCACTCATGCGGAGGCACCGCACCGCCGCGTACCCCTTGCACTGTAGCCGAGTATGTCTTCATCCACTCGCCTATGTCCTGAAGCCTCTCTCTGGCCTCGTCGGGGAAGGTGCCGTCGGGCCTGGGTCCGATGTTCAGCAGAAGGTTTGCGTCGCGACCTGCTGTCGTCACCAGATATTTGATCAGCTCCTCAGAGCTTTTATAGTGATGGTCGCGTATACGGTAGCCCCAGGAATCGTTCATGGTCTGGCATGTTTCCAGCGGCAGGTGGCTTACATCCTGGCCTGACAGGCCGGCCAGGTTCTCACCCGGTTTGTCACGCTCGAAAATCTGGATGTCCTCCCCCTCGAATGGAGTCATGTGGTGGTTGCTGCCCACCAGGCATGACGGTTGCAGGGAATGTATCAGGGCGTATTGCTCATCCAGGTTCCACAGCTCAGGGTCGAGGCCTCCTTCCAGTTCGTCTCGGTCCCACATGCCGTCATACCAGATACAGCCTATGGGGCCGTAGTTGGTGAGCAGCTCTGTGAGCTGTCCGCGCATGAAGGCCGTGTACTCGTTCCAGTCACCCGAAGTGTCTCGGCTCGGCTCGTGACCTGTGCGCCCTATGGGGTTATAGTCGCGACGTCCCCAGTCAAGCTGTGAATAATAGAGGTGCAAGCCTATGCCTTGCCTGTGACATTCGTCGGCAATCTCTTTGAGGATGTCCCGGCGGAACGGGGTGGCGGCAGTTATGGAGTATGGCGACAGCTCGGTGTCGAACATGGAGAAGCCGTCATGATGGCGCGTTGTGATACACAGATATTTCGCCCCGGAGGCTTTGATGTCGCTCACCCATTGTTTAGCGTCGAACCTTGCTGGGTAGAAGCCCCCTGCGAGGTTCTGATATTCTTTGTGGTAGATGTTCGGGTCATTCAGAACCTGAGTAAGTGAATGAATACGAATGAATTTGAACGTCTTATTCAAGCAAAACGCTGAATAATAGCGAAATATGAACTTTGTTGAATTTTGCCGATTTTCAGATTTATTCAAAAAACGTGGTGACCTGCGTGGTGACCCGACTTGACA
>URZM01000096.1 GCA_900552315.1 uncultured Bacteroidales bacterium | reverse complement strand
TGACTTATGGCAACAATCACCGAGACCGCATATATCACTCCACACTTAGCGCTGAAGAAGCCCCAGTGATAAACAACTCAAGAGAAGATGCATGGGATTATTCTTTCAACCTGACCGCCGGCAAAAGCTTTTCAGAAGCTCATTCCATTTCAGCCAACTGGTTCCTGCGTATACAAGATTTTAACATAGACTATACCGGCACAAATGCGTTCAGCACAAAGATGAAAAACACCAACACAGGCGGTAGTATTTCATACAACGGAAGATTCCCTTTCAACCTTATACTGAAAGGGAGCATCGGGTTGGCCTGGTATCAGAGCGTGACTGACGGCAAGAGCTACACGAATATATATCCCACCTTGAATATAGAGTCTTCGTATTCGCCATCCAATCACCATCAGTTCAATCTTGAGGTGAATCTGTCGAGCAACAGTTCTCCGGCATCATACAAGACCAATGATGTGTTGCAGAACTATGAGTTCCTGTACAGAACGGGCAACCCCGACCTCGAGGATTATATGAGCTTCAGAACAATGCTGAATTATGTGTGGATACCGGACTACAAGTTTTATGTCAGTGCCTACGGTCAGTTTTCAGGGAGGTTTGACCCTGTTATAATTGTTTACAGGCACTACAAAGAGGGTCAGGCCCTGCTGAAAACCTACACTAATTCGGGACATTTTTACTCTTGGAACACAGGCCTCAGCCTCACTTACAGACCTTTGAACCACTGGCAATTTAATTTAAGCGCAGCATATCAGCCCTACAGCATGCGCGGAGAGGTGAACTGTTCCATCCACCCGATTACAGCACAATTGAACGCTACATATTATGCGCGAAATTTCTTCGTGACGCTCTACGGCTCTCCCGCCACACATACACTAAAAAGTACTTCCCATACTATTACTCACGGAAAACCGACGTATGGCTTAAGAGCAGGATGGAGTAACAGTAACTGGAACATCCAGCTCACTGCCCGAAATTTCTTCAACAGGTCATGGAAAGGCGCCTGGACTGAGGAAATAAACCCGCTTTACGAATATACGTACACCTCATTGCAAGGGGACAACCACAGCCAATTTTCGTTGTACGTAAGTTATACGTTCAACTATGGCAAACAAGTGAAGCGAGGCGATGAAATCGAGGGTGACAGGAGCATCAAATCCGCAGTACTCTATTAACCCCGGCTTAAAACTATGTCGGCCTGCGGAAGACTGAAGTATCAGCGACAGAGGGATGCCATGCATTGCGGCGTGGCATCCCTTGCCATGCTGTGTTCTCTCTACGGGAGAGTGCCCGACATTTCGGCTCTGGAAGAGCTTTGCGCCCCGACGGTGCAGGGAGTGTCGCTGATGGGAATCATCAGGGCCGCAGAGGCATTAGGGCTGGAAGCCACCGGTGTGCGTGCTTCCACAGACAGCCTTGCAGAGCATGGCAAGCCGGCCATCCTGCACTGGAACCAGAATCATTTCGTACTGTTGGTGAGCGTCAACAAGCGCGGCACCCGCTTTAAGATAGCCGATCCGGCCAAAGGGGTCATGACCCTGAGCCGGGAGGAGTTTGAGCGTCATTGGCTCAGCACGGGTAACGGGAGCGACGCCAGAGGAGTAGCTCTGCTGTGCGAACCGACGGCAGCCTTCTACGCAGGCAAACGCGAAGAGGAGGCTCTCAGGCGCACGCGTGTGCGCAGAAATCCGTTCCGGTTTCTGTTGCAATATATGAGCGCCTACAAGAGGCATTTCGCAGCCATAGCACTGGCTCTCGGAGCTGCCAGCCTCATGCAGCTCGTACTGCCGTTCCTGACACAGGCCATTGTGGACCTTGGCATTGCCCACAGAGACATTCCCCTGATATGGCTGATACTCATAGGCGAATTATTCATAGTGTGCGGCCGCACTCTCACCAATTTCATCAGGAGCCGACTGCTGCTGCATATCTCTATGCGGATTAATATTTCGCTTGTATCGGACTTTTTCATCAAGCTGCTCAGACTGCCGATGTCCTTCTTCGACACCAAACTGCTTGGAGACCTGATGCAGCGTATGGGAGACCATCAGCGCGTACAGTCGTTCCTGACCGGGAAGTCGCTCTCGGTGCTGTTCACGATGCTGAGCTTCGTGGTGTTCGGGGCGGTGCTTCTCATCTATGACCCGCTGATTTTCGGGGTGTTCATGGCCGGGAGCGCGGTGTACGGGGTGTGGATGGCCCTGTTCCTGAGGCGGCGCAGGGTGCTGGACTACGAGATGTTCGAGCAGCAGGCCGTGAACCAGAACAAGACTTACCAGTTCCTGACCGCCATGCAGGAGATAAAGCTGCAGGACTGCGAGCGGCGCAGGCGCTGGGAGTGGGAGGACGTGCAGGCGAGCCTGTTCGATATCCAGATGAAGAGCCTGCGCCTGGAGCAGACGCAGCAGGCAGGCTCCATATTCATCAACGAGCTGAAGAACATACTCATAACCGTGCTTAGCGCCACGGCGGTGATAGACGGGCAGCTGAGCCTGGGAGCAATGCTGGCCATCCAGTTCATAGTGGGGCAGCTCAATTCGCCGGTGGAGTCGCTGGTGGGGTTCATATACTCGATGCAGGACGTGAAGATATCGCTTGACCGCATCAACGAGATACATGACCGTCCGGCGGAGGATGGTCCCGGGTCGGGAGCCGTGCCGCCACGGGGCGAGGAGGGAGAGCCGGCCATACGTTTCCGCGACGTGGATTTCAGATATGACCGCCACAATCCGGCCAAGACGCTCGACGGCGTAAACCTGGACATACCGCAGGGCAAGGTGACGGCCATTGTCGGGGCCTCCGGCTCGGGCAAGACCACCCTGGTGAAGCTGATGCTCGGTTTCTACGAGCCTGAACGGGGCGAGATCACGGTAAGGGGGCGCGACATACGCCGCCTCGGCAAGAAGAACCTGAGGAGCCTGTGCGGGGCGGTGATGCAGGAGGGCGTCATATTCTCCGACTCCATAGCCCGCAACATAGCCACAGCCGACGAGAACCCTGACCCCGGCAGGCTCGAGGCCGCCTCGCGCGCGGCGTGCCTGCACGAGACCGTGATGTCTATGCCTCTGAAATATGACACGAACATAGGGCGCGACGGTGTGGGGCTGAGCCAGGGACAGAGGCAGAGGGTGCTGATAGCGAGGGCCATATACCGCAACCCTGAGTTCATCTTCCTGGACGAGGCCACCAATTCGCTGGACGCGAAGAACGAGCGCGAGATAGTGGAGAACCTGCGCGGGTTCTACAAGGGGCGCACGGTGGTGGTAGTGGCGCACCGGCTGTCGACCGTGTGCGACGCGGACAACATAGTGGTGCTGGAGGGGGGCCGGATAGCGGAGCAAGGCACGCATGCCGAGCTTACGGCGCGGGGAGGCCTGTACTACAACCTCATCAAGAACCAACTGGAATTAGGATCATGACACATAAAGAAGAGACCCGAATGGACAAGATGCCGGACCGCACGATGCCGGACCTGCGCTCGCCTCGCATGCGTCGGCTGCTGGACCGCATACCGGGCCACCTGACGGCATGGCTCGTACTGCTTTCCCTGCTCATGGTCGGAGCCATAGCGCTCGTGGCGGCATTGGTGCCCTACCCATATTCGGGGGGAGAGAGCATATTGCAGCATGTGCTGTGAGAAGGGCTTCAGATGCGGGACAGGAGGGTCTCGGGATCGGCCGAGCGGGCCACAAGGGTGCCGTCAGGCGCCACCAGATACAGGCCGGGGGCCGAGTCCAGGGAATAGTCCTCGACTATGGTGGGCAGCTGGGAGTCGGTGTAGTGGTACTGGCGCGAGGGGTCGAGCGAGTCTACCGTGACAAGCTGGCCGAACAGGGCGCGGTCCGAGTCCGTGCATACGGAGATGACGTCCACGCCGGAGGCGGCGAGCGAGGAGGCCATGCGGTCCAGACGCGTGTTGGCTATGCGCGAGGCGGGAGAGGCGGCGCTCCAGAAACTGAGAATCACATAACGCCCGGAGTGTGCCTCAAGCGAGGCGGCGGAACCGTCGCGGGAGAGGGAGAGAGCGGGGGCGGGCAGGCCAATCCCGGCCTGCGGGCGGATGTCGCTATCAGCCGACGAGAAGAATATCAGCGCGGCGAGAGCGGGAATCAAAGACCATTTCTTCATTTTCTATCGTTTTGGGGACCGGCGGAGGGCGGATACATGCGGCCCGCAAGTGAGCCGTATCCTCAGAGGTCTAAATCGCCTTGCATGGCATGTGGCCGCCCACCGAGGCGGCGTTGCCGGGGCTTGACGCTGTCCGGAGGGGACGAATCCCCTTGGGAGAGAGGCCAGGCAAGTCTCCTGTCAGTCCTTTGACACATTGATCCGCAGTCGAGCCATTCACTGGCTCGGAGGGCGGACGCGCCGACTCTCGGCGCTGGGCGGCGGCATCATGGGGCCTTGCGGCCTTGGGTCTTTCGCATGCCGACACCTGACTTAGACAATGCAAAATTAGGCAATAAGGTTCACCCATGCAAATTCGCGGAGCTTGCGGAGCGGCCAAAACATGTTTTACAACATATTTTCTCAGCATAGTTTCCACTAACCATGCGGGTTCTCGGGGCTGTGTAAAAAAACTTTAAAAATTATTAATGAAGCTGGAAGGAGGCCTGGATTGGAGGGGTCGCAAGGGTCCGACGAGTCCGACATGTCTGACCCGTCCGACCTGTCCGGCCCACGACACCCGGTCCCCGACCCAATTTTTCAGGAAAACATACCAACATTCATTCGGGATTTTTTGTTAAAATAAATAAAAATCGTTAACTTTGTAGAGCTGTTAGGTTCAGGCACGGCGTGCGGCAAGCGGCACCGTCCTTTCCTGCCCGCTATTAACCCTCTAATACTAAAGAATATGGCTAACATCAGTTCCTTGGCATACGTGCATCCGGAGGCCCGGCTGGCCGATGATGTGATCGTGGACGCTTTCGCTTACATAGACAAGGATGTGGAAATCGGCCCAGGCTGCCACATCATGTCCCACGCCAGTGTTATAGGGGGCACCACCATAGGCCCCGGCACCAAAGTGTATGACGGCGCGGTGGTGGGCGCAGACCCCCAGGATTTCCGCTGGAAAGGTGAGAAGGGCCGTTGCACCATAGGCTCCAACACCAAGATCTACCAGCATGTGATCATCAACCGCTCGATACACGAGGGCGCGGCCACCACCATAGGCGACAACTCGTACATAATGGCCCAGAGCCACATAGGACATGACTCCCACGTGGGCAACTACTGCGTGCTGGGCAATGGCGTCAAGGTGGCCGGAGACTGCAAGATAGCCTCATACGCCATACTATCCTCGGGAGTCATAGTGCACGAGAAGTGCCACATAGGCGAGTGGACGCTGATAAAGGGTGGATGCCGCGTGAACAACCATGTGCCCCCATACGCCATCATGGCCCACAACCCCATCACATATTTCGGGGTCAACGCCTACGTGCTGCGCAAGAGCCACATGGTGGAGGACCGCATAGACGACATAGCCAAGTGCTACCGCCACATATACCAGTGCGGCACGTCGCTCTTCAACGCCATGCGCAGGATTCAAGAAGACGTGACCCCCAGCGAGGAGCGCGACGCCATCCTATCCTTCATCCGCGACCACGGCATGCGAATAGCCGCCGTGCCCCAGGACATATACGACTATTGACCGGAAAATCGCGTAACAGACACAACCAGAATACCGGGCCGCGGCACATGCCGTGGCCCGGAGACATCCAATCTGACTCATGAACAATTTAGCCCTAAGAGCTGTCTCCGGGACCCTTTATGTGGCCCTGATAGTGTGCAGCCTCATTTTCTCTGACCTCTTTTTCTGCATATTGTGCGTGGTGTTCGGCGTGCTCGCCGTGGTGGAGTTCGACAATCTCACATCCCTTGTGAAAGGACCTGACGGCAAGGCCGCGCCGGGGGTGGAGATTCCCACATCCTCGCTCTCCATGGACGTGTTCGGCATCATAGCCATGACGCTCCCCTGCATCGGGGTCACGTTCTTCAACAGTCTCAACGGCCTGTTCGTATACTGCGTGGCGGGTGCCATAATGTGGCTGCTCTTCGCCGTCATGAGGTTCTGCATGACCCTGTGGCAGACCGACACGGAGGCAGTCCGGCGCCTGGCCTTCTCCATCTTCGGACAGATATACATCGGCCTGGGCCTGGTGAGCGCCCAGTTCCTCAGCCTGCAGAGCACCGGCCTGGTGCTGCTCGTGTTCATCCTCATCTGGATCAACGACACCGGGGCCTTCCTTGTAGGCAGCGCCATAGGCAGGCGCAAACTGTTCCCGCGCCTCTCCCCCGGCAAGAGCTGGGAAGGATTCTTCGGCGGACTGTTCCTTGGCATAGCCGTAAGCATAGCTCTGCTGGCCACGGGACTGACGGGCAAACTGCTCCACTATCCCATATTCTCGCCCTGGGAGGTGACATTCGCCCTTCCGCTCACCGTGGGCATAGCCGGCACGCTCGGAGACCTGTTCGAGTCCATGGTGAAGCGCAGCGTGGGGGCCAAGGACTCCGGAAACCTGATTCCGGGTCACGGAGGCATACTCGACCGAATAGACTCCATGCTCTTCGCGATGCCGGCCACCATACTGCTCCTGCTGCTCTGCGGCATAATAGACTGAAACAGAAAGCTTGCAAGCATGATCGACACCATCCTCAGATATTTCCCTGACCTGGACGAACCGCGCCGCGCCCGGTTCGAGCGCATGATGGAGCTGTACCCCGAGTGGAACGCCAAGATAAACGTGATATCGCGCAAGGACATAGACAACCTGGAGGTGCACCACATACTCCACTCGCTGGCCATAGCCAAGTTCATCAGATTCACCGACGGAAGCCGGGTGCTCGATTTCGGCTGCGGCGGAGGCTTCCCGGGCCTGCCGCTGGCCGTAATGTTCCCTCAGGTGCATTTCCACCTTGTGGACCGCGTGGCCAAGAAGCTGCGCGTGGCCTCGGAGATAGCCGCCGAGACCGGTCTTGACAACGTGAGCTTCCGGCATGGCGACATAGCCGAGTGCAAGGAGAAGGTGGAGTTTGTGGTGAGCCGGGCCGTGATGCCCCTCCCCGACCTCGTGAGGCTCTGCCGCAAGAACATCTCCTCGCGGCAGATGAACTCCTTCCCCAACGGCCTGATAACCCTCAAGGGAGGAAACCTGGAGGGAGAGTTGGGTCCATACCGCAAGCAAAGCCTCGTGGAGCCGGTGAGCGCGTATTTCCCCGGCGAGCCATGGTTCGAGGACAAGTATGTGACCTACACCTCCATCGTGCCCCCGCGTCAGTGACGCGGGCGGCGCGGGAACATCCTGCGTATGCGCAGTATCGCCTTGTCCACCCTTTTGTCGGCCACCACGAGCGTGGTGGCCAGCACTATGAGCAGTCCACCCTCCACCTCGCGCGGGGTTATGCCCTGACCCAGCACCGTGACACTCAGCACCACGGCGCTGACAGGTTCCAGCGCGCCGAATATGGCCGTGGGGGTGGAGCCTATCAGCTGTATGGCGCGTGTGGTGCAAGCCAGCGAGATGACCGTGGAGATCACCGCCAACGACGAGAGGTTGACCCATCCCACAGGCTCGGCAGGCAGCGTGAGCGGATTGCCCAAGGGGATCATGGCAGCCAACGTGAGCGTGCCTGAGCCGAGCACCCACAACAGAAGCTTAGTGGTGGGTATGTCACGCACCCTGGACGAGACATTGACCAGCACGATGTAGATGGCGTAAGTGAGGGCGGACACCATCACGAGCAGACATCCGAAAGGGCTGAGCGAGGTCTCGCCCTGAGGCTTCATGAGCAACACAAGCCCCACACCCATTATGAGAAGGCAAACAGCCACCGAAGGCTTGAAACGCTCGTGGAAGAAAAAAGTCATGAGCAGGGCCACCATCACAGGATACACGAATAGCAACGTAGAGGCTACCCCGGAGTTCAGATACCTGTAGCTCTCGAACAGGGACAGGGAAGAGAAAGCCATCAGCACACCGAGCACAACCGCCGGGGCCACCTGGTGGCGGCGCAGCATGAACGAATGTCCGCTCCAGGCCAGCATGAGGACAAGCAAAGGCAAGCCTATCAGGTAGCGGAAAAACAGCACGGAGTTGGGATTCATCCCCTGCTCGTAGAGCAGCACGGCAAACGCCGGATTGGTGCCATAAGCGGTGGCGGCCAAC